>NZ_JBEZYF010000074.1:0-42361 GCF_040638415.1 Kribbella sp. NPDC026596 | reverse complement strand
TGTGCGGCTGCGCTTCGCTTGCCGCGAGCGGGGGCTCCGCCACCCGCACCCCCCTTGCGCCTTCGCTTCGCTCGGCTGCTGTGGTTGCTCGCCGCTGACACGGTTCCAGCTGGGGCTGAGCGCCGCGTCGACGGTTCCGGCTGGGGCTGGCCGGTCTTGCACGGTTGTGTGCTCGGGGTTGCTCGCTCCTAAACGGCTCAGGTTGGGGTCGGCCGCCGCCCGACAGCTTCCGGGCTGGGTTGCTCGCCGCTGGACAGTTGCCGCTGCGGCTTCTCGGCCTGCGCGGTTGCCGGTTCGGGTTGCCCGCGTCGGAACAGGTGCCGGATGCGGAGGGCAGTCGGCGGTTCATCTGCCCGGCCCGCGGATCTGTCTGACCGGTCGGTGGATCTGTCCGGCCGTCGGCGGAGCCGGCTGGGATGTACGATGGGCGTCTAATTTGACGGCTATCGAAGGAGGCTGGGGTGGTTGGACTTCCCGAGGTGATGCGGGGGTTGGAGCAGCCGACGTTGGATGGGCCTGGAGCTCTGCGGCTCGTGGATGGGATTGGGGTGCCGGTCGCGGGGGCCGGGGAAGTGTTGGTGCGGGTGGGGGCGGCGGGGGTGAACTTTGCGGATGTGATGCAGACGCGGGGGACGTATGACGGTGGGCCGCAGGCGCCTTATCTGGCTGGGTTTGAGGCTGCGGGGGAAGTGGTTGCGCTCGGAGAAGGGGTGAATGCGGTCTCGGTGGGGGATCGGGTGATCGGGACTGGCTATGGGGCGTTCGCCGAGTACATGGTGATGGGGGCGGACTCTGTGGCGGCGGTGCCGGCTGGGTGGAGCGATGAGCAGGCGCTGGGGTTGGTGTTGAACTGGGCTACCGCGCTGGCGGCGTTGCGGCCGTTGGGGAGGTTGGGTTTGGGGGAGACCGTGTTGGTTCACGCCGCGGCGGGTGCGGTCGGGCAGGCGGCTGTGCGGATGGCGAAGTACTACGGGGCGACTGTGGTCGGGACCGCCTCTGCTGAGAAGCATGAGGTGGTACGGCGGTTGGGGGCTGATCACGTGATCGACTACCGGACCGCGGATCTGACGGGAGAAGTACTGCGACTCACTGGCGGCCGGGGCGTGGACGTCGTACTCGAGTCCGTTGGGGGCGAGACGTTCCGTCAGAGTGTGGCTGTGGCGAAGCGGGTGACGGGGAAGGTGATCGTGTACGGCGTCGCTGGTGGGGAGGCGTCGATCAGCAACTGGGAGCTGAACTTCAGGCACCAGGTGCACGTGATCGGACTGCACATCGGCGTGCTGACTCAGCAGGCGCCGGAGATCTTCGCCGAGTTGATGGACGAGCTGAACCGTCTGATCGCATTGGGTGTCTACCCGCCGGGGGAGCCAACTGTGTACGACTTGGCCGATGGTCCGAAGGCTTTGGCCGAGTTGGAGGCGCGCGCGACGGTCGGGAAGATCGCGCTCAGGCCGTGACGGACTGAGCCACGCGGAGGCCTAGGTCTTCGATGGCGAAGGTTGGGTGGGAACGGCGCCGGACGGTAGAGCCCACGGAGCGTTCGGGGTCGTCGAAGCCGCCGCCGCGGAAGATGCGGTAGGAGCCGTACGTCGCTGGGTCGTAGAGGTCCCAGCACCATTCCCAGACGTTGCCGAGCATGTCGTGCAGTCCCCACGCGTTGGGAGCCTTCTGGCCGACGGTATGCGCTCGCCCACCCGCGTTGTCGGCGTACCAGGCGATGTCGTCGAGGGGGCCGTAGCGGTACGCCGGGATGCCTGTGGTGCAGGCGTGTTGCCACTCGGCCTCCGTTGGCAGGCGGTAGCCGGGTGAGGTCCAGTCGCACGTGATCTCTTCACCATCGATCGCATACGCGGTGGAGAGACCGTCGTCGGCGGACAACTTGTTGCACAGGGCAACTGCGTCGTACCAGCTGAGGCCGGTCAGAGGTCTGTTGTCAGTTCCGGCGACCGGGTAGCGGGCGAGTCGGAAGTCGGACAGCGTTACCTGCCAGCGGGTGTTGAGGCGGTCGTCCCGGAGGGCGATGGTGCCCGCTGGGATGTCGACCATGGGAAGCATCGTCCAACCGTACGTGCGTCAGTAGTACCTCCTCAGCTTCGGCCATAGCGTGGACCAGGGCTCGGCGGTTCCGGCGCACTGGACGATCACAGTGCCGTCCTCGTCGTTGGAGACGATGTTGTCGATCGTGCCGACCTGTGAGCAGTCCCGGAAATGGTCCTCGAATGATGGGGTCCGCTCCATCTCGACGAGAAGGACCGGTCCGGTGTTGGTGTCCGGCGGGATGCCCCAGTCGGCGAAGCTCATGTGACCGGAGTACGCCGGTGGCAGTCCGTGGGAAGGTCCGTAGCGGAGTAGCGCGCCGGCTTCGCCGTAGTTGCCGGCGAAGATCGTGGCTGTCGATCGTTGTTCCGGTGGGATTCGCTCCCACGCGGCCGCGACGGCGGTCGTCAACGTCGGCCAGCCGATCTGCTCGCCTTGCTCCTTGTTCACCGGGATCACGAAGTCGACGGCCGACGCTGGAAGCACCGGCAAGGTGAACAGGGCTGAGGTTAGAGCGGTGAGTACGAATCCGACGAACGCGGCAGTCCGGTGGCGATCGATCCAGCCGAGCGCTGGCTCGCAGCCGGCTGCCACGAGTACGAGCAATAAGGGCAGGGCGTAGTACGACTTGCCGCCGACTGCTAGCACGACGACGCACAGCAGCGGATAGGCCAAGGCGACGGATCGGGCCCACGGCATCCGCCACAGTCGGCGGAATCCTGCTATCCAGATCGGCACCAGGAACGGTGACAGTTGCAGGAGCTGGAGGGGGATGAACATGATGCGGTTCTCGGTGCCGTCGTCTTCGCTGATGCCGCCTGCGACGGTGAGTTGGGGCCAGTCGTGCTGGAACTGCCAGATCACGTTCGGCAGGGCGACCAGGCCGGCTACCGCGATGCCGGCCGGCAACCACCAGGACCGCAGCACGTCGCGGGGACCGACGGCAAGCAAGGAGATGAGCAGGGCGGCGATCGGGAGTACGACGAGGTACTTGTTCTCCAAGGCGATGCCGGCTGTCAGGCCGAGCGCGAGCCACCAGCGGCCGTCACCGGTTCGGAGGAGCTTGACCGCGAAGAGGCCGATCAGCATCCATGCCAAGAGGTCGTAGGTTGCCGTCGATACCAGGTGGCCGACGCCTACCACGAACCCGGATACCGCGGCGCAGACTGCGGCTAGTAGTTGGCCGCGGCGGTCGCTGCCGAACTCTCTTGCGATTAGTGCCACTACGATGACTGTGATCACGCAGCTGATAGTTGATAGCACGCGGAGGCCCATCACGGTGTCGCCGAACACGGTCGTTGAGAGCCGCGCGAGTAGTGGGGTCAGTGGTGGCTGGTCGATGTATCCCCAGGCGAGGTGGCGGCCGGCGGCCATGAAGTAGAGCTCGTCGCGGTGGTACCCGTACCGCCCGGACAGGGCCGTCAGCACGAGGCCGACGATGACCGCGACGGACACGACGGGGCGAGCTGCGAAGGCAGGCACTGGTGGGCGGGTCATGCAGGGAATGTTGTCAGCCGATCGGGTCCCTCGCCAGGAACTGATTCGGAACTTCCAGAGACGCCACCGACAGAGGCCGCCACCGGGAGCAACTGCAGGCGGTCACCAGCGGTAGCTCACTCCACCCGCGGTGGGTAGCCGCCGGCGGTAGGCCACGCCGCGCACGGAGAGTAGCTGGGACCGGACACTGTCAGTGAGGGATGATTTGATATGTCAACCGGACAACAGGTGAGGTGACGGCGTGGCGTTGTTGTACGAGCGGATCTGCGCGGAGGTTCTGGAGCAGATCCGGCGCGGTGTTCTCCGGCCGGGTGATCGGGTGCCGTCGGAGATGGAACTGGCCGCGCAGTTCCAGGTCAGCCGGATCACCTCGAAGCGAGCCCTCGAGGTGCTGCGGGAGGCCGGGCTGGTCGAGCGCATCCGCGGCAAGGGGACGTTCGTCGTACGACGGCTGCCCGATCTGACCGGGGTCACGGTGCCGCTCCGCGGACGCCCGCGGCAGGAAGCCCGGTCGATCGCGCTCATCGTGCCGGACATGTCGGAGGCGTACGGCCTGGACCTGCTGAACGCGATCGAGGAGCGCTGCGCGGAGTACGGCGCCCACCTGGTCATCCGGCGAACCCACGGGCGGCAGACCGACGAGGAGAAGGCCGTGGACTCGCTGGTGACGTCCGTGGACGGCCTGATCGTGTTCCCGGTGCACGGCGACTTCTACAACGCCAGCCTGCTCCGGCAGGTGCTGGCCGGCTATCCGGTGGTGCTCGTCGACCGGCATCTGTCCGGGATCCCGGTCTCGGCGGTGCACACCGACAACGTGGCGGCCGCACGGGCGCTGACGTCACGCCTGCTCGACCAGGGGCACCAGCACATCGCCTTCCTCTCCCCACCGCCGGTGAACACGTCCTCGATCGAGGAACGGCTGGAAGGGTTCCGATCCGCGTTCGGAGAGCGCGGACGGGCCTATGAGTTGACCGATCTGCGCAGCACACTGCCCGGCTCGACCACCACCGAGAGCGTGCGGGCGGACATGGAGGTGATCCGCGCGTTCCGCGACCGGCTGCCGGAGGTGACGGCGTACTTCGCGTGTGAGTACAACCTGGCCCGGATGGTGGATCGTGCGTTGGGCGGCGACCGGGTGATCGCGTGTTTCGACTCACCGGGGGACTCCATCGGCGGACCGCCGTACCTGCACGTGAAGCAGAACGAGACGGAGATGGGGCGGCGTGCAGTCGATCTGCTGCTCGCTCAGCTGCGTGGTGAGGCGGTGCCGAGCGTGTCCATGGTGCCGTTCGAGATAGTCGATGCCGTCGGCAACACCTGACTTTCGGCAGTACGGCGGTAGCCGCGCGACTGTGTAGCGTCTGGGCATGAAGTGGCGGCGCCTGGGAGACGTGGGCCTATGGGCCGCGCTGAGCTTCCTCGTGCTCGCGGAGAGCGGTGCCCGCAGCGATCCGTACTGGTTCCAGGCCGCATGCATCGGCGTACTGTTGCTCGCCATCTTCAACCGCCGCAGATGGCCGCTGGCGTCCCTGACTGTGGTCGCGCTGGCGGAGATCCTCATCCTCGCCTTCGCACTCGGTACGACGAACGGCGTGCAGATCGCACTGGTCCCGGCGATCACCTTGCTGAGCTATCTGGCTGGACGGCGAGAGACACAGCTCAAGCACTTCGTGATGGTGTGCAGTTGGTCGCTCAGCGGCATGCTAGTGCTCGCACTCCTCATCCAGAGAGACACTCAGGTCACCGAAGCGATCCTGAGCTGGCTGCTGATGCTCCTGCTCGCTCTGCTGTTCGTCGTGCTGCCGTGGCTGATCGGCCGGTACCGCGCACAGCAGGCGTTGCTCGCCACGGCCGGCTGGGAGCGGGCCGAGCGGATCGAGCGTGAGCAGCGGATGGCGATCGACCAGGAGCGGTTGCGAGAGCGCTCTCGGATCGCCGAGGACATGCACGATTCGGTCGGCCACGAGCTGAGTCTGATCGCACTGCAGGCTGCTGCTCTGGAGCTCGATCCCTCGTTGCCGGAGCAGCACCGAAGCGCCGCAACGTCCTTGCGTGAGGCGGCGGCCACGGCGACCGAGCGGCTCGGCGAGATCGTCAGCGTGCTGCGGGATGCGGATGCGGATGCGGATGCGCCGGTGGTGCCGCACGACGAGACTGTCGGCGCACTGATCGACCGGGCCGCCGCATCCGGGCTGGCGGTGCGCCTGATCGAGGAGGGCGACGGGGAGTGTTCTCCGATGGTGGATCGGGCCGTGCATCGCGTCGTCCAGGAGTCGCTGACCAATGCCAGCAAGCACGCACCGGGTGCGGTGGTGACGGTGACGGTCACGTCCACTGATGACGACGTACGCGTTGCGGTCGCGGACACGGGTGCCACGCGGGCCCTCCAGTCCAGGTCCACGAGCGGCCGTGGACTAGAGGGGCTGAGAGAGCGGGTCCGGCTGGTCGGCGGATCGTTGACAGCCGGGCCGCGAGACAGCGGTGGCTTCGAGGTGGTCGCAACGATTCCCCGAGCAGGTGGCCGTCCGGAGCCGCCGGCGGTTCCCACTGCGGCGGTCGAACGGGCCACGGTACGCCGGAGTGCCCGGCGCGGCCTGATCACCGCCATCGCCGCGCCGCTGATCCTCGGCGCGGTCGTCGGTGTGGTTGCCTTGGGCTACTACCTGGTGGCCGGCTACAGCTCGATCCTGCGGCCGAGTCAGTACGACGCCCTGACCCTCGGGCAGTCCGAGGACGAGGTGCGCAAGGCACTTCCCGCAATGCAGATGATCGACCCGCCCACCGAGCGCTATGACCCGCCGGCCGGGTGGAGTTGCCGCTACTACCGTCCGGACGGTCCCTTCTCGATCAACTACGCCTACCGGCTGTGCTTCAGCGAAGGCGTTCTCGTCGCCAAGGCGATCGCGCAGACCGGTTCAGTGCCACCGACCCCGGAGGGGAACAGATGATCAGGGTCATGCTGGCCGACGACGAGGCGATGGTGCGGGCCGGCGTACGCGCGATCCTCGGCACCGACGACGCGATCGAGGTCGTTGCCGAAGCAGCCGATGGGGTGGAGGCCGTGGAGGCGGTACGGCGGCATCGGCCGGACGTCGCCGTACTCGACATCCGGATGCCACGGATGGATGGACTGGCCGCGGGTGCCGAGATCCGGCGGATCGTGCCCGAGACGGCGGTAGTCATGCTGACGACGTTCTCCGAAGACGCGTACATCGCCCGTGCACTCGGCGACGGCGCGAGTGGCTTCCTGCTGAAGTCCGGCGATCCGCGGGAGCTGATCGCCGGCCTGAAAGCTGTCGCGGAAGGCGCCGCCTATCTGTCGCCACGCGTTGCCCAACGCGTGATTGCCGAGCTCAGCGCCGGATCCGGTGGCGGTGCGATGGCCCGGGCCGCGGCTGCGAAGGAACAGGTCGCCGTACTGAGTCCACGCGAGCTGGAGGTGCTCGGACTGGTCGGTGCCGGATTGTCGAACGCCGAGATCGCCGGACGGCTCTTCCTGGTCGAAGGGACCGTGAAGGCGTACGTCAGCGCCATCCTGCTCAGACTGGCGGTGAAGAACCGGGTCCAGGCCGCGATCGTCGCCTACGAAGCCGGTCTGGTGACCTCCTGAGCAGTCAACTGACGCCGGGGTACTCGTCGTGGCGACGCTCCGGGTCGTGACATGGTGAGGACACCGTGTCATGGGATAGTGGTCCCTCCCGGAGCCGTCACCTCCGGAACGCACCCAGCAGCCTCCGGGGGCACCGCCCCCTCTCAGAGAATCGGGGATCCAGGTCGTGACCGACTCGCATAACTCCGGACAGCACAAGGACCGGGAAGCGGCGGCGGCCGAGGTCCGGAGAATGTGGCAGCCGACCCCTTCCTGGAGTCAGCCGGACCCCAACCATGACGCCGACCCGGAAGCCGCCGAGACCGACGAGAAGCCGGACGCGCTCTCCCCGGAGTTCCAGAGCGACTTGTGGTCCCGCCAGGCCGGTCAGCAGGCGCCCTGGACCCAGCCTCAGACCCCGCCCCCGGCCCAGCCGCCGACCCCGTCCTGGACGCAGCCGGCCGCGGAGTCCAACGGCTCGTGGACCCAGCCGGCCGCCGAGTCCGACGACTTCGACGAGTCGGGCGACACCGAGGCCGCCGAAGCCACGCCGGAGCAGGCTGACGGTCAGACCGACGTCGGAACGACGCCTCCCGCGCCACAAGGACCTAACACGCCGGTCTTCGGCGGCTCGTCCTTCCACGGCTCCGGCTCAGGACAGAGCCCGGCCGGTGGCCCGGCGCAAGGCGGTCAGCAGCTGTCCCCGGCTGCCCAGCACTTCTTCCCGCAAGGCATCCCCGGTCAGCACCCTCCGCAGCAGCAGCGCGAGGTGTCCTACCGCACCGACGAGCTGATGCAGGCCCTGCCGCTGCCGCGGGAGGCTCCGGCCGAGCGCGGCGTACGGAGTGTGCTGAAGCTGCGTCCGGGCACCTCCGAGCGGTCGGAGCGGATCGCGCGGGCGACTGCCGCGACCGCGTTCCGCCGCCCGGTGACGATCGTCGTCGCGAACCCCAAGGGTGGCTCCGGCAAGACGCCGACCACGCTGCTGCTCGCCGGTGCGCTCGGTCAGGCCCGCGGTGGCGGTGTGGTCGCGTGGGACAACAACGAGCTGCGCGGAAACATGCACCTGCGCACGCACGACACGAACGCCCGGTCCACCGTCACGGACATGCTCCAGGCGATGCAGATGCTGACCCAGCCGGACGCCCGGCTCGGCGACGTGGCGGCGTACCTGCGGCACCAGGTCGCCGGTCAGTACGACGTCCTGACCTCGGCAACCACGACGTACGCGCAGATCGAGGCGAAGGACTTCGACCAGATCCACCGGCTGCTGAGCCGCTTCTACAAGGTGCTCGTGATCGACACCGGCAACAACGAGGGCTCCAGCAACTGGCGCGAGGCGATGAAGGCGGCCGACGCCCTCGTCATCCCGATCAAGTGGAAGAGCCTGTCCTGCGCGGCCGCGGTGCAGATGCTCGAGGAGCTCGACAACCAGGGCCCGGAGGCGCAGCGCCTGATCCGCCGCGCGGTGATCGCGGTCTCGAACGGTCCCGGCGACGTGAACAAGGAGGTCGAGAAGCAGCTCCGCCCGTACTTCGAGTCCCGTGCGGCCGCTGTGATCGACATCCCGACCGACATGCACATCGCCGCCGAGGGTCCGCTCGACCACTCCGCCCTCCAGCCGGCCACCCGTCGCGCCGGCCTGGAGTTGGCGGCCAAGGTGTCCGAGCAGGTCACGATCGCCCTGAACGTTCCTCGCTGAGGACGGCCGGCGCGGGCGTGATCTCAAGCGTCGCGTTTCGTGAGAACGCGACTGCCGAGCGTTAGACCGCCTACCGCCCAAAGGATGAGCACTGCGGCGCTCAGAGTGGGGGAGAGCGGGTCGGTGGTGCCGGTCAGGTAGTTCTGGCCGGCACCGCCCGGCAGCAGGGCCGCAAGCCAGACCAGTGGGCGCAGTGAGCTCTGGCTGAGCATCAGCGGGACGACCAGGAGCAGCAGGAACGCCACAGTCAGAGTCCCGGCCGTACTGCGGACGACCCACGCGATCCCAGCGGCGAACAGTCCGGCCGCGGTCGCGTAGAAGCCGACCGACAGCAGGTCCACCGCGAACGAGCTCCCGTCCCAGTCGGCCCAGGAGCCCGCAGCCAGTCCGCCCACAATGGATGCGACCGCGGCCAGCAATAGTCCGTAGCCGAACAGCACCGGTGCCAGTACGACCGCCTTCGCCAGTACGACGTTGCGCCGGACCGGAGTCCACTGGAGCGTGGAACGGATGCTGCCAGTTGCGTACTCGGACGTCACGGTCAGCAGTGCGAAGGCGGCCACGACCACCTGCACGATCAGGATGACTGACGAGCCGAAACCACCGACCGCCTGCTTCCCCGCGAGATCGCCCGGCTCGAGATGGGTGTTCTCGTAGGCGAGGTTGAAGCCGTACTGGAGGCCTAGGAGCGCCGTCAGCAGTGCGGCCGAGACGATGTTCAGCCAGCTGGACCGGACTGTCCAGAGCTTGGTCCACTCCGAGCGGACGGCGTTCATCGCTTCCCTGCTTCCATGAGTTGAGGCTCTACCTGAGCTTGAGGTTTCCTTCGGCGCAGCCGATGCCGGACGAGCTCGACGATGAGGGTCACCATGAGCGCCAGACCGATGCCGAGGATCACGCCCTTGAGCGGGTTGTCCTCGAAGGCCTTACCGCCGATGTAGCCGACCAGGGTGCAGTACAGACCCCAGCTGGTGGCAGCCAGCCCGGCGTACGTCGAGAACTTGCGCAGGGGGTAGCGCACCGACCCCATCGTCAGCGTGACGGCGGTGCGCCCGCCGGGCACGTACCGAGCGACAACGAGCACCAGTCCGCCTCGCTCAGCTAGCGCTCGCCGTGCCCACAGCACAGCTGCGTGCCGTCTGGTCCCTGGCTTCATCCGGTCCAGGAGCCGTCCACCGGCGCCGCGGCCGAGCGCATAGGACACGTGGTCGCCGATGAACGCGCCGATCGCCGCGACCACGATCACGGCGTACAGGTTGGGTTCGCCGTTGGCCGCTGCGAACACTCCCGCGGTGACGACCAGCGTCTCGCTCGGGATCGCCGGGAAGAAGCCATCCAGCGCGGCGAAGCCCCACAATGCGAGGTAGATCCACCACGAGGACATCAGCTCTTCGGCGAAGTGCAGGAGCTGGTCACTCACGATGCCACCGCCACGCCGTACTGAACGCTGTCCGCGGTGA
Organism: Kribbella sp. NPDC026596; assembly: GCF_040638415.1. Lineage (NCBI taxonomy): Bacteria > Bacillati > Actinomycetota > Actinomycetes > Propionibacteriales > Kribbellaceae > Kribbella > Kribbella sp. NPDC026596. The sequence continues at coordinate 32,076 of NZ_JBEZYF010000074.1, read as the reverse complement.
GCTCCATGTAGGCCTCCTCCAGCGAGGCCCGCTCGGTGTGCAACTCGTGCAGCCGTACGCCGAGCTCGTGAGCCAGATCGCCGACCCGCTCCACCGGTACACCGGTCACGACCAGCCGATCATCCGAGGACGTGGACTCCACTCGTTCCGCCTCTCCGATCAGCCGGTCCCGCAGGACGGCGCGCTGCCCATGATCGGGGACGCGGATCGCGACCGTGGTGCGGGACGACCCCGCAATGACGTCCGCCACGGGTGCGTCGGCGATCAGCCGGCCACGGCCGATCACGACGAGCTGGTCGGCGGTCAGCTGCATCTCACTCATCAGATGGCTGGACACGAACACCGTCCGGCCCTCGGCCGCGAGTGAGCGCATCAGTTGGCGGACCCAACGGACGCCGTCGGGGTCGAGGCCGTTCACCGGCTCGTCGAACATCAGCACCTCGGGATCACCGAGCAGTGCGCCCGCGATGCCGAGGCGCTGGCCCATGCCGAGCGAGAACTGCCCGGACCGCTTCCGGGCGACCGAGTCCAGGCCGACGACCGACAACACCTCGTCGACCCGGCTGACCGGGAGGCCGTTGCTGCGAGCCATCGCGATCAGGTGGTTGCGGGCCGTCCGGCGCGGGTGCAGTGCCTTGGCATCCAGCAGCGCGCCGACTTTGGTCAGTGGTGCCGGCCAGGCGGCGTACGGGCGTCCGCCGACCAGCGCAGTGCCTTCGGTCGGAGCGTCGAGGCCGAGGATCATCCGCATCGTGGTCGATTTGCCGGCGCCGTTCGGGCCGAGGAAGCCGGTCACCCGGCCGGGAGAGACGGTGAGGTCGAGCGAATCCACCGCACGGGTGTCGCCGTACCTCTTGGTGAGTCCTTCGAGAGTGATCACGCTCTTGAACCTAGGAATTCGGGCACCCCGGCCACATCGGACCAAGGGCTGGCCCGACCCCCGACTTTCGTCAGGTCCCGCGAGCCTGTGGATACGCCGTCAGGGCGCGGCGCCGGAGTCGATACCATCTGTGGCGTGACCGGCAATCGGCCGGCCACGCGGACCCGAGGAGTGAACGTGTCGGAAGTCAAGGTCCATCTGATCGGCGTCGAGGGCGAGGCTGAGCGGAGTGTGACCGAGACGACGACGATCGGGGAGCTGTTCGCCGAGATCTTCGGCCAGGACCGCTCCGCCATCGCCGCCCGCGTCAACGGTGAGCTGCGGGATCTGTCCCGGGTGGTCGCGGACGGCGACGAGATCGAGCCCGTGAAGGCATCGTCGGAGGACGGCCGGGCGATCATCCGGCACTCGACCGCGCACGTGCTCGCGCAGGCCGTGCAGGATCTGTTCCCGGACGCGAAGCTGGGCATCGGCCCGCCGGTGGAGAACGGGTTCTACTACGACTTCGACGTCCCCACGCCGTTCACGCCGGACGACCTGGGCAAGCTCGAGAAGAAGATGCAGCAGATCATCAAGGAGCGGCAGCGGTTCAGCCGGCGGGTGGTCTCCGACGACGACGCGCGGACCGAGCTGGCCACCGAGCCGTACAAGCTCGAGCTGATCGGCATCAAGGGCTCCGCGGCCGATGCGGCCGAAGGGGCGAGTGTGGAGGTCGGCGGCGGCGAGCTGACGATCTACGACAACGTCCGGCGTGACGACAGCGTCGCGTGGAAGGACCTGTGCCGTGGCCCGCACGTCCCGGCCACGGGGTACCTGGGCAACTTCAAGCTGATGCGGACGGCCGCGGCGTACTGGCGGGGGAGCGAGAAGAACCCGCAACTTCAGCGGATCTACGGCACGGCGTGGGAGTCCCGCGATGAGCTGAAGGCGTACCTGACCCGCCTCGAGGAGGCGGCCAAGCGCGACCACCGCAAGCTGGGCAGCGAGCTCGACCTGTTCAGCTTCCCGGACGAGATCGGCTCGGGGCTCGCGGTGTTCCACCCCAAGGGCGGCGTGCTGCGGAAGGTGATGGAGGACTACTCCCGCCAGCGGCACGTCGAGGACGGGTACGAGTTCGTCTACTCGCCGCACATCACCAAGGCGCAGTTGTTCGAGACCTCGGGCCACCTGGACTGGTACGCCGACGGCATGTACCCGCCCATGCACCTGGACGAGGAGCGTGGCGCGGACGGGCAGATCCGCAAGCAGGGCCAGGACTACTACCTGAAGCCGATGAACTGCCCGATGCACAACCTGATCTTCGCCGCCCGCGGCCGGTCCTACCGGGAGCTGCCGCTGCGGCTGTTCGAGTTCGGCACGGTCTACCGGCTGGAGAAGTCCGGCGTCGTGCACGGCATGACCCGGGCTCGCGGTTTCACCCAGGACGACGCGCACATCTACTGCACCCGTGAGCAGATGCGCGACGAGCTGCGCGACCTGCTCACGTTCGTGCTCGGCCTGCTCGCCGACTACGGCCTGGACGACTTCTACCTCGAGCTCTCGACCAAGAACCCGGACAAGTTCGTCGGGTCCGACGAGGTCTGGGACGAGGCCACCGAGACCCTGCGGGAAGTTGCCGAGGGCTCCGGTCTCGAGCTGGTCCCGGACCCGGGCGGTGCCGCGTTCTACGGTCCGAAGATCTCGGTCCAGACCAAGGACGCGATCGGCCGGACCTGGCAGATGTCGACGATCCAGCTGGACTTCAACCTGCCGGAGCGGTTCGAGCTGGAGTACACGGCGCCGGACGGTTCCCGGCAGCGGCCGGTGATGATCCACCGCGCGCTGTTCGGCTCGATCGAGCGCTTCGTCGCCGTACTGACCGAGCACTACGCCGGCGCCTTCCCGCCCTGGCTGGCCCCGGTCCAGGTGATCGGCATCCCGATCACCGACGGCCACGTGGACTACCTGTACGACGTCGCCGCGCAGCTGAAGGCGCAGGGGATCCGGGTCGAGGTGGACTCCTCCGACGACCGGATGCAGAAGAAGATCCGGAATGCGCAGAAATCCAAGGTGCCGTACATGCTGATCGCCGGTGACGAGGACATGGCCGCCGGGTCGGTGTCCTTCCGCTACCGCGACGGCACGCAGAAGAACGGCATCCCGATCGCCGACGCCGTCGCCGAGATCATCGAGTCCGTCCAGAAGCGCATGCAGGTATGACAGGTACCCCCGACGACCCGTCCGCCACCGATCAGCCGTTCCCTGCTGGCGCGCCGGACTCGCCGTACGCGCCGGATGAGCTCGAGGTGCAGGACGGGGTCGGGGTGCCGGATCCGTTCATGCGGTTGTGGACGCCGCATCGGATGGCCTACATCGAGGGTGAGAACAAGCCGACCAGTTCGGAGGCCGGCTCGGGGTGCCCGTTCTGCCGGCTGCCGGGTCTGCCGGATGCCGATGCGCTGATCGTGCACCGGGGCGAGGCGGCGTACGCGGTGCTGAACCTGTATCCGTACAACCCCGGTCACCTGATGGTCGTGCCCTACCGGCACGTCGCCGACTACACCGAGCTGACAGCCGACGAGGTCACCGATGTCTCCACGCTCACCCGGCAGGCGATGCAAGCGATCCGGACGGTGTCGGGAGCGCACGGCTTCAACATCGGCATGAACCAAGGCGAGATCGCCGGCGCCGGGATCGCGGCCCACCTGCATCAGCATGTCGTACCGCGGTGGGCCGGCGACACCAACTTCATGCCGGCCATCGCCCACACCAAGGTCCTGCCGCAACTACTCCCGGACACCAGAGCGTTGCTCGCCAAGTCCTGGCCCAGCGAGCCGTAAACGCAGATCGCCCCACCCGAAACAGCGGGTGGGCCGATCGTCGAGCTACTCGCCGGCCGCCGGACTGGACCGGAAAGTTGGTCAGCGCAGGAACAGCGGCAGCAGAGGGTCGACGATTCCCATCAGGGTGTCCAGTGAGACCTCGCGCGCGGGGTTGGTCAGGCAGGTCACCCGGACGACGCGGCGGCCCTGGCGGAAGACCAGCTCACCCTGCTCGGGCAGGTAATAGCCGGGTTGGCCGATCGGGGCGAGGCGAGGTGGGGGCGTTCCCTGGGCCTCCGGGATGCTCGGCTGGTCGAACGCCTCCACGATCGACACCGTCGCGTCGAACGTCCCCCAGATGCAGGTCAAGGCGCCGTTCACCCGGTAGTCCCGCCGCAGTTGGACGTGCAGCCCGACGAACCGCTCGGCCGCCGAGTTGGACACCTGGCACGCCGCGTCCGCCTGCCGCGCCGGCCGAAGAGACCTGGGTACGGCGTCCCGCGCAGCTGCCGCGATCTCGACAGCCTTGGCCCGGTCGATTCCGTCCGCGGTACTGCGGTCGATCCCACCGGCCGGGGTGATCCGCACAGCCCGGTCGCCGACGCGGAAGACCAGGCGCGACTCGGCGATCCGGGCCTCCGGGCCGAGCTCGGACAGCGGCTCGACGGTGCCGGCGTCGGCCATCAGCCGGCTGAGGGAGTCGGGCTGGCTCGGGAGCGCACTGACGCCGATCGTCACGACGCGGTCCTGGACGAGCAGGGTGCACAGGTCCATCGACGGGAGGCCGCCGTCGTTCCAGGCGTTCGGCTTCGCGGTGACGGGGACGCGAAGTTTCGCGGTCAGCGTGCGGGCGATCGCCGTACACACCTGCGGTCCGGGGGCGCCCGCCGTACCGTCCAGCCCTTCGGCCTGTGGGGGAGCGATCACGGTGGGCACGACCGCTGGGGCCGCTGTGATTCGTGGCTGAGAGTGGTCGGCCTTCCGCGCGACCGAGCACCCGGCGGTCGCCACCAGCACGGCGACCACGCCCGCCAGCACCCGTCGCATCCGGCACCTCCCTGCCCCCAGCATCGCGCGATCGCAGGTCTCCCGCAGGCTGAATGGAGTGCCTTGTCACCGGATGGTGATCCGGCTGGACTACGATCGCGTCGCCATGCTTAACAGATTCCGGCAGTTCTGGACCAAGGTGATCGCCCCGATCGCCAACCTCCTGCTCAAGCTCGGCGTGAGCGCCGACGCGGTCACGCTGGTGGGCACCCTCGGGGTGTCCGCCGCTGCGCTGATCTTCTTCCCACGCGGCCAGATCTGGCTGGGCGTGGTGATCATCACCTGCTTCGTGTTCTCCGACATGATCGACGGCTACATGGCCCGGACCTCGGGGACGTCGTCGAAGTGGGGGTCGTACCTGGACTCCACACTGGACCGGCTCGGCGACGCCGCGATCTTCGGCGGCCTGGTGATGTACTACGCCAACGCGAACGCCGGCGACTCCACGCTGATGGCCGCGGTCACCCTGTGGGCGCTGGTGATGGGCGCGACCACGTCGTACGCGCGGGCGAAGGCGGAGAGTCTGGGCCTGAAGGCGAGCGGCGGGCTGGCCGAGCGGGCGGACCGGCTGGTCTCGGTGCTCGTGGTCGGCTTCTTCTCCGACGTCTTCAACCTGCCGATCCTGCTGGAGATCGTCCTCTGGGCGCTCGCCGTCGCCAGCACGATCACGGTGATCCAGCGGACGCTCGGGGTCCGCAAGCAGGTCCTGGCCGACCCGGCCAACGCAGGCCTGGACACGCCGCCGCCGGCCGAACCCGACGCGAAGAGCTGACGAGTGGACAGCCTTCGCCAGCGGGCTGTCGATCTGGCTTTCGCCCTCGCATGGCTCCTGGTACGACGCCTGCCCGAGCGGACCGTTACCTGGCTGTTCCGCCAGGTCGCGGACCGCGTCGTACGGCGCAACGGCCGGGGCGTACGGCGGTTGCGCGGCAATCTGGCCGTGGTCTGTCCGGAGGCGAGCCCGAGTGAGCTCGATGCGCTGTCGCTGGCGGGGATGCGCTCGTACCTGCGCTACTGGCAGGAGGCGTTCCGGCTGCCGGAGTGGACGGACGAGGAGATCGTCGGCAGTGTCCGGACGGTCAACGAGAAGCTGCTGCGGGATGCGTACGCGGCGGGTCGCGGGGTGATCTGTGCGCTGCCGCACCTGGCGAATTACGACCACGCGGGCGCTTGGGCGGGCCTGACCGGGATGCCGGTCTCCACCGTGGCCGAGCGCTTGCAACCCGAGTCGCTGTTCGACCGCTTCATCGCCTACCGCAAGAGGCTGGGGATGGAAGTCCTTCCGCTGACAGGCGGTGACCACGACGTCACCGGCGTACTCGCGGAGCGCCTGCGCGCGGGTGGTTTCGTCTGTCTGGTGGCCGATCGGGACCTGTCCGAGAGCGGTGTCCCAGTGACTTTCTTCGGCCGCCCGTCCCGGATGCCGGCCGGCCCGGCTGCCCTCAGCCTGCGAACGGGCGCACCCCTCATCCCGGCCACCCTGCATTACGACGGCCCCGACCTCGTCATCACGTTCCACGACACGATCGACCCCGAAGGCGGCACGAGCGCGATGACCCAACGCTGTGCCGACGCCTTCGCCGCCGGCATCGCCGCCCACCCCCAGGACTGGCACATGCTGCAGAGGATTTTCCTCGACGAGTAAGAATCATCCCGTGAGGATCGGTGTGGTGTGTCCGTACTCGCTGGGGACGCCTGGTGGGGTGCAGAACCACGTTCGCGATCTTGCCGAGGCGCTACTCCAGGTGGGGCATGAGGTGTCGGTGCTCGCTCCGGTGGACGCTTCTGACCGGGTTCCGCCGTACGTCGTCTCGTCGGGCCGGGCGGTCGGGGTGCCGTACAACGGGTCGGTCGCGCGGGTCACCTTCGGGCCGCGGACGGCGGCCCGGGTGAAGAGCTGGCTGGCCGAGGGTGACTTCGACGTGGTCCACGTGCATGAGCCGACCACGCCGAGTGCGTCGATCATCGCGCTCTGGTCGGCCGGTGGGCCGTTCGTCGCGACGTTCCACACCTGGCAGGTTCGGTCGCGTGCGATGAGTGCGGCGTCCAGCCTGCTGCGGCCGGCGCTGGAGAAGATCGATGCCCGGATCGCCGTCTCGGAGAACGCCCGGTCGATGATGGTCCAGCACATCGGCGGCGAGGCCGTGGTCATCCCGAACGGGCTGTACACGGACCGCTTCAAAGGCAGCCCGCGCCGCGAGTGGCAGGGCGCTGACGGCACCATCAGCATCCTCGGTCGTCTGGACGAACCCCGCAAAGGACTCGGCGTCCTGATGAAGGCGGTCCCCGCCCTGGTCGCCGAGCGGCCTGGCCTGAGGGTGCTCGTCGCCGGCGCGGGGCAGGCCGACGATGCTCGCCGGGTGCTCCCGGCGCATTGTCGCGACAACGTCCTGTTCCTGGGCGCAGTCGATGACGAGGCCCGTGCGGACATGCTGGCCGGTTCGGATCTCTACATCGCGCCCCATCTGGGTGGTGAGAGCTTCGGCATCGTGCTGCTCGAGGCCATGGCAGCCGGTGCTCCGGTGCTGGCGAGTGATCTGGCGGCGTTCCGTCAGGTGCTCGACGGTGGTGCGTTGGGGGAGCTGTTCGAGCCGGGCAACGTGCAGGAGCTCACCACGCGCGCACTGCGCCTCCTGGACGCGCCCAAGGAGCGTGACCGGCTCCGCGCTGCTGGACTGAGCGCCGTACGGCGCTATGACTGGTCAGTGCTGCTCCCGGAGCTGATGTCCGTCTATGAGCTCGTGGCTCGGCGGTAGCGCTCCGCCAGCACCTGCAGGTACTCCGTCAGCTCCGGAGGCCCATCGCGTACGTCGAAGTCCGCGTCGAGCAGACTCAGGTGGACCGCCAGGCTCTGCACCGTGTCCGCCCCAGTCTCAAGCAGACACGTGCGCGAGCCGATCGGCTCGACCACCCCAACCGCAGGCGTCAGCCGTTCGGCCAGCGCCGCCGCCGGAACATGTACGACGACCGCTGCGCGGTACCGCCAGGCCGCTGCGGACACCCGCCGGGACACGTACGCCGCAACGTCGCCACCCTCGGGCAGGTCACGCGGACTGAACCGCGGACCGGTCGGGATCCGCGGCTGTACCCGATCGACCCGAAACGTCCGCCAGTCCTGCTTCTCCAGGTCGAACGCGACCAGATACCAGCGCCGACCCCAGTTGACCAACCGATGCGGCTCTACCCGCCGGAGCGTCGATTCACCGCCGTGAGCCGAGTAGTCGAACCGCAACTGCTCCCTGTCCCGGCACAGCCCAGCCAACTGCGTCAGCAGCTCAGGATCGACCTCTGGACCAGCCAGGTCGGACGGGACCTGCACGGTGTAGCTGGCCAACGCACTGACTCGCCTGCGTAGCCGAGACGGCAGCACCTGCTCCAGCTTGGTGAGGGCGCGCAGTGACATCTCCTCGACACCCGCAACGCCTGCTGCCTTGCGCAGACCTATGACGACCGCCACCGCCTCGTCGTCGTCCAGCAACAGTGGTGGCAGCGTCCCGCCGGCGCCCAGCCGGTACCCGCCCACTGAGCCACGCGTCGCGTCGACCGGGTAGCCCAACGCCCGCAGCCGCTCGATATCGCTCCGGACCGTCCGCGGACTCACCTGCAACTTCTCGGCGAGCTCAGCACCGGTCCAGTCGCGGGGTGACTGCAGCAAGGTCAGCAGCTTGAGCAGCCTGGCGGAAGTCTCGATCATGTCCGGAAGTCTGCCAGGTCATTAGGAAGCTATCCCGCCTAATGGACTTCTAGCGTTGAGCCATGACGAACAACACCGAGATCCGACCCTTCCGCATCGAGATCCCGCAGGCCGACCTGGACGACCTGCGCGACCGGCTGGCCCGGACCCGCTGGACCGGCGAGCTCGACATCGATTACACCGGCGCCGTCCAGACCGGACCACTCCCGCCCGAGTGGGAGTACGGCGTACCGCTGTCCTACGTGCGGCGGCTGACCGAGCAGTGGCTGACGACGTACGACTGGCGCGCGCGGGAGGAGCGGCTGAACTCCTACCCGCAGTTCGTGACCGAGATCGACGGGCAGACGGTCCACTTCCTGCACGTCCGCTCGGCCGACCCGGACGCGATCCCGCTGATCCTGACGCACGGCTGGCCGAACACCTTCCTCGAGTACGTCGACCTGATCGAGCCGCTGACCGCGCCGGCCAACGGCGAGCAGGCGTTCCACCTGGTCATCCCGTCCATCCCGGGCTTCGGCTTCTCCGGACCGACGCACGAGCGAGGCTGGAACCGCTACCGCACCGCGGCCGCGTGGGCCGAGCTGATGCGCCGGCTCGGCTACGAGCGGTACGGCGCTCACGGCAACGACGGTGGTTCGTACGTGTCGCCGGAGGTCGGCCGCGTCGACCCGGAGCACGTGATCGGCGTACACGTGACGCAGCTGTTCTCGTTCCCGAGCGGGAACCCGGGTGAGCTGGACAACCTGACCGCGGAGGAGGAGGGGTACCTGCAGTTCCTGCAGTTCTTCAACGACAACATGGGTGGGTACGCGAAACTGCAGGAGCAGACCCCGCAGAACGTCGCGCACGCGCTGGCCGATTCGCCGACCGGGCAGCTGGCGTGGGTTGCGCAGCTGCTGAGCGGGTGCAGCGACGAGCACGTGCTCACCAACGCGACCATCTACTGGCTGACGAACACCGGTGCGTCATCGGCTCGCTTCTACTACGAGGACAAGCACGCCGAACACCCGAAGGAGCCCACCACCGCGCCGACCGGGCTGGCCAGCTTCGCGTTCGACTTCCGGCCGCTGCGCCGGCTCGCCGAGCGGGACCACGCGAACATCGTGTCCTGGCACGAGTTCGACCGCGGCAGCCACTGGGCGACGCAGGACGCGCCGGATCTGCTGCTGCAGGACCTTCGGGGGTTCTTCGCGGCGCTGAAGTGATCAGCGGCGAGTACGGAAGGCATTGAGGAGTGCACTGCGGGCGTCACCCGGCAGGGCGTCGGCGGGCAGGCCGGTGAGGGCCTGTGCCGTCTGGCGCATCTGCTCGAGGTAGCGCCCGCAGCCGTCGCACAGGGCGAGGTGGTCGATGAAGTCCTGCTCCGCCTCAGGGCTCAGGGCACCCTCGAGGAACGCCGTCACCTGCTCGACGAACTCACGACATTCCAATTCGCTCATGAGTAATAATCCTCCAGTTTGCCGCGCAGGAACGCACGCGCTCGATGCAACAGCACCCGTTGATTGGCCGGCGTGATCCCGAGCAGTTCGCAGACTTCGTCGTACGGGCAGCCCTCGATGTCTCGCAGTACGACGACGACCCGCTGGCGCTCGGGGAGCTCGGCCAGGGCCTCGGTCAGGTACGCGCGGACCTCACCACTCAGCAGACCCTGCTCGGGCGACGGCCAGGCCGCCGGAAAGTCCCACCAGTGGCCCGGGAACGGGTCGCCGGCCGGGCGGAAGCGGCTCGGGTCCACGGTCGGGCCGGAGTCGTCGACGCTGCTCATCGGAACGACCTTGTACTCGCGGACGCCGCGGCGCTTGGCCGTATTCGTGAGGATCCGGTAGACCCAGGTCTTGAGCGAGGAGCGGCCTTCGAACCGGTCGATGCCCTCGATCACCGCGAGCCATGTCTCCTGCACGACCTCCGCGGCCGACTCCTCGGTCGACACGAACGACCGGGCCAGCCGCAGCATCCCGCCGGACCACCCATCCAGCAGCGTCGCGAACGCGTCCTCGTCCCCGGTCCGCAACCGCTCGAGGAGGACGTCGTCAGCCATCGGCTCAGCGTAGCGGGACCGCATGCCGCTGAACCCAGACGAGTGCGGCACCGGCCAAGGCGACCGCGCCGGTGATCATCCAGCCGGACACGTAGACGCCGGCCTGCTTGCTCAAGGCACCGAAGACGAGCGCGAACGGGGTGAACAGCAACCACGAGACCGCACTGATCCCGGAGGCCACGCCGGTCCGGATCGTCGACGGTACGGCGTCGTGCAGCAGGTGGCTGAGGTGGATGCCGATGACCACCAGTAGGAAGGTCAGCGCGACCATGGCGGCGGTCAGCGCGGCCAGGTTGCGGCTCGTCGTCATGGTCAGACAGGCCGCGATCATGATCAGTACGACGAGTGCCACCGGGAGCAATCGGTCGAGGTGGAGCCGGCTCGCCAGCAGGCCGCCGATGCCGAGCGTCCCGACCAGGAGCGCCCAGAACGGTCCGTAGTACGAGGCCTGTGTCTTCAGGGTGATCAGCCACAGCGGACCGAACTCGAACATCGCTTGCAGGAGCATCGCACCCATGACGGTGGCCGCCGCGATCGGGACGAGCCGGCCGCGGTGGGTGATCGCGCGGTAGGTGACGACCAGGTGGTCCCGCAGTGAGGTCCGCTCGCTGACCTGGTGCAGCCTGGGCTCGCGGAACCGGCTCAGCGCGACGAGGTAGAGCAACGCGAACGGCAGCGTCAGGAAGTACGTCGCCCGTGGCGAAAGCGCAGCCGCGATCCATCCACCGGCCAAGGCGCTTCCGACCAGCGCGACGCTCTCGACGAACCGCACCCAGCCGATCCGCCGCTCGTACTCCGCACTGTCCCCGGTCTCCTCGAGCACCACGTCGTACACGATCGCCTCGACGGTTCCGGAGTACATCGCGAAGTAGATCCCGAGGATCAGCGCCGCAACGATGTACGTCACCACGTTCTGGCTGATCGCGCCGATGAACACGCTCACCAGCAGCGCCACTCCGGCCACCATCAGTACGCCCCGCCGCGACCACCGATCCGCCAGCACCCCGGAGACAACCTCCGCCACCGGCACCAGCGCCGCGTACGCCGCGGCCATCAGGCCGATCGTCGCCGCGTCGAAGCCGATCCCTACCAGGAACAACTTCTCGACCGGTACCCAGAACCCGACGCCCTGCAGGAAGCCGGCAACCCACAAGGGCACGAGCCGCGCACCCACGTGCGGACGAGTCTGCAACATGACAACTCCAGGGCTGAGTGGATCCGGTCAGCCCTGCAGTGTCATGAGGGTGGAGAAGCGTTACACCAGCTTCGCGGCGGTGGCGTTGATCGCGTCGAAGTCGCCGGGCGCCGGGTGCCAGGGGAGCTGTAGCGGGTCGTCCTGGTAGCGGGGGATGACGTGCAGGTGGGTGTGGAAGACGGACTGCCAGGCAGCCTCGCCGATGCAGCTGAGGAGGTTGGCGCCGTCGGCGTCCAGGCGCTCGATCACCCGGCCGACGAGCGACTGCGCGAGCAGAGTCGCAGCGATGAGGTCCTCGGCATCGGCCTCGCGGAGGTCGGTGGAGTGGGCCCGCGGGATCACCAGCAGATGCCCGGCGGTCGCCGGGTTGATGTCCATGAAGGCGATCGCCTGGTCGGTCTCGGCCACCCGCGTCGACGCAATGGTGCCGGCCACGATCCCGCAGAAGAGACAGTTCTCGCTCATCGGCCCAGGCTATACACTGCGCGAGCCGAACCCTGCCCATCCTTGGGCCCACCTCGAGGAGCCCGATGTCGGACGAACTCCTGCGGCCGACCATCGCGGCCGCCGCCCGATCCACGGCCCGCCCGTGGCGGCTGCTGTACCTGGGGTACGTCGCTGTGCTCGGCGGGATCCTGCCCGCCACCTGGCTCTCGTTCGTGAACAGCCGCCGCCTCGGAGTCAGTCCGGCCCGGCGACTGCTGATCGTCGTCATCGGGCTGACCGGACTCGTCGCCGAGATCCTGGTGGCCGGCTGGCTGTTCGGCGGCGACGACGGCCAGGCTTTGGCGCGGCTGACGCCGGTCCGCGTGATCGCCGCGCTGGCCTACCTGGTCCAGATGCGCCTGCAGCTCCCGATGGAGCGTGCGTTCCAGTTGCGTGGCGGCGAGCACGCGACCCGGTTCGGCGCCGGCCACATCGTCCTGATCGGAGTCGGTGTCATGGTTGAGGTCCTGATCGTCCTGGTGGCCGGATCATGACCGAACCGGCGGAATCCCGCCTGCAACTGGCCGGCCACTGGCTGCAGATCGGCCGTCCGGAGCGAGCGCTGGGCGAGCTCGACGCGCTGCCCGGCGATGCGGCGCTCGACGTGCGCGCCTACCTGTTCCGCGGTACGGCGCTCCACCAGCTGGATCGGAACGCCGAAGCCATCGACGTACTGCAGGACGGGCTCGGCCGGCACGGACCGTTCCCGCCGCTGCTGCAGGTGCTGGGCTACGCGCTGCGGGCCGAGGGCCGGCTGTCCGAGGCCGAGTCGGTGTTCCTGCAGGGGCTGAGTCTCGACCCGACCGACCCGGATCTGCTGATCGGGTACGCCCGCGTGTGCTTGGCCGCCGGACAGGTGGAGAAGGCGAGCGCGCTGGTCGAGCGGGCGGCGTCGCAGGTTCCCGAGAGCGTCGTGGTCTCGGCGGCCCGGGCCGAGGTCGCGTTCGCGCTCGGCAAGGACCGGGACATGCGTCGGCACAGCGTGGAGGCGCTGTCGCACGATCCCGAGGACCCGCACGCGCGGGCGTTGCACGGCACCGCCTCGATGCTGACGGGTGACGCCCGTGCCGGGTACGACTCGCTGCGGTCCGCGGCCGCGTCCCAGCCGGGTGATGCCGACCTGCGTGCCGCTGCTCGTGAGGCCAAGCTGGTCAACCATCCGCTGATGCTGCCGCTGCGCCCGTTCGCGCGGTTCAACCCGCTGGTCGTCTGGATCGGCGCGGTGGCGATCATCTACGGTCTCCGGATCGCCGGTCTGGGGCCGCTGTCGTTCGCCTTCGCCATGGTCTGGCTCGCGTTCTGCGTCTACTCCTGGGTGGTCCCACCGCTAGTCCGCCGCTGGCTCAACAGAAAGTGGGGCCAATGACTGTGCTTTTGGCCTCGCCTCCGGCTCGGCGGGTCATGGGGCTCTACTCCCGGCCTTCCCCCGTCGCTCCGATCGCTGCGCTCCCTCCGCTCCTCAGTCCAGGCCGGGAGGCCCCATGACCAACGACCGGATTGCCGCGTTGCGGAAGGCGGTTGAGGCCACGCCGGATGACGTGCTGCTGAGGCTGGTGCTGGCTGAGTCGCTGGTGAACGCGGATGCCACGGAGGAGGCCCTCGACCAGTACGTCGTACTGCTCGATCAGCATGGTCTCCCGGATGATCAGTTCGTGCCGGTCGGCGAGTTGGCCGCGGCGAACGGGCGGCTCGCGCTCCTGCGCAACCTGCTCGAGGCGGCCCGGCAGCAGGGTGTGGTCGAGGGGACCGGCCGGCTCCAGCAACTCGTGGACGGCATGATCGCCGAGCGCAGCGGCGTACGGATCAAGGTCGGCCCTGAGGAGGAGCTGGACCCCCTGACCGCGGACACCGCCAAGGAGACCACCACCTTCGACCAGGTCGGCGGGATGGAGGACATCAAGCGGGTCATCCACCGGATGGTGATCCTGCCGCTGAGCCGCCCGGAGCTGTACGAGAAGTACGGCCGGAAGTCGGGCGGCGGCGTGATGCTCTACGGCCCGCCCGGCTGCGGCAAGACGCTGCTCGCGCGGGCGACCGCGGGGGAGTGCGGCCTGCCGTTCATCAACGTCCGGATCGAGGACGTGATGGACCCGTACCTCGGCGTCTCGGAGCGGAACCTGCACGCCGCCTTCGAGCGCGCCCGAGCGAACGCGCCGTGCGTCCTGTTCCTCGACGAGCTCGACGCGCTGGCCTTCGCGCGGCACAAGCACGGCGGATCCGAGGCTCGCCGGCTGGTCGACGTACTGCTCCAGGAGCTCGACGCGATCGGCTCCGAGAACGAGGGCCTGCTCGTACTCGCGGCAACCAACGCACCCTGGGACGTGGACGAAGCGATGCTCCGGCCGGGCCGCTTCGACCGGGTGATCTTCGTCCCGCCGCCGGACGAGGCCGCCCGCGCCGACATCCTGTCCGTGCTGGTGAAGGACGTACCGGCCGACGGGCTGGATCTCAAGGCGCTGGCCGGCCAGACGCCGATGTTCAGTGGCGCGGACCTGCGCGCGCTGATCGAGCGCGGCGTCGACCGCGTGATCGACGAGGCCCTCTCGTCCGGTGGCGAGCCGCCGTTGGGCACGCAGCACCTGGCCGAGGCGCTCACCACGGTCAAGCCGTCCACACTCGAGTGGCTGCACCGCGTGCGCTCGTACATCGAGTTCGCCAACCAGAGCGAGCGGTACGACGACGTCGCGGCGTACCTGAAGTCACGCGACGTCCGCCGCCGGCTCAGCCGAGACACCAAAGGCTGAGCCGGTGCGGAGTCGTCAGGAGGACGACTTGACCTTCGTCGCCGCGGAGTCCGGCATGGGCTCGTAGCGGGCGAACTGCCGGCTGAACGAGGCCGAGCCATGTGACAGCGAACGCAGGTCGATCGTGTAGCGGGTGATCTCCACCTGCGGCACTTCCGCCTTCACCAGTGTCCGATCCTCGCCGACCTTGTCGGTCCCGAGGAGGCGCCCGCGCCGACCGGACAGGTCGCTCATCACCGCGCCGACCAGGTCGTCCGGAATGAGCACCGACACCAGGTCGACCGGCTCCAGCAGATTCACCTTCGTCGCCGCCGCCGCCTCGCGGAGCGCGAGCCCGCCTGCCATCTGGAACGCCATGTCCGACGAGTCGACGCTGTGGGCCTTCCCGTCGAGCAGGGTGACGCGGATGTTCACCATCGGATACCCGGCGGAGACACCTCGCTCCATCTGTGCCCGCACGCCCTTCTCGACGCTCGGGATGAACTGCCGTGGCACCGCGCCGCCGACCACCTTGTCGACGAACTCGAACTCCGCTCCCTCCGGCAGCGGCTCCACCTCGATGTCGCAGACGGCGTACTGACCATGGCCGCCGGACTGCTTCACGTGCCGTCCGTGCCCCTTCGCCTTCCCACCGAACGTCTCCCGCAGCGGCACGCGCAACTCCACCGTGTCCACGGTCACGCCGTACCGGCTGGACAAGGCATCGAGTACGACGTCCGAGTGAGCCTCACCCATGCACCAGAGCACGATCTGGTGCGTCTCCGGGTTCTGCTCGATCCGTAGCGTCGGGTCCTCGGCGGCCAGCCGCTGCAACCCGACACTCAGCTTGTCCTCGTCGGTCTTCGCATGCGCCTGGACGGCGATCGGCAGCAACGGCTCGGGCATGGTCCACGGCTTCAGCAGCAGCGGATCGGCCTTGTCGGACAACGTGTCACCGGTCTCGGCCCTGGTCAGCCGTCCGATCGCGCACAGGTCGCCCGCGACCACGGCCGGCGCCGGCCGCTGCACCTTGCCGAGCGGGAACGACAACGTGCCGATCCGCTCGTCCTCGTCGTGGTCGGCGTGTGAGTTGTGCTCACCGAAGAACGACGTGAAATGGCCCGACACGTGAACCGTCGTGTCGGGCCTGATGGTGCCGGAGAACACCCGGACCAGGCTGACCCTGCCGACATACGGATCCGACGTCGTCTTCACCACCTCGGCGAGCAGCGGCCCGTCCGGGTCGCAGGTCAGGCCCTTGCGCGCGACTCCGTGCGGGGTGAAGACCTCGGGCAGCGTGTGCTCGGGCGGCGACGGGAAGCCGCTGGTGGCCACCTCGAGCAGCTCGAACGTGCCCACGCCGGAGGCGCTGCAGACCGGGATGACCGGGAAGAACGAGCCCCGCGCGACCGCGCGCTCGAGGTCCTCGATCAGCACCTTCTGGTCGATCTCCTCGCCCTCGAGGTACCGGTCCATCAGCGACTCGTCCTCGGACTCCTCGATGATTCCCTCGATCAGCGTGCCGCGGAGCTCCTCGATCTCGTCGCCGTACGACGGATCCGGGGCCGAGGGCGAACGTTTGCCGTCCGCGTAGCCGTAGTACGTCTGCGACAGCAGCCCGATCAGCCCGTCACCAGCGGGCAGGTAGAGCGGCAGGACCTTGTCGCCGAACGCGGCCTGCGCCGCGGCGAGCGCGGTCTGGTAGTTGGCCCGGGCATGGTCCAACTTGGTGATCACGACGGCGCGGGGCATCCCGACCTGGTCGCACTCCTGCCAGACCGACTTGGTCGGCTCGTCGACGCCCTCGCTCGCCGAGATCACGAACAGCGCGCAGTCGGCGGCGCGCAGCCCGGCCCGCAGTTCGCCGACGAAATCGGCGTACCCGGGGGTGTCGATCAGGTTCAGCTTGACGCCGTCGTGCGGCAGCGAGGCGAGCGACAGGCCCACCGAGCGTTGCTGCCGGATCTCGGCGTCGTCGAAGTCGCACACCGTGGTTCCGTCCAGGACGGTGCCGGGTCTGTTCAGGACGCCGGAGGCCACCAGCAGGGCCTCGACAAGGGTGGTCTTGCCGGACCCGGACGGGCCGACCAGCACCACGTTGCGGATGGCGTCCGGGCTGTCCACAGCGGGCGCGGCTCCGGTGCCTTGGGAAGTGTTCGTCTTGTCTGCCATGACGTTCCTCCTGGTCCACCCACCATTCCCCCAACGGCCACTTCGCACAAGAGCCATCACGGTCCGGATTCGCCTGACTCGTCAGCCGCTGCCCCCGCGGGCCGCCTCCCACCGGCGGACCCCCGCCGTAGGTACTGTCACGGCATGCGTAGGGCACTTCGCACCGCGATCGCCATGCTCGTCACCGCACTGGCCCTGGCCGGCTTCGCGCTCCCCGCGTCGGCCGCCACCGGCGACGAGGTGACGAACTTCGCGATCGACTACACCGTCACCCCGGACGGCGTGCTGCAGGTGAAGGAGACCATCGCGTACACCTTCGGCAGCACGGGCAGGCACGGCATCTACCGCGACCTGGTGACCCGGGAGCCGTACACGGACGACGATTCGAAGGACCAGAAGTACGAGGTCTCGAACATCACGGTGCACAGCGACGACGCGCCCGACGAATTCAGCACCAAGACGACATCGTCCAACCAAGGCCGGGACGAGACGCTGCGGATCAAGATCGGCTCCGTGGACAAGACGATCTCCGGGTACGACGCGACGTACGTGATCACGTACGACGTCCGCGGCGCGCTCCGGCACTTCGCCGACCACAGCGAGCTCTACTGGGACGCGACCGGATCGGCCTGGGACGCCGAGATCAAGCGCGTCGACATCCGCGTCACCGTCCCGGAGGGTGTGCAGCAGACCCAGTGTTTTCAGGGGGCGGCCGGATCGACGCAGGACTGCGTGAGCACCGTGAGCGGCGGCAAGGGGATCTTCGGCGCTGCCAACCTCGCTCTGGGCGAGCAGGTGACCATCGTTGCCGGGATCAAGGCCGGCGCGGTCAGCAACGACCGGCCGATCGTGGTCGACCCGCCGAGTTGGATGGAGCGCAACGGGCTGTCGTGGCCGGCGCTGATCGGCTCGGGCGCGGTGAGCCTGGCCGCGATCGCCGTGGCGGTGCTGTACGCGAAGAACGGGAACAAGGACCAGCGCTTCGCCGGGATGCCGCCAGGCACGTTCCCGCCGGACGGTGTTGCGGCCGAGCCGGTGAAGGACGACCTGACCGAGGACCAGATCCCGGTCGCGTTCGCCCCGCCCCGGATCCCGGTCGCCGAGGGCGGCCTGCTGATCGACGCGGAGGCGAACACGACGGAGACCGCCGCGACGCTCATCGACATGGCGGTGCGAGGCGGCGTACGGATCGAGAACACCGGCAATGACCAGAAGGCGGTGCTGCTGAACCCGGCGGTCGCGACCGCGCGGCACGAGCAGGTGCTGATGTCGGGGCTGTTCCCGACGCTGCAGCCGGGGTCGGAGGTCCTGTTGCGCCGCGGTGCCGTGGGTGACCACACGATGCGGCGTGCGCACGACAAGATGATCGCGGCACTGCGGCATCAGGTGAAGCAGCGCGGGTGGTACCTGCGGATGCCGGCGGCCGTCGGCGGATCGGTGTTCAAGAAAGGCACCGGCTGTGCGTGCATGGCGATGATCGCGATCTGGGTGGTCGGCGCCGGGCTGGCCGGGACGATCACCGGCCTGGCGACCGGTGGATTCGGCCGCGGGGTAGTGATCGCGGTGCCGGTGATCGCGGTGATCGTTGCCGTCGGCATCTGGGTCGTCAAGCGCGGCAACGGACAGCGGAACCCGGCCGGTCGGGCGGTCGCGGATCAGCTGATCGGGTTCCGGAAGTACCTGGCCACCGCGGAGGCGGACCAGCTGCGGTTCGAGGAGGGGGAGGACATCTTCAGCAAGTACCTCCCGTGGGCGATCGCGTTCGGGCTGGCCGACCGCTGGCAGAAGGTCTGCGAGCAACTGGTCGCCGCAGGCCGCCTGACTCCCGACCCGTACTGGTACAGCGGTCCGTCGTACTACACCTCCGGCTGGACCGCCGGGTTGGTCGGCTCCACCCTCGCCAGCAGCTTCGACCCGCCGCCCGCCCCGGCCAGCAGCGGTGGAGGCGGCGGCAGCTCCTCCGGCTTCAGCGGCGGCTCCTCCGGCGGTGGAGGCGGCGGAGGAGGCGGCGGAAGCTGGTAAGCGCTAGACAGCGCCGCCGGCGGCGGGAGGAGCTGTCGGGTCGTTGCCGCCGTCTCCGATGACCTCGCGGGCGAGGAAGTCTTCCAGGTGGAACAGGTTGTCACCGGCCCGCTTCGCGACGTTGACGAGCGTCTTCATCGCGGCGACCTCCTCGACCTGCTCCTTCAGGAACCACTGCATGAACTGCTCGCCGACGTAGTCCGACTCGTCCCGCGCCGTCCGGGCCAGCGTCTCGACCTGCTTGGTGACCGTGATCTCCTGCGCCAGCGCCAGTTCCAGCGGGTCCAGCGCGGTCTTGAAGTCCGACTGGACCTCGCCGACCGACGGGATGTGCGGCCGGATGTCCTTGTCCAGCAGGTACTGGACCATCATCATCGCGTGGTTCCGCTCTTCCAGGGACTGCTTGTAGAAGTGCGACGCGAGCTGCGGAAGATCCTGCTCGTCGAACCAGACAGCGACCGCGACATACTGCTGTGACGCGGTGAATTCGTTGCGGATCTGTTCTTGCAGAAGTTTCTCGTACGTGCTCATTGCGTCAATCTAGTGGCCACGACCGGATTTCACACGCTTGGCGAGGCTGACCTAACCGTCGAGATTCCGTCCCAGTTCGAGCACCTCGATACCACCGCCGGGCAGGCTGATCCGCACCGTCGACCCGTCCACCGCGACATCGATGCCCTCGGCAAGCGCTTGCGGCCGGAGCGCGTCCCGCGTCAGCAGTACGGCGCTCACGAGCACGAGCGGCTCGCCGTGGTGCGGAGCCGTCACGTACGGCGTCGCCGAGTGCACACCGAACGGGTTCGCCCCGAGACCCCGGTGCACGCCGGCTTCGTCGTACCCGTGCAACCCGACGACCGCGGACAGCACTCCGTCCTCGTTCCGCGCCGACGCGGACACCGAGCCGGCTGTTGCCTCAGGCAAAGACTCACCGGCGACCGCGAAACCACCGCTGCGCACCATCGAGCCGGCCGGTCCTTCCACCAGGGCGCACCGGATCTCCCAACCGGCGTGGACGACCGACGCCGTCTCAATCCGCCACGGTCCGTCCGTACCCAGCCACGCTTTGTGCCAGGAGGACGCCGTACGCCCGCTCACACCGATCCGCCGGATCCGCCCGCGCGAACTGGACCGCCCGTCCGCGTCGACGAGCGAGATGAGGTTGTCGATGCGCGGCGCGTGGTCGGACAGCTCCGGCCCGGCGTGGTTCGCGTACGCCAACCGGTTGTAGTGCGCGTCCCCCTCCGGCTCCACACCCTCCGGCTCGGCGAACGGCGCGTGGTCGGCGCCATGGTTGACCAACTGCACGATCTGGTCGTGCCGGCTCGCGTGCACGATCCACCCCGGCGCGGGCATCGCCCGTACCTGGTCCGCGTCGTCGAGCGGGATCGAGTCCTCCGGGTCCGTCCACACCGGGTGCTCCGGCGGGAGCACCAGCCCGATGAACCCCTTCGATGCCCAGTACGGCGAGCCTGGACCGGAGTACTGCTGGGTGGTCGGCAGGAACGTGTCGTACCACCCGAGCGTCAGCAGACCACGCTCATCTGGCACACCATGCTGCACGAAGTGCCGCGCAATGCCCGAGCAAATCCGCCGCGTCTGACCGGGCGACAGGGGAGTGGCGTCCAGGACCGCCCCCATCCAGTACGGCGTCGCTGCGGCCATCCGGTAGGTCAGAGAGCGGCCCTGGTAGATCGGTGCGCCGTCGTTGCCGACCAGATGCACCGCGTCTTCCAGGAACAGCCGGAGCCGATCCCGGTACTGCGTCAACCGGTCCTCGTACGCCGCACCCGGCGTGGCAGCCGCCATCCGCGCCCACAGTCCGGGGTAGAGGTGCATGGCCCAGCCGATGTAGTTGTCGAAGTTCTGTCCGTCGCCATCGGAGTACCAGCCGTCACCGACGTACCAGTCCTCGATGCGGTCCAGCCCGCCGTCGATGTCGTCCTGTGAGTACGGCGCTCCGACCGACGCGAGGAACTGCTCACTCACGACCTGGAACAGCCGCCAGTTGTTGTCGTGCGTCGTGGAGCCGTTGAAGCCACCCAGCCACTCCGCGACGTGTTCCTGCGCGCGGGTGTCGAGCCGGTCCCAGATCCACTCCCGCGTCTCATGCAGTGCGACCGCGATCGCTGCTGCCTCGACCATCTGCTGTGAACGCGGGGTGAGCCGCAGCCACGCCTCCGGGTGGTCGGGATTCGCTCCGTTCGCGACACCCCGCGCGTACCGCTCGATCAGTTGCTCGCAGCCCTTGCCCTGCACGCCGGCGATGCGGAACGCGGCCAGCATGAAGGACCGCGCGAACCCTTCCAATGCGTCCGAGTCCGTACCCGACCGACTCGGCCGACCGGGCAGTGCGATCAGCGAGGCACCGGGGGAGAAGTACGGCACCAGCGAGTCGAGCAGGTGATCCGCCAGCGCCTCCCAGTGCGCGCGGCTCCACCCAGTCTGTCGCGACAGGACGCGGTCGGTGTGAGGTAGTACGAGGCGGGTCATGGGGCCTCCCGGTCTGGACTGAGGAGTGAAGGGAGCGAAGCGACTGGAACGACGAGGGAAGACCGGGAGCCGAGGCCCCATGACCCCGCCGGCGCCGAAGGCCCGGCCAAAAGCACTGTCATGCGAGCCTTCCGAGTTCGGTGGGGCTGATGGCGTGCCGCAAGGGCTGGCCGGCGACGATGCGTTCGAGCTCTCCGACGGCGAGTTCGCCGAGGCGGGCGATCTCGTTGCCGACTGCGCCGGCGACGTGCGGGGTGACGAAGACGTTCGGCAGGTCGAGCAGCGGCGAGTCCGGCGGCAGCGGCTCCGGGTCGGTCACATCGAGTACGGCGTCGATCCGGCCGGAGACGCACTCGCGGAGGAGCGCGTCGGCGTCGATGATCTTGCCGCGGGCCGTGTTGATCAGGACCGCGCCGTCCTTCAGCAGACCGAGCAGACGGGCGTCGACCAGGCCGACGGTCTCCGGGATCAGCGGCGCGTGCACGCTGAGGATCTCGCTCCGGCGGAACAGCGTGTCGTTGTCGACCAGCTCCGCACCGAGCTCGGCCGCCTCGGCCGTGGTCATGTACGGGTCGCTCATCAGCACCTGCAGATCGAACCCGCGCAGCCGCTCGGCCACCATCTTGGCGATCCGCGACGCCCCCAGCAGGCCGACCGTCGAACCGTAGCTGCCCGGCATCCCGTGCGGATCCGCCTTCCGCCGTTCCAGCCGGTACTGCGCCGCCAGCCGGAAGGCCCGCTTCCCGGCCAGCACGATCGCGGCGACCGTGAACTCGGCCACCGGCAGCGCGTTCGCGGTGGCCGCCGACGACACCTGGATCCCGCGGTCGAACGCGATAGGGTCGACGATCGCCTTGACCGATCCGGCGGCATGCAGGATCGCCTGCAGCTTGGGCGCCGCGTCGAGTACCTCCGGCCCGATTCGCGGACAACCCCAGCCGGTGACCAGTACGTCGACCTCCGGCAGCGCGGCCCGGATCGCGGGGTCGGCCAGGAAGCTGGTCCCGGGACCGACCGGCAGCACGGTCGCGACCGCCTCCAGGCGCTCGCGGACGCGCGGGACCAGCACACGGTCCCGGCTGGCGTCGTTCATCGCCAGCATCACGGTCAGGGCGGAATCTGGTTCGTCGGTCACGAAACCAACCTAGCAAGCGCTTTCCGAAGCTGTCTTCCCGGTGGCCGAATCTTGGAAGTCCCTGAAAGATTCCGGTCGCCGGAATGTGGGCCCGCACGTTCGGCGTTATGAGGTGAAAGGGCAGGATAGAGGGGCCTACCCGCCCTGCTGGCCACTGTATGAAGGAGACGACGATGCTGCGACCGGACGACCTCTACGAGATCGTCGACGAGTCGGTGGCGACCGGCCCGGCGGCGACGCCGAAGGTCTTGGTGCACTCGCTGGACGGGTTCATGGACGCGGGCCAGGCGGGCCGGGTGACGGCCGATCACCTGCTCGAGGTGCTGGACAGCCGGCTGCTCGCGCGGTTCGACGTGGATCTCCTGCACGACTACCGGGCCCGGCGGCCCGAGGTGACGTTCGCCGAGGACCGGTTCATCGACTACACCCCGCCGCAGCTGAATCTGCACCTGCTGACCGATGACGCGGGCGTCGAGTTCCTGCTGCTCGAGGGTGTCGAGCCGGACAACCACTGGAACCGGTTCGCCGGCGCGGTCCGGCAGCTGATCGAGCTGTACAACGTGACGCTCACGATCGGTGTCCACGGGATCCCGATGGGCGTCCCGCACACCCGTCCGCTCGGCCTGACCGCGCACGCGACCCGACCCGAGCTGGTCACCCGGTCGAACATCTGGGACGGCGAGATGCGGCTGCCCGCGAGCGCCGGCACGATGCTGCAGGTGCGCCTGGGTGAGGCCGGCAAGGACGCGATGGGCTTCGCGGTGCACGTCCCGCACTACCTGGCCGAGAACCGCTTCCCGGGTGCCGCGCTGGCCCTGGTGCACGCGATCTCCGCCGCCACCGGCCTGCTCCTCCCTAGCAAGGCCCTGCTCGACGAGGCCGCCGTCACCGGCCGGCTGGTCGACGAGCAGGTCGAGGCATCGGAGGACGCGTCCGCGGTGGTCAACGCCCTCGAGACGCAGTACGACGCCGCCGAGGGCTCACTGACCCGCAAGAGCCTCCTAGCGGACTCCACCCCGTCCGCCGAGGAGCTGGGCGCCGAGGTCGAGCAGTTCCTGGCCGACCTGAACCGCGAAGACGACCAGTAGCCTCCCCTCCGGGAGGGTACGGCGCGTGTGGCGGGCGGGTGCTGTCAGGATGAGGCATGCCTGAGTCGCTGGAGGATCTGGTCGAGCTGCTCGACCTGGAGATGATCGACGTCGACCTGTTCCGCGGCCGCCAGCCGCAGACGTCGATGCAACGCGTGTTCGGCGGTCAGGTGCTGGGCCAGGCGCTGGCCGCCGCGAGCCGGTCGGTGGACCCCGAGCGGGTGGTGCACTCGCTGCACGGCTACTTCCTGCGCGCCGGCGACACCGCCGTACCGATCGTCTATCGCCCGGAGCCGACCCGGGACGGCGGCACGTTCAGCAGTCGCCGGGTGGTCGCGTCGCAGAACGGGAAGCCGATCTTCTACATGTCCGCGTCGTTCCAGCGGCCAGAGCCCGGGCTCGACCACCAGGATCCGATGCCGGACGACGTCGTACCACCGGAGGAGGCGCCGCGGCTGGCGACCGTCCTCGAGGCGCGCTCGGGCCGGCCGGCCGCCGACTGGGACAAGGAGTGGGCGGCCCTCGACGTACGCCTGGCCGGAGTCACCGGCCGGCAGTTCTGGATCCGGGCCGCGGGCAAGCTTCCCGACGATCCCGCCTTGCACGCTTGCGTTCTCGCCTACGCCAGCGACCTGACGTTGCTCGGGGCAAGCTTGTTGCCGCACGGCATCGTGATCGGCGACCGTCGGATCCAGCCCGCCTCTCTCGACCACGCCCTCTGGTTCCACCGGC
Organism: Kribbella sp. NPDC026596; assembly: GCF_040638415.1. Lineage (NCBI taxonomy): Bacteria > Bacillati > Actinomycetota > Actinomycetes > Propionibacteriales > Kribbellaceae > Kribbella > Kribbella sp. NPDC026596. The sequence continues at coordinate 7,573 of NZ_JBEZYF010000074.1, read as the reverse complement.
CGTTCCGCGCCGACGAGTGGCTCCTCTACGACCAGTCGTCCCCCTCCGCCTCCGGAGCCCGGGGCTTCGCCACCGGCCGCCTCTACACCGAATCCGGCAGCCTGATCGCCTCCGTCGCCCAGGAAGGCCTGATCCGCCCCGTCGGCCTCGACCTGGACACCTCGAAGTAGCTTTCCTCTCCGGATTCCTCTGATACCGTGGAGGCATGTCGAAGCGCGCTGTAGTCACGACGACGCCGGAGTTCGTCCCGGCGCGCTGACACCTGACTGTCTGACAAAGCCCCGGGGCGAGTGCCCCGGGGCTTTGTTGTGCTCTGTGGTTGCTCGCCCCAAACCATGGAGGAAATCATGTACGACCACCGCAAGCTCGGCCGCGAACTCGGCCTGTTCGACTCCGACCCGCTGATCGGCGCAGGTCTGCCGTACTGGCTGCCCGCCGGTGCCGCCGTCCGGCACGCCTTGGAGAGCTACATCGCCGAGGTGGAACGAAGAGCCGGCTACCAGCAGGTCTACTCACCCGTGCTCGGCAAGCGTGAGCTGTACGAGATCTCGGGCCACTGGGCGAAGTACCACGAGGACATGTACCCGCCGATGGATATGGGCGGTGAGCAACTGGTCCTGCGGCCGAGCATCTGCCCACACCACGCGCTGATGTACCGCTCTCGCTCGCACAGCTACCGCGAGCTCCCGCTCCGGTTCTCCGAGCTCGGCGGGCAGTACCGCGCCGAACTCTCCGGCGCCATCGGCGGCCTGAACCGGGTCCGCGCCATGCAACTCAACGACGCGCACATCTTCTGCCGCCTCGACCAGGTCGCGGCAGAAGCAGAGGGCGCTCTCCGACTGATCAATCAGGCGTACGCCGACATGGGCATCAGCGCGTCCCGCTACGTGCTCGCCCTCCCGTCTGAGGACGCCGACTTCAACAGCCCCTCGAGCAAGTACGTCGGTGACGCCGCGAGCTGGGCGCAAGCCGCCGGCCTGCTGCGCGACGTGCTGAAGAACGCCGGCATCGACTACGAGGACGCACCGGGCGACGCCGCGTTCTACGGACCGAAGATCGACATCCAGATGATGGATTCGGCCGGCCGTGAGTTCAGCCTGTCGACCATCCAGATCGACTTCCACCAGCCCGCGGCCTTCGACCTCGAGTACGTCGGTGCCGATGGCAACAAACATCGCCCGGTGATGGTGCACCGCGCGATCGTCGGCAGCATCGAAAGAGCGGTCGCTCAGCTGATCGAGGTGCACGGCGGCGCGTTCCCGGCCTGGCTCGCGCCGGTGCAACTCGTCGTACTCCCGATCTCCGACGACGAGGACAAGGTCGCCGTCGAGGTCGCCCGGCGGGCGTCGGACCGGGGGCTCCGGGTCGAGGTCGCGCACGCGGACGAGGGCAGCCTCGGCGCACGCATCCGCGAGAACCGGCTGGCGCCGTACCAGGCGGTCATCGGCGCGCGCGAGGCCGCGGCCGGTCTCGTCGCCGTCCGCCAGCGGGACGGTCAGCAGCTCGCCGCGGCCGAGATCGGGATGGCCCTCGACGAGCTCCGGGACAGCTGCCAGCCGCCCGCGCTCAGGTCGCAGTGTGTGAGCGCCGGCGCAGGATCCAGGTCGCGATCGGTACCACGATGATCGTCCCGATCAGGGCGCTCAGGAGTCCGCCCCAGTCGAAGATGTCGTCGTCACCGATGCCGAGGCCGAGCGTGAAGATCACGTAGCCGAGCAGGGCTCCGAGCAGGCCGAGTCCGATCGACACCAGCCAGGACTTCGGCCCGCTCATGTGCCGGAAGGCGTCACCGGGCACGAGCATCCTGGCCAGGACTCCGCAGACCAACCCGAGTAGCAGTGCTCCTATCATGTCCACCCCTCCTATGGTTCGGAGTGTCCTCCACGTTCCCCGCGGAGTCGAGTGGGTCAGCTCTCCTGCAGCTGTCCGATCAAGTGGGTGAGCTCGTGCTTCTCGTCGTACAGGGCGAAGTCGGTGGTCTTGCCGGACTGCTCGAAGCCGAACTGCACTCGCGACGGCAGCAGCAGCGGTTTGCGGAAGTCGACGCGGACAGTGAAGGCGTCCGGCAGTTTCCCGGCGCGCTCGATCGAGGCGAGCGCGGCGGCCTTGGCCCACATGCCGTGCGCGATCTGGCGTGGGAACCCGAACGCCTGAGCGGTCAGCTTGAACAGGTGGATCGGGTTCCGGTCGCCGGACGCCCCGGCGTACCGGCGGCCGAGGTTGCCGCGCAGGTCCCACCACGCGGTGGGGTCGAGCTCGGGGTCCTTCAGCAGGTCGACGTGCGCCGACTCCGTCCCGGACGAGCGGCTCAGCAACGTGGTCAGGTCGGTCCACACGACCTCGCCGTCGACACTGACCTCGCTGACCACGTCGAAGACCGTGCCCTTGGGGTGCGGGCGCTCCGCCGTACTGTGCACCCGGATGGCCGGCTCGGCGTGGATCGGGAGCGGCTGCCGCTGGGTGATCGTGTTGGACAGGTGCACGATCCCCATCGGCTTGTACGGGAACGACGGGTCGGACATCAGATCCAGGTGCAGCGGGAACGCGAGAACATGCGGGTACGTCGTCGGCAGCGCCGGGCCGGCCGGGAACCCGGTGACATCCCGGTACGCCGACAGGTGGTCCTGGTCGATCGCGGAGCGGGGGAGCTCCAGCGTGAGGCCGTCGGCGTCCGGCTCGTAGTCGGCCCGACGCAGTGTGGCTTTGACCGTCCGCGCGTAGAGCGAGCCGAATCCGGGGGTGTCGTCGTACCGTCGGGTCGGCATGTCAGGCGCCCAGCATGCTCTGGCCGCAGACCCGGACCACGTTGCCGGTCACGCCCGCCGACGCTGGATCGGCGAACCAGGCGATCGTCTCGGCCACGTCGATCGGCCGCCCGCCCTGCTGCAGCGAGTTGATCCGGCGGCCGACCTCGCGGATCGCGAACGGGACCTTCGCGGTCATCTCGGTCTCGATGAAACCGGGCGCGACCGCGTTGATCCGGATGTTCCGATCGGTCAGCGTCGGCGCGAGCGCCTGGACCAGGCCGATCACGCCGGCTTTCGAGGTGGCGTAGTTCGTCTGGCCGTTGTTGCCCGCGATCCCGGCGATGCTTGCGACGCCGACGATCGAGCCGCCGTCCCGGAGCGCACCGGACTCCAGCAGATGCTTGGTGATCCGCTCGGGGGCGCGCAGGTTGACGTCGAGGACGGCGTCCCACGCGTCGGTGCGCATGTTCACCAGCCGCTTGTCCCGGGTGATGCCAGCGTTGTGGACGACGATGTCGAGCCCGCCGTGCTGCTCCTGAGCGTGCGCCGCGATCCGCTGTGCCGCGTCGACCGCGGTGACGTCGAGGAGGAGCTCGCTGCCCCCGATCTTCGAGATCACCTTGCGCAGCGCGTCCGCGTTCTGCGGTACGTCGACGCCGATGATGGTCGCGCCGTCCCGGGCCAGCGTGCCCGCGATCGCCGCGCCGATCCCACGAGCCGCGCCGGTCACCAGGGCCACCCGGCCCGCGAGCGGCCGAGCCGGGTCGTTGCTGACCAGGGGGCCGGTCCCGATCCGGGCGACCTGTCCGTCGACGTACGCCGACTTGGGGGAGAGGAAGAAACGGAGGGTCGAGTCCAGCTGCTCGTGCGCGTCCGGAGCGACGTACACGAGATTGACCGTGGCGCCGCGCTTCACCTCCTTGCCGAGGCTTCGCGTGAAGCCCTCGAGGGCGCGCTGCGCGATCTGCTGCTCGATGGACTGCGCGAGCTCCGGCGTACGGCCGACAACGATGACGCGGCCCGCCGCCGCGAGCTGGCGGACAACGGGGGAGAAGAAGCGCTGCAGGCTGGTCAGGTCGGCCGTCGAGGTGGCTCCGGTCGCGTCGAAGACCAGCGCCTTCGGCCGGATCTCGCTCGACGCGATGCCCTCGGTCGCCGTACTGAACGAGGCTCCGATGTCCCGCAACAGCGCCTGGATCGCCTTGCCGGCGTCGGTCTCGGAGATCGCGCCGAAGACGACCGGCCCGTCGATCACCGGCGAACCCTCGGTCCAGCGTTGCAGCGGCGTCGGGTCGGGCAGACCCAGGTTCTTCACCAGGGTCTGGCCGAGCGGCGTCCGGGTGAAGGTCTGGTAGCGATCCGTCATTCTCTGCTCCTACTTCTCGAGGATGGCGACGACACCTTGACCGCCCGCGGCGCAGATCGAGATCAGGCCCCGCCCACCGCCGTTCTCGTCCAGTTGCTTGGCCAGCGCGGCGACGATCCGTCCACCGGTCGCGGCGAACGGGTGACCCGCCGCCAGCGAGCTGCCGTTCACGTTCAGCTTGTCCCGGTCGATCTCGCCGAGGGGCGCGTCCAGGCCGAGCCGTTCCTTGCAGAAGATCGGGTCCTCCCACGCCTTCAGGGTGGACAGCACCTGGGACGCGAACGCCTCGTGGATCTCGTAGTAGTCGAAGTCCTGGAGGGTCAGCCCGGCTCTGGCCAGCATGCGCGGTACGGCGTACGCGGGGGCCATCAGCAGCCCCTCGGCGCCCTTCACGTAGTCGACCGCCGCGGTCTGCGAGTGGGTCAGGTAGGCGAGCGGCCTGAGGCTGTGCTTTTGTGCCCATTCCTCGGTCGACAGCAGCACGGTCGACGCACCGTCAGTCAGCGGGGTCGAGTTGCCGGCCGTCATCGTCGCGGTCTCGCCCTTGCCGTACACCGTCTTGAGCTTGGCCAGCTTCTCCAGACTCGTGTCGGGGCGGAGGTTCTGGTCCTTCTCGAGGCCCAGGTACGGCGTGATCAGGTCCTGCTGGAAGCCGCGATCGTACGACTTGGCGAGGTTGACGTGGGAGCGATACGCCAGCTCGTCCTGCGCCTCCCGGGTGATGCCCCACTCGAGCGCGGTCAGGGCCGCGTGGTCGCCCATGGACTTCCTGGTCCGCGGCTCGGCGTTGCGGGGGATCTCGGGTACGACGTCCTTCGGGCGGACGCGCGCGAGCACCTTGAGTCGATCCTGGAACGTCTTGGCCCGGTTGAGGTCGAGCAGGATGTTGCGGAGCTTGTCGTTGACCGCGATCGGCGCGTCGGACGCGGTGTCCACGCCGCCCGCGATGCCGGCGTCGATCTGGCCGAGGGCGATCTTGTTGGCGACCAGGATCGCCGCCTCGAGCCCGGTGCCGCACGCCTGCTGGATGTCGTACGCCGGGGTCGTCGGGGCGAGCTTGGAGCCGAGAACCACCTCGCGCACCATGTTCCAGTCGCGGGCGTGCTTGAGGACGGCACCGGCGACCACTTCGCCGAGCTCCTGACCGCCCAGGCCGGTCCGGTCGACCAGGCCGTTGAGCGCGGCGGTGAGCATGTCGGAGTTGGAGGCGTGCCGGTAGGTCTTGTCCTGCCGGGCGAACGGAATCCTGTTCCCGGCGACAACGGCCACCTTGCGCGGTTCGGTCACGGTTTCTCTCCTGCTCTGCTGGAGCGGGTGGTGCTTCTGGGAAGTGCTTTTCGACCTACTGCGGTCGCGAGGGTGGCGGTGATCGCGGTCGCCCGGACGGTGGCGACATCGGCATGATGCACCACCGGATGCCCCGGCTGCCCGCTCGACACGATCAACCCGACCCTTGCCATGTGCAACGACCCGAGGGTCTGCATGTAGAGGTGATTGGCCAGGTACGCCGTGTCGACCCCGTCGAACACACCTGACCGCTGACCTGCCTCGAGGATATTGGCGATCCGCGCCAGCGCCGCGGCCATCGCCGTACCGAGTTTGGTCATGACCGGCTCGGTGATCTCGCCGAACAGTTCGTCGCCGGTCCGCCGGAGCAGGCTCATCGCGCAGTCGGCGAAGGCCGGATACTCCAGGCAGAAGTCGACGAAGACCTCGGACAAGGCCTTGAGGCGGTTCAGCGGCGCCCGGCGCGGGTTGTCGACTTCGTCGAGCCTTTGATCGAGCTCGCCCAGGTAGTCGACCAGGGTGAGGGCGAACAGCTCCTCCTTGCCGGCGAAGTGCCGGTAGATCAGGGCCTTGTTGATCCCCACGCGCTTGGCGATATCGTCGATCTGTGCGTCGATCGTGCCCCGCTCGTCGAACAGTTCACGGGTTGCGCGGATGATGTCCCGCTCCCGGTCGCGACGACGCTCCGCCGTGGTCCGGCGGCGTCCGATCGCGAGCAGCGCGGAGCTCATGGATCGATCTTAGCCATAGCGGTACCCCTTGGTGCAAACGACGGTTACACTCGTCGGTAACATTGCGCTGTCGTGTCTTCTTCGCCTCGGAGGCTGAAAGATATGTCCGATCCCAAGGCCGCGGTCTCGGCCGACGTGATGACCCTCGCCGGTGAGCTCGGCGCCGAGCGGTCGAAGGCAGGCTGGAGCACCTTCTCGCTCGCCCTGAACGAGGAGCAGAAGGAGATCCGCGACTGGGCCCACACCTTCGCCGCCGAGGTGATCCGTCCCGCCGCGGCCGAGTGGGACGAGCGCGAGGAGACTCCGTGGCCGGTGATCCAGGAGGCCGCGAAGATCGGTCTGTACGGCCTGGACGCGAACGTGAACCTCTTCGTCGACCCTTCCGGCCTGCTGATGCCGCTGGTCCACGAGGAACTGTTCTGGGGTGACGCCGGCATCGCGATGTCCCTGAAGGGCACCGGTCTAGCGTCGTCCGCGATCTTCTCCAACGGCACGCCTGAACAGTGGAGCCAGTGGATGGGGCGGTGCTACGGGACGCCGGACGACGTGAAGGTTGCCGCTTTCTGCTCGTCGGAGCCGGGGGCGGGGTCTGATGTGTCCGCGATCCGTACGCGCGCGACGTACGACCCGCGGTCTGATGAGTGGGTCATCAACGGGCAGAAGGCATGGGCGACGAACGGCGGGATCGCCGACATCCACGTGGTGGTCGCGACGGTCGATCCGGCTCTCGGGACCAAGGGGCAGGCGGCGTTCGTCGTACCCAAGTCTGAAGTGCGCGGGCTGGAGCAGGGCACGAAGCTGCGCAAGCACGGCCTGCGCGCGTCCCACACCGCCGACGTCTTCTTCGACAACGTCCGCATCCCGGCTTCCAACGTCCTGGGCGGAAAAGAGAAGCTCGAGGAGCGGCTGGCTCGCGCCCGCTCGGCTGACGGTCGCCAGGGCCGCAACGCCTCGATGGCCACCTTCGAGATCACCCGCCACATCGTCGGCGCCCAGGCCATCGGCATCGCCCGCGCCGCCTACGAGGTCGCCCTCGACTACGCCAAGACCCGCGAACAGTTCGGCCGCCCGATCATCGACAACCAAGGCATCGCCTTCAAACTCGCCGACATGGCCATGGAAATCGACGCCGCCCGGCTCTTGGTCTGGCGCGCCGCCAACATGTCCGCCGCCCTCATGCGCGGCGAAACCCCCGACTACCGCCACGGCGAAGGCTCCATGGCCAAACTCAAAGCCGGCGAGGTAGCCGTCCGCGTCACCGAGGACGCCATCCAAATCCTCGGCGGCAACGGCTACACCCGCGAGTACCCCGTAGAACGCATGCACCGAGACGCCAAGATCTACACCATCTTCGAAGGCACCAGCGAAATCCAGCGCCTGGTCATCGCCCGCGCGATCTCCGGCATGCGCATCCGGTAGGCGTTTCCGCAGGTCAGAGGCTG
>NZ_JBEZYF010000073.1:0-42485 GCF_040638415.1 Kribbella sp. NPDC026596 | reverse complement strand
GACTTGTCTTCTTGGTAGGTCACGTCGCGGACCCAGTGCAGACGGTTCTCGATGTGCCAGTGCCCGCGCACCCAGGCGGCCAGCGTTGCGGGATCGGCGGTACGGGCATCGGCGCTGGTGATCAGGTAGACGACCTCGATGGTCTTCTTCCCGTCCTTGGTGACGGTGCGCCGCAGTTGGGCGATCTGGGCGGCGCCGTTGAACTCGATCCACGCGGGTACGGCGGCGACCTTGATGGTGCGGCGGACCCGGCGGCCGTGATCCTTCGACACGATCGAACTGGAGGGGACATCGGCCCAGGGCAGCTTCTTCAACCGCTTGTACAGGGTGGGCATGTTGCCCTTGACTGTCATCACGTAGTCCGCGCCGCGGGCGATGATCAGCTCAGCGGTGTCGGTCTGGGTATGCATCGCATCGACGGTGATGACCGCGCCAGCCAGGTTCGTGAACGCCGCCAGGAGATCCCGGACCGCGGGGATCTCGTTCGACTTCGCCGCGACCGCGACCTGCCCGAGGACGGCTCCGATGCCGTGCGCCATCGCGGCGACCAGGTGCGGCGCCTTCCCGTCCTTGTCCCGTGCGCCGCGGACGGTCTTGCCGTCGATCGCGACCACCAACCGGCCCGTGACCTGGGCGTACCGGGTCCACAACCAAGCACCGAGGATGTTGTCGAGTTTGTCCGCGTCGACCGCGGTGAACGCCCTGCGGAACGTGGACTCCTCCGCCGCTCCCCGAGCCGCGCCCAGTGTTGCCAGGGCGTCGGCGCCGGCATCCGCGGCGCCACTGCCCGATCGCCGCGAACGACCGCGATCCCGCGACCACCGCGGCGATCCCGACCGCCAACAGGCCGACCAGCGAGTGCCGACGACCACGCTTCTTGCGGGGATCGGGGATCTGGGCAAGCAGATCGAGCAGGTACTGGCTACCGGCAGCAGGAATGGACGAAGATGTCATCGGCGCGTGGCGGTCCTCGTGCGTCGACGGTGAGCGTGAGAACTTCCATCGAACCGCTCGAGCCCCACCCGCCACCCACAGACACGCCGAGCCGCCTACCGGCCCCGCGAAATCCCGCAGGTCACAGCCTCACTTCTCGACCTTGCCGGATCCCTGCCTCCGCACCCGGACCGCGTGACGATCCCGTACGCGGCGACTGTCGCGCATCACCTGGCGGACCTGGTCGCGGATCAGTCGGCATAGGTGCAGAGTGGTGACCACGCGCCAACTGAGAACCGGACCCGCCAGGAGAGCCCGATGAGTATCGAGCTGAACCACACGATTGTGCACGTGAAGGACCGATGGTCCGCTGCTCGCGATGTCGGCGAGGTACTCGGTCTGCCGGAGGCGAGAGCGTACGGCCCGTTCGCCGAGCTGAAGTTGGACAACGCGGCGAGCCTGGACTTCATGGACACCGAGGGCGAGATCCACGGCCAGCACTACGCGTTCCTGGTGAGTGAGGAGGAGTTCGACCAGATCCTCGGTCGCCTGCGGGACGACGGCCGCCAATGGTGGGCAGACCCCTTCAAGCGCCAACCACAAGAAATCAACCACGCAGACGGCGGCCGCGGCCTCTACTGGGAAGGCCCCGACGGCCACTGGCTAGAGATCATCACCCGCCCATACGGCAGCAGCGGCTAATCCGACCCGCCCCATGCACGCCCGGACTCGACCTACCGAACCTGCCGCCGATAGTGCGCTCAACTTCCGATGAGGGGATGCCCTTACGTCAGCCTGAGAGCATCCTCGAGGTCTGATACGCACACACGCAGGTCTTCGAGGGTGTCGAGGTCGTAATGACGAGCATCCCAATGCTCGGGGTTGCCCCACTCCATCTCCGCCTCGCCCGAGACCCAGACCGTCAACTGCCCGGTGGCCTCGTCCTTGCTCAAGATGAGCCAGGCCGCTGGCTTGTCCGTTAGCGGGCCGTCAACGACTTCACAAACCGCCCCGCCCTCTGCCCAGTGTCCACGTCGTTCGTCGACGATGTCATGCAGCGCAGCGAGGTTCATGCCGAGTTGAGTGCGTCAACTGCGCGCGGCTGGTAGAACTCTGCAGGTGTCTCGGATGGAGGGTGACAGAACATGGCTGTAGACGGCGAGGAGCTCGCGGGCAGTTCACGTACGGCCCCAGTTCGACCAATGTTGCGTGCACCAGCCACGGAATGGTGCCTCGCTCTCCTGCCGGTGACGTGGGTCGCGTATGACGTCCTTGCGTTCGAACTGTTCGGCGCAAGCGACGCCGCGATGGGGGCACTCCTCTTCGCAACGCTCACGAACTGGGTAGTGGTCGGCGCGGACTCTGCGGCGCTACGGCGAGCCGGCGTACGGGTCTCAGCGTGGTGGGGCATCTTGCTTCTCCCCGTCTATGTGATCCTGCGTACGAGGCGGGCGGGCAGGTCGCCAATCGTCCCCGCTGTGTTCTTTGCTCTCGCGGTGGCATACCTGTTCTCCGGCGATCTCGTCCTGGATGGACTCGACCTGCCCTAACCTCAAGCGCGGCCACATAGCCCAAGCGGCGCCGGGTGCCAGGAGCGAGTCGGCCCGGCGGTCCTGCCGACAGTTCGGCCGTCACCGGCAACCGCGAGCGCGCATCTGCTCGGCGAACCACGGCGTCGCGTACTCGCGCACGTCATCGAGGACGTCAGCGACTACGGCGGCAACGTCGACATCGCCGTACACCCGCCACCACTTGTCTGATCCGTCCAGAGTCAGTTTGCCGATGCGGGCACATACGGCGAAGTCGCCGCCGTAGATCAAGCCCGGAGCGGGGCGCTCCGGAAGGTGCGGGCGCGCAGACCTCGCCTCCGCCCAGTCCGAGGTGTTCACGACCTGAAGGTTGGCCGTGAACTGCACTTCCCTGTGCGTCGCTGTACGCCAACTTCTGCAAGCCAAGCTGCGCCCAACAATGTGCACAAGGCAACGAGTAGCGTCCCCCAGATCTTTGAAACCCAAACTCCCGTATGTCGCCCGACTCAGGGAGTCCTTGACATGATCGTGGTACATCGCCTGTGCAGTCACGTCGACTGCGCTCGCCGGCACTCGCCTTCTGGTGCGCCAACGCAGCCACTTCCGTCCACCTGCCGAACCTACTGGCCGGGCGCTGGCGATTCCAGCAGCGCGCACGTCTGCCGCGAAGAGCTATGGGCAGTCCGCGTGTGCCAGGGCGGTCCCGCAACGCCGTCAGGCCAGACTGCCCAGCGCTTCTGGTGCGATTCGCCAGTCGCAGCGTCCGGCGGACGACTTCGTCAACAACCCTTGGCGTTGTACGTGATTCGCGAGTCGGCCAATCCGTGTAACTCGACAGACCCGGATTGGAACCTCGCATCGAGAGGGCCATCTGGAAGCCGGAACGGAGTGGGGTAGAGCGTGCCGCATTGATCGTGCACATCGACAGATACCCAGATGCGGTCGACAGGACGGACCTGCAGCACGCGAGGCGCCTGCAGGCGTGTGATACAGATCCTTCCGTCCGTGCTGCACGCTTTGGAGGTGTCGTGCGTGACGATTCGAGACACGATCGAGGCCGCGGCCATGACTACCAGCACGACCAGCGCTCCGGCGGCCATCCATGCAACGCGCGCTGTGGTCGCGACGCCATCGGTCACAGATTCGTCCATACCGCTGATTTTGCCCCGGCGAAGTGCCACCGGTTGGTGTCCGACTGAACAAGTAGCCGCCGAGAGTGAAGCGCGCTCATGCCGAATTCAGGAAGTTCCCCTGGAGACCTGCTGTCCTCATCCTGCTGTAGAAGCGTGCGCGCTGCGGCTACTGTCAGGCTATGGTCAGGCGTGCCCGAAGAGTCGTTACGAACCGATGTCGAATGCCAGCGGGTATTGCAGGCTTGTGGTGGTCGTGATGGTCGACGACTCAGGCACTGCTCGAGATGATTCGGCCCCTGGCGGTACAGACCACGCCAGCGATCTTGTAGTCCCCGGTTTGACGGTTCAGCGTCGAGCTCTGGACTTCGCGATGCAGGCGCAGCAGATGGGGACCTTGGAGATCGATCCTTCGACGAACTCCTTGGTTGTACGCACCGGGGACGCATTGGTCGACGTCGCCTGGCCGCTAGGCTGGAGTGTCGCAATCCGGGGCGGCGAGATCTCCCTGATCGACGCCGCCGGGCGAACGGCCCGCAGGCTGGGCGACGAAGTGTGGGTCGAGGGAGGTTCCATAGACGCCGACCAGGCCAAGGTCGTTTCGTGTACCGGAAGCAAGCAGGTATTCGTCGCGTCCGGGCGGTTCAGTGGTCCGTGAGTTCTCCCCGCCCAGCATCTGGACGCTTTCCGTGCCCGGCGAACCAACTACCAGGAGCCGCCGTGCTGGCGTCTGATCGCGGGCCTCTTGACCAACAACGCACGGACATGCCGCCGTCCGGACGACCGGCGTCGCCTAGTTGACCCTGCGATCAGGAGTAGAGCCCTGACCATAAGTCTTGAGCGGGGCCGTTCGTTCGCTCAACAGGATGGCGCCGCCATCGGCACACACTCCGCCCACAGCCAATGAGCGAACACACGAACCTAGCCATGAAACACTCCAGCGGTGACACATGAACGCCCGACCTCCGTGGATCCGGGGTGGACCATCCGGCACTTCTCGCAGTCGAACCCGTCCGGCAGCGGCTCGGGTGACGTGGCTGCGCTGCTGCGTAGGGTCGCCGACACGCTGGACTCACTCGGCGATGTTCAGGTGGAGGACCTCACCTTCAAGTCGAACGTCGCCGCCGGTGAGGACGATCTGACGATTACCGTCTACTACGACGCCCAACCACGCCGACGCTAACCATCGGAGCGTCGCGCGCTCTGCCGGCGGTCGCGCAACTCATTCCATGCGCCCCGTAGCCACCTTTACCGGATCCGCCGCCGAGAGGGAGGCGCGGTCATGCCGAATTGAGTGCGTTTCGACTCACTGCGGTTGATCGGGACAGTTAACCGTCTCCAGGTCGGGATCGCTCTTGACCACGTCTGTCAGGGCCTTGGATCCAGAAGGTGGTGTCGCGGTACCGCCACCAATACAGAACGGTGCGGTCGTCGGGCCACGTGGTCAGCTGGACGCCGCGTGGTTCGAACTCGTCCTGGCGAGGATTGATGGGACGCCAGTTCGGATCGACGGGCTCGTCATCCTTAGCCGCTCGAACGTGCGGGATGGACCGTTTATCACTGGCGTCAAGCCGCTGGAAGTTGCGTTGGGCTTCGATCAGGGATGCTTTGTTCGCGCCGCCTGCCCAGTCCGGCCAGCGTAGCTGGACCGCGTCATCCTCCCAGAAGCACACTGGACAGATCAGATGCGAACCTGGAGGCTCGTCGAGGGTTAGATGCCCGCAACAGACGCACGGATACTTGACGATCACGCTGGACCGGGTAGGGGCACAGTAGCGCGGGTCCACAACAGCGCGCGCCACGCACGGAAGCGGCTGAGCCCAACAACACGGACATGCCGCCGGCAGTGCACTCAACTGCCGATGTGCGGACGGTCGCATGATCTTGTCGGGCGGGCTCAGCTAGGAACTGTGTCGTTCCGTAGCGAGTGGCGGTGAAGCGTCACTCCCGGTGGAGCGAGGCGGTTGAGGTCGCTGACTGCGAGCACTTGGCGAGGGCTCAGCCATTCCTGACCTGGTTTATGCAGTGCCCAGCCACCTCCAAGAGTGACCGCTGCGTGATGCAGGTTGCCATCGGCGTGGCGCCATACCAGCACGGTTCCCGGCCGATCGTCATTACCTCCCGCCAGGCAGTGAGCTGCTAGCCACCCTTCGAAGGGGACATCGTTGGCGCCCTGGGCGCCTGCGGACGCCATCACGGTGGCGAAGCAGAATGCTGCGTCGTCTCCAGTGAAGGAGCCTCCTCTGCTCCCGCTGGCGAAGGTTCCGCTGAGTTCTCGGGCACGGGGAAGTTTGGATGCGGCCGCATGCCAGATTTCGGCCGGCACCGACGTGCGCTGGCAGGGTAGCTGGCCGTCACTGACAACGCGCTTGAGGACGGCATCGAACTGGGGCTCCACCAGGGTCGGCCACCAGACGAACCGATACCCGTCAGCCTGCTTGTGCAGCACCTGCGCATCGAGGATGTCCGCCCAATCGCTGATGGTGGGCACGGCTCCGCGCCGGTGTCTTACCTGCGCCCGGACGAGCCGGGCGCGTACATCGCTGGGCTGAGCGTGAAACTCCTGCTCGTCAAGCCACACGACCTCCAGGCCCTCGGCAAGGTTCCAGACCTCGTAGGTGTCGCGGAGCTCTGCTTGCAAGTCGTGTGTCGGGTGGTCAGGCTTGAGCCCGAGATCCACAACCTCGGCAGCGGTCAAGAAGAACGGCTGACAAGTCGGCGCCAGCCATCCAACCCAGCGTCGAACCAAAGTGGCGTCGACATCGATCCCCAACACGTCCACCGGCACACGGTACAAGCCGGGCGACAGCCGGTGCGACGCATATTCCCAGGCTGGCAGTCGCCGAGGGGACCGGACCCCGAACGGCCCTCACCGGCCGTCAATGATCAGGGCTCGCCGGCGTCGACACGCTCACCGGGCAGTGAGTCGAGCGGCGACAATGGCCGGGTGACCAGTGAGCCTGCGCCTGGCGGCCGTGGTCCGGATGATCAGTCGAGGTCATTGGTGAGCGCTGAGGATCCATGCCGCTCGGATCGGACCCCAACCCGACCCCAAGGACCCCTGCCAGCGAGCATCAGCTGCCAAGGCGATGCAGGTACTCGGGATTCGGGCTGGGTGGCAGCGAGCACGTGCAGGCTCCTACGGATCAGTGTGTCTAGCCCTTAGTTCGCGAAGCGCCCGACGCGGTGGTATCGACGGAGGAAGCCCGCTGTGCAGCGGCCTACCGACGAGCCTCGAGCCGCGCTGCGGCGGTTCGAACTGGATCGGTTAGAAACGTCCGCTCATGCCGCGATCCACGCTCATGTCGATGAGAGAGGCTCCTCAGGTAGCGGACGTCTTCGCAGCAGGCACGAGAGCGATCGGGTAACCGTGGCTCCGGGATGGGTGCGGTCGCGGACGGCAAGCTAGGTTGTGCGCCGTGAGTCAGTCGATCCGCGCGCCGCGGGCAAGGCGAACAGCGCCTCGTCTGGTTCGCCGCTCCCGCGTGCTGTGTGCGGTCGCGCTTTCGATGTTCACCGCCCTGGCCGGGTGTGCATCAACCTCCGCAGATCCCGCAGGAGAGGCTGCCATGAACCAGGCACCTGAGCGTTTCACGATCGTTCCTGACGACTATCACGTGCCCTACGCCGGCACCGCCGAGGACGGCCGCAAGTTCTTCCTCAGCGAGGAACTGTTCGACCTCGGATCGGGCTATGTCGGGCTGTTCTTGTGGAAGGCCGACGGGACGTTCGACGAGGTGAGAGTCGACAAGGTTCGTCGCTCCGAGGGCGTGCCCCCTGGCCAGGCGGCGTCGGCCGGTGCGGACGATCCCGTCGCGTCCCGGCTCGCTGAGCTCGGCAAGTACGTCCTCGAGCCGATCGAGGTCGAGCCGTTTTCCGTTGAGGTCGACGGTGTGACCTTTGGCTGGGTGGGCAGTCAATTCGACGGCATCTACTCGATCAACATCGAACCCGGCGACTTCATCGCGTACTACGAACCCTGGGACGGGCTCGAGTACGACACGTAGCGCCTCGATTCACCACGGCGTCGCCGACGTGGACACACGCACAGGCCGCGATCCGCGCGCGTCATGCCTGAGTCGTGATCTCAATCCTCGTCAGCGACCCAGTAGACGCCGGACCCGGCGTCGCCCATGACCGCGATCCCGGCGTCGAATGTGAACTCGGTCGCAGGCGTCCAGGAGAATGGAAACGTGTCCGGCATGTCTGGGGTGTTGGTTGCGAACCGCGAGTCGGACTTGCCGAAGCTGCGAAGGAACTCGCCAGCGAGCCATTTCGCCCGGTGCTCAGTCATCGCTTCGCGCTTGTACGCCAAGTCCTTGTGAAGGATCGCGACGAGGAGTCGCCGGGCACGGCGGCGTCGACCTCAACTTCAGCCATAAGGCCAGGCCACGAGAGCCGGACGGTGAACACGACCATGTCGTCGTCTGCCAGGTACGGATTCGACGGGTCGCGGTAGGCAAACTGCGGCGACGCAAGCTCCATGCGCGCCCAGCGATCCCCGCTGCTTCATCGAAGCGCGAGCCTCAAGCCGTCGTCAGCCTCCTCAAGCACGGCGAGATATTCTCACGACCTCAGGCGCGCAACGCACGTACTTGCCGCCGACCGTGAAGTGCGGAACTGCCGATGTGAGGATGTCCCGAATAGCCATGCTCGTGCGCCGTCAAAGTGGCGATACGTGCCTACGCCGAGGGAGATTCGCCGACTAACGCGATAGTGACAGTGTCCTCCGGGGAGAGCGTCGCCAGGTTCGGCGGCTCGCCTCCGCTCCGCGCCACGAGAGCCTCAACCGCTTCCTTGAATCCCTCGACCCCATCGGTGATCGACAGGAAATCGCCACTGACATGGTCAACCTCCACCGTGATGAGGCGCTTGGCGTCCGGCGGCAGCAGCAACACGGAGATGCCCGCCCCCGTCACCTCCGACCAGGGGTAGCCAAACCTCCTACCGGAATCGGTCAGCCAGACTCCGTCCTCGTCAACGTTCAGACGGTCGGTCACCTGTGTACCCTACCGATGCGCCATGGTGATGGCCTCCGATGCTCGGCTCTCGCGCCCTCAAGGTGGTCAAGTAGTTGGCAGCCTGCGGAAGCCTGAGTCGCACTCTCATGCGGCCATCCGCGCGATCGTGCGGATGACAGTGCGCGCATCCGGGGCTCGCCGGAATCCTCTGGCAGGGTGTCGGATCTGGAACGCAGCGTTCGTAGTACAGGTGAAATGGCGGCCAATCGAGGGCGCTAAGACAAGGAGCCAGGCGATGACGTACGCACGGTCTACATGCCCCACGAATCCGTCGCACATGACTCGGGAGGCGTCGTGAAGCTCCTACTCACGTCGGGAGGCGTGACGAACAGCAGCATCCGCGATGCGCTGGTCGACCTGCTGGGCAAGCCGATCTCCGACTCCCGCGCGCTCTGCATCCCCACGGCGCAGTGGGGCCACCCGATGCTCGGGCCTGCCTCGGTGCGAAGCTTCGTCGCCGGCGAGCCTCCGTGGCACATGATGACCAGCCTGGGCTGGGCGTCCTTGGGCGTCCTGGAGCTCACCGCGCTGCCCAGCATCGGCGAGGAGCGGTGGGTGCCGTGGGTCCGAGAGGCCGACGTGCTGCTGGTGGACGGCGGCGACGCGACGTACCTGTACCACTGGATGCGGCAGTCAGGGCTGTCGGAGGTCATCTCGACGCTGCCCGAGACGGTCTGGGTAGGGCTCAGTGCCGGGAGCATGGTGATGACACCGCGGATCGGTAACGACTTCGTCAACTGGCCGTCCGCGCCGGACGACCGCACGCTCGGGGTCGTCGACTTCTCGATCTTCCCGCACCTCGACCACGAGCAGATGCCGGAGAACACCATGGTCGATGCGGAGAGATGGGCCGCCGGCATCGCAGGTCCGGCATACGCCATCGACGACCAGACCGCCATCAAGGTGACCGACGGCACCGTCGAGGTCATCTCCGAAGGCCACTGGAAGGCCTTCGCCGCATAACCGCCGACTGCTATCGGACTATCCCAGCGCTCCCTCCGGTGTGTCAGTGGGCGGGGGTCGCATCCCGAGATCGGCCGACCATCGCTCGATCCCTTCCAGACAAGGAAATTCTCCCAATACCACTCCGGCCTGTGCACTGCACGGGGCGCTGAGGATCGCAGACCCCGCACGAAGAACTGGAGCGGTTCAACAGGTCGCCCGCGCTGTAGCCTCTGGCCATGCGAGGAGCCTCCATGCGTCGGCACTCTGCCGCGTTGGTCGTCGAACGCCTGGTCGACCACTATCACCGCACCCACGCTGACGACCTCAGCTGGATGTACGGCCAGGGATCGGTGATCACGGGCCTGGCCGACGAATCCGATCTCGACCTCATCCTCATCTGGAACACGGATGTGCCCAGTGCGCCAACATTGCCGGGGCAGTCGAACGTCACGGTGCACGGACGGTTGGCGTTGGAGCAGTCGAACGTCGACGGCTACGACGTCGACCTGATGCATGTGCCTCGCCGTACGTTCGAGAATTGGATCAGCGAACTCGAGCGAGGCGACGGCTGGGCGGGTGCAGCGTGGCCGCTGCCGGTCTACGTCGCTGCGGGCCTGGCCGAGTCTGAGTTGTTGCTCGATCAAACCGGCGTGGGAACTGAGTACCGCTCACGAGTCCAGATCCCAGCGGCCCCGCTCGTCGCGAAGGTGCGGCACCAGCTCGAAATCGCGGTGCCGGGCTTCATCAAGGAGCTAAGTCGGGCAGCCGATCGCGACAACCGGTGGCTCCACGCGGACCTTGCGGTTCAGCTTCACAAGCTCGTCTACACCGCGTGGTTCCTCTTCGAGGGGCACTATCCGCCATTCCCGAAGTACTTGCCGCAGTGGTACGAACGTTTCGGCATGGACCGTGAGATCCAAAGGCTCGAAGCCACGTTCTGGGCCGCACGCGACCCCGCCGAAAGCACGGCAGCGCTCGAGTCCCTGGCAGCCGCTGTACTCAACCTGACGCTTGCCTTTCCACACGATCCCAACTGCCAATGACCTCCGTCGTCGGCGTCCGAGTTCTCACGGGCACTCGTCGGTGATGAACTCGCTCAGCGGGGTCACCCGGAACTTCGGGGGAATGGCGTCGTACGACGGAGTCGGGTCGGCGGGTGGAGGGTCGTGGCGGACCTGGCCAGGCTCGACGGTCTTGAGATCTCCAAGGGTGAACTTGGTGCCGCGGCCGTGCCACTCGTGTCGTTTGCCCCAGGCCTGGATCACGTACTTGCCATCAGCACGCAAGGCCGGCACTTCTCCCGTGACCTGCCAGCCGTTCCCACCGGTCCGGATGGGGATCTGAACCACCGACTTGTCCGGGCGCGAGTTCACGTACGTCGCCACGGGCGTGGGTGCGGTTTCCTCCCGCCGAATCTGGTCGTAGAACTCGAGCTGGGCGATGTCGCCGCCACAGTTCTGCAGCACGATCACCGGTGTACCCGCGTCGTCGACCGACATGCCGACCACGCCGCGGGATATCCGCGGTCCGCAAGCGGTCATGAGGCTCATCCCGCAGACCACCACCGCGGCGAGCAGAGTCGATCTGCGCATCCCGTCAGCGTAGGGCAATGAGGGTCTGCACCTGTGGGTCTACAACGTGCCGGCGGTCTGATCGCCGGTTAACCCCAAGCAGCGGAGTGCCGATCGAGGACACAGCGCGCCTGGTCGGCCACGTCAGCACCAACGCCACGGAGAAGATCTACCAGCACGAGCTGCGACCGGTGATGACGAGAGGAGCCGCGACAACGGATCAGATGTCTTAGCTTCAGAAGCAGAACGGGTGTCCAGCCGGATCGGCGTAGACGGCATTCTGGAGGTGGATCGCGCCCAGCTCTTCGGCTCGTGCCATCGCGGCCTTGGCTGCCGGGGTTTGAAAGTGGGGAATCTCGTGGTCGACCGTGAACCGGTAGTCAACATGCAGTTGCGCCGGATAGGCGGGGTCGGGCCACCGCGGAGCGGGGAACTGTGCGTGCTGAAAAGCAAGGTTGGGCAGATCATCGTCGTCGAGGTCGATCACGACTCGCTCAGGTGAGTCTTCGAGTCGCTCCTGTACACCGACGAAACCCTCGTAGAACCTCGCCAGCGAGCGCGGGCTGAAGCAGTCGTAAACCAGGTGGGCGACTGTCGGCTCTGTCGCCGCTCCGGACGGGTCTGGGTAGAGGCAGAGCGGGTGCCCAGCGGCATCGGCATAGACCCGATGGTCGGCGTTGTCCTGAAGCAGAGCCCCGCCTGCGGCTGTGACGCGCGTCCCGGCGGCGTCCAGATCCTGTACGGCGATGTCAAAGTGGATCTGCTGTGGGTACTCCGGATCGGGCCAGCGCGGCGGCCTCTGATCCAACCAGCCGTCATCGTCGAACCCGATCCGGAACTTTGGGCTTCTCGACAGGAAGGACGTTCCGTAGGCGTCGTACCGGTGCCAGCCAAGCATCTCGTGGTAGAAGTCGGCCAGTACCACCCTGCCGTCCTCGCCACCGAGCAGATCGGGACATCCAATGTAGACAGTCATGCCGGCGTCGTCTGCAAGAAGATGTACCACCCGCGCCTCCTGACCTCGACTCACCAGTGCGTTGCCTTGCTGCCATCGAGCGGCAAACGCGAGCCCGCCGGCCACCATAGGTACCCCACCTGTACCTGTCGACCTCGTTGCGGGTCGACTCCTAAGTTCAAAGCGAGCCCATGCCAGTCGATACGCCGGGTCGACAGATACGTGATGCCGAGCTCATTCCCAGAGCTCCCGCGTGCCGACGGTGCGTCTGAGCGTCGAACAGATCTCGCTCCTGCTAGGCCACAAGAGCACTCCGGTCCCGGCGATCGTCTACCGCACCACCTGCGACCGGTCCTGACCGAGGAAGCCGAGACGACGGACGAACTGCTCCCGCAAACCGATGGACACTCAGGTCATGCGAGAGGCCGGTCTCCCGAGTGGGAAACCGGCCTCTGACCTGCGGTGGAGCTTAGGGGATTCGAACCCCTGACCTCTTCCATGCCATGGAAGCGCGCTACCAACTGCGCCAAAGCCCCGCGGTGTCTTGCGACTCCGGAAGTTTAGCGGATGAGTGCCTTCGAAGAAAAATCGGGTGGGGCTGCTCCGCGACAGCCGCTGGATAACGCTGAACAACGGTCTCACGGCGCCCGACTTGGCCCTCCAGGCGCCGAACCCCACTCGATCCTCCTCGCCGGCGCACCGCAGCACATCCGCCAATCAAAGCAGTCCGGAGACCCGATCGGCGCGACCTGCGGAAGCCGCGCCAAGCGGGTTGCTCGCGCCCTGAGTCGCCCCTGCTGCGACCGCGTTGCACCACGCCGAACACAGCACTCCGGACGGCGGTCTGCGGCAGGCGCCGAAGGCGGCCCGAAAGACTGCCGCCGCGCAGCGCTGTCCTCTGGCGCCCACCACACTCGCTCGCGCCAGACACAGCACGCCGGACAAGCGGTTTGCGGCTGCCGCCGGAGGCGGCCTGAAGAACTGTCGCCGCGGAGCGGGGTCCTTTGGGGTACTCAGCGTTGGGGGTCGTCGCTCATTACTGGTTCGGGGAGGGAGCCGGCGTTCCATTCTTCGATGCGCCAGCGGTGGTTGCGGCTGGGCAGCAGCGAGACCCAGTTGCAGTTGGAGAGGCCGCCGAAAGCGGGCCAGTGGGCTTGGGGGATGCCGAGGAACAGGCAGATGCCGACGCGGGCCGCGAGGCCGTGGGTGGCGATGACGATGGTGTCCTCGGGGGCGCCCAGGTCGGCGATCCGCTCCAGAGCGGCCGCGAACCGGGCGGCGACCTCTTCCACCGTTTCGCCGGCCTCGCCGCGGCGTTGGGGTTCGCCGGAGCGGATGCGGGCGGCTGCTTCGGGGTGGATGGCGGCGAGCTCGGCCATGGTCATGCCGGCCCAGTTGTCGACGTCGATCTCGCGGAGGGCTTCGTCGTACTCGATCTTGAGGTCCGTCAGCACAGAGAGCTCACCGGCCGTCGCGGCTGCGCGCTGGAGGTCGCTGGCGAACAGGCGCGTCGGGGCGAGGGCGGCCAGGCGCGCGGCGGCCTCCCGTGCCTGGGCGATGCCGACCTCGTCGAGGGGGATGTCGGCTTGGCCCTGGATCTTGTCCTGCAGGTTCCACTCGGTCCGGCCGTGCCGCCAGACGATCAGCCGCCCCGCTGTCATTCAGCCGAAGGGATCGGGGACGGCAGCGGGATCACCGGGCAGTCACGCCACAGGCGCTCGAGGGAGTAGAAGCTGCGCTCCTCGTCGTGCTGGACGTGGATGACGATCTCGAGGTAGTCGAGCAGCACCCAGCGGCCTTCCCGGGCGCCTTCGCGGCGGACCGGCTTGGCGTCGAAGTCGACGCGGAGCTTCTCCTCGACGGCGTCGACGATGGCGCGGACCTGGCGGTCGTTGGAGGCGGACGCGACCAGGAAGGCGTCGGTGATGGCGAGTTGCTCGGACACGTCGAAGGCGAGGACGTTCTCGGCCTTCTTGTCGTGGGCCGCTTCGGCGGCCGCGGTGAGCAGCTCGATGGCGCGTTCGCTGGCTGGCATGTGGTTCCTAACGGTTGGTGTAGAGCTCACGCTTGGCGATGTACTGGACGATGCCGTCGGGCACGAGGTACCAGGTCGGGTTGCCCTTGGCGACCCGGGCCCGGCACTCGGTCGACGAGATCGCCAGCGCCGGCACCTCGAGCAGGGTGATCCGGTCCATCGGCAGCTGGTCCAGCGGCAACTCGAGGCCCTCGGTCCCGGGCCGGGTGCAGCCGACGAACTGGGCCAGTTTGAACGTCTCGTCCACGTCGCGCCAGGTGAGGATCTGGGCGAGCGCGTCGGCGCCGGTGATGAAGAACAGTTCGGCGTCCGGATACAGCCTGGATAGGTCACGCAAGGTGTCGATCGTGTACGTCGGACCCGGCCGGTCGATGTCCACCCGGCTGACCGAGAACCGCGGGTTCGAAGCGGTCGCGATCACGGTCATCAGATACCGATCCTCGGCCGCGGAGACCTTCCGGTCGGACTTCTGCCACGGCTGGCCGGTCGGGACGAAGATCACCTCGTCCAGATCGAAGTACGACTGCACCTCGCTGGCGGCGACCAAGTGGCCATGATGGATCGGGTCGAACGTGCCACCCATCACGCCTACGCGCCGGACCCGCTCGACAGAAGCCATATCAGCCAGTATTCAGCCGCTCAGCTGTGCGGCCGGCCCTTGCCCATGATGACGGTGACGAGCAGCAGCAGGACGAGCACGAACAGCGCGAACCCGCCGTACCACCACGGCGAGATGTGCGAAGCCTCGGTACCGGCTTCTTCGAAGGCCGCCACCTGCGGCACGAGGAGCGAGAACATGATGCAGAGCCTATCTCCTAGCCACCGACACAACAGCGACCGGTGGCCCGGGCGGGCCCACCGGTCGCGGACAGATCGGTCAGCTGTGGCGGATGTGACGGGTCAGCAGCCGGCGCCAGGCAGACGGTACGGCGTGGGCACGCCGGGACTGCGCGGCGATCCGGTGCAGCTCGTCGATGTGGGCACGGGCAACTTCGGGGGTGATCATGATTCCTTCACTGGGTTGGTACCTCGGGTCCGGGGCGGGCTACCCCGACACCTCACATTATATGGTTTGCACTACGCTCTCACAAACGAATTAAAGGCTCACAAGATTCCCAGCCTTCGAATCTGTGGTGAACGGGAGGATTCATGGACGCGATCGATCGGCAGCTGATCGAGGCACTCCGGCTGAACGGCCGCTCCAGCTGGGCCGAGCTGGGCCGGGTGGTCGGGCTGTCCGGCCCGAGCGTCCAGGAACGGGTCCGACGGCTGGAGGAGCGCGGCGTGCTGCTCGGGTACCGCGCCGTGGTCGCGCCGGCGCAGGTCGGGCTCGGCACCAGCGCGTTGATCGGGCTGTTCCAGCGCGACGACGTGGAGACCGACGACATCGTCGAGCAGGTCCGGGAGATCGTCGCGGTCGAGGACTGCTGGTTCGTCGCCGGCGACCAGGAGCTCGTGGTCAAGGTCCGCGTCGCCGACGTCACCCAACTCGAGGCGGTCGTCGGCTCCCTCCGCCGGGTCAACGGCGTGGTCAGGACCCGGACGACGGTCGTACTGTCGACTCGCTGGGAAGGCCGGCCCGCACCCCTTCCGGAGTGAGCACGAGTACGGCGGCCGCCGCGAGGGCGAGCGTGGCCGCCACCGGGAAGAGCAACCCGGGCGTGTGCTCGTAAGCGACTCCACCGAGCGCCGGGGCCAGGAACATGCCGCTGATCGACGCGGCGGCGTACAGGCTGGAGTAGCGGCCGACCATGCCATCGGGGGCAGCATCGGCGACATGAGCGGTCGCGGTCGGTTTGTAGAGCATCTCCCCCGCCGTGATCACGACGATCGCGACCGTCGCACCGGCGAGCGCCGGCCAGACGCCCAGGGCAGCCAGTCCCACTCCGACCAGAGCGAACCCGACAGCGATCACCCGCGGCCCCGAGTGCCCACGCAGCCGTACGGCGAGCGGCGCCTCACAGCACACGATGACCACGGAGCTCAACCCGATCAGTACGCCGTACGCGACCGCAGGCGAACCGTGGTCCCGCAGCACCAACGGCATCGTCGCGAACACCTGCCGATACACGGTGTCGACCACCACGATCGTCGCCAGCAGCACCAGAACCGATCGATCCCGGCGCAAGACCCGCCAGAGCCCGGCAGCAGAGACCGTCGAGGCGCGCCGCGCACTCGGCACCCAGCGCCAGATGATCGCGGCCAGCACCAAGCTGCTCACCGCATCGACGACAAACACCAGCGAGAAGTTGTACGCCGCCAGCAGTCCACCCAGCGGCGGTCCGATCGTGAAACCCGCGTTGCTCGCCGTCCGCGACAACGCGATTCCTTCCCGCCGGCGCTCGGCCGGAAGTGCGGTCGCGACCAGCGCACTCAAGTTCGGCCGGCTCGCGCCGCCGAAGAGCCCGGCCAGTACGGCGACCCCGGCGAGCGACCAGTTCGGCACGAGCGGCATCGCCACGCAACTCACGGCCCAGGCGAGCTGACTGACCACAGCCGCCGTACGCAGACCGAAGCGGTCGCCGAACCAGCCGCCACCAAGATTGCCGCCGAGCAGTCCGACGCCGTACGCCGCAGCCGCGAAGCCGGCCTCCTGGGCCGACATCCCGCGGTCCTCGACCAGGTAAAGCGTGAGGTAGATCCACGCCAGCGCGCCGGCCGAGCTGACCAACTGGCCGACCATCACCGCCTTGAGCCAGGCCGGTAGTTCCGCGATGCGGCGCCAGTACATGAGGTCCCCCAGGTAGAGTGAGTTCCTAAGAGGAACTTACTCACGGCGTTAGCGTGGTGGCAACCGGATTGGGGGTCGACGTGCGGCGGAGCAGCTTCTCGCCCGAGCCGGACTGTGCGATAGCCCAGTCCCTCGGTGTCATCGGCGACGGCTGGGAACTGCTGATCGTGCGTGACCTGGCCCGCGGCCTGAACCGGTTCGACCAACTCGCCGACTCGCTGCACATCTCGCGCAAGGTGCTGACCGAGCGACTCACCGGCCTGCTCGACAGCGGGATCGTCGAGCGCTCGGCGTACCAGGACCGTCCGACCCGCTACGCCTACCGCCTCACCCCGCGCGGCCGCGCACTGCTGCCGGTGCTGGTCGCGCTCCAGGACTGGGGCGACCGCTGGCTGCTCGGCGACGGCTCACTCACCGGTACGAACGACGCCGACGAGCAACCCGCGCACCGGATCCACGACCTGGTCGGACGGCCCGTCCCGCAGATCACCCTGCCGTCCATCGCAGGTACGGCGCTGGACGTGGTCGACCCGAACTCCCGCGCGACCGTCCTGTTCGGGTACCCGGCGACCGGCCGACCGACCCCGCTGCCGGACGGCTGGAGCGAGATCGCCGGCGCCAGCGGCTGCACGCTGGAGAACCGCCTCTTCGCCACGCGCTACGACGATTTCGCCGCCAAGGGAGTCGCGGTCCGCGGAGTCAGTACGCAACGGACCGACGAACAGCAGGCGTTCGCCAAGGCCGAGGAGATCCCGCACACCCTCTTGTCCGACCTCGAACTGGAGCTCACCGCGGCGCTCCGGCTGCCGACGTTCCGCGCCGGCGGGTACGAGCGGCTCAAACGCGTCGTACTCGTGATCGGTGACGATCGCATCGTCAAAGCCGTGCGATACCCGGTCACGGACATCGCGGACGCGGTCGACTGGGCCGTCAAGACTGCTTGAAGAACGCCTTGAGCTCGTCGGCGATGCGGCCGACTGCCTTGGCGCTGCCGCCCGGATTGGTTCCCCCCGGGTCGCTCGACGCACCATGGTCGAGGCCGTCGAACTCGACCCGCCGGCAGTGCGGAAGCGCCTTCTCCAGCGCGTCCCGCCACGGCTTCAACGCAGCCAGGCCCTTGCTGCCACCCATGAGCAGGACCTCCGCCGAGACAGCGCGGTATGCCTCGAAAGTCCCCGCGAGTTCGGCGATCAACGCGCCCTCGTGGTGAATCGTCGGCGCGAGCGTGCGCATCGTGACCGCACCAGGGGCGGCCTGCCGCTCGTCCTTGACCAGCATCTTCTCGGTCATCCGCGTCATCAGCCGCCGCGGGATCACTTTCAGGAACGCCGGAGCCAACTGCAATCCGTACATGCTGGTCACCATCGCCCCAGCAAGGTTGCCCGCAGCAACCTCACGGTCGAAGCGGGCCAGCCATTCCCAGTGCGGCGTCGGATTGTCGACAATCGCAGGCTCATACAATCCGACTTTCGTCAGGCCAGGCAGCGTCCGCGCCGCCTCCAGCACGACCGCGCCACCCGCACTCACCCCGAAGGCGAACTCGGCGCCCGTCGACGTCAGCACGGCCTCGAGATCCTCGACCTCGGTACGCACGGTGTGGTCCGGGCGATGCGGACCGGACAGACCGCGGCCGCGGCGATCCGGGAGGTAGACGGTGAAGTCGCCGGCCAACGCCTCCGCGAGCAGCGTGTGGCTGCGCGCCGACTCCATGCTCCCGTGCAGTATGACGATCGCCGGTCCCTGCCCGGTCTTCCAGTAGCCAATGGTGGTGCCGTCGCGGGACTCGACCGCACCCTCGGTCAGTTCTGCTGTTCTCATGATCCGATAGTCACACATCCTCTAGTTGCATTGCAACTAGTATCTTTGATCCCGTAAGCTGACGACGTGACCTTCCGACGCTCACCGCTCGCGCTCGCGATCCTCGGCCTGCTGGAGAACGGGCCGCTGCATCCGTACGGGATCCAGCGGCTGATCAAGCAGTGGGGCAAGGACCAGGTGGTCAACGTCGGCCAGCGCACCAGCCTGTACCGGATGATCGTCCGGCTGGAGGAGGCCGGGCTGATCACCGCCGGCGCCACCGAGCGGGACGAGCGCTACCCGGAGCGGACGGTGTACCACCTGACCGAGGACGGGCGGACGGTCTGCCGGGAGTGGCTGGCGGAGATCCTGACCACGCCGCGCAACGAGTTCCCCGAGTTCCCGGCGGCGCTGTCGTTCGTGATGCTGGTGACGCCGCAGACGGCCGCGGAGCTACTGGCCGAGCGCCGTGATCACCTCACCAAACGCATCGCGGAGCTGGACGCTGAGCTGACGCTCGAGGTCGAGGGCGCGCCGATCCCCCGGTTCGCGCTGCTCGAAACGGAGTACCAGCGGGCGGTCACGGTGGCCGAGGCGGAATGGATCGACGGGATTGTCGACGATCTGACAACCGGATCGTTGACCTGGAAACCCGGCCCGGTATGACGGTCGAGGCGGGCGCGGGCGTGGCAGGCGACGGCCGGACCGGGCCGGCGGCCGACGGTCGGACCGAGCCGGTGACCGAGGTGTGGTGGGCTCGGATCGATCAGGCGCGGGACGAGTTCGCGGATGATCTCGACGAGGTCGAGCGCGGACGGCTGGCGGCGTACCTGCGGGACGAGGACAGGGCGCGGTTCCTGCTCGGGTGCACGATCGTACGGCGGTTGCTCGCCGCACGGTTTTTGTCGCCTGCAGCAAAGGTCCGGTTGGATCGGACCTGCCCCGACTGTGGGAAGCCGCACGGCAAGGTCCGCGCGGACGGCGTCGAGCTGTCGGTGACACACTCCGGCGACCTGGTCGGTGTCGCGATCGGCGACCACCCGGTCGGACTCGACGTGGAGAAGATCGACCCGGGGATGGATGTCGACGGGGTGGCAAGGATGGCGCTGGCCCCTGAGGAAGTCCAGGAGTTGAGGCGGTACGACGGGATCGAGAGGGTTCGCGCGTTCACGACGTACTGGACGCGCAAGGAGGCGGTCGTGAAGGCGACCGGCGACGGGCTGAGGACGGATCTGCGCAGAGTCGCAGTCCCCGACGGAATTCAACTGCAGGAGCTGGCCGTCGGTCCCGACCATCGGGCGGCGCTCGCGGTGGTGTGCGCCGAACCGCCCGTCGTCAACGTCAAGGACGCGAGTCAGCTCCTGATCTGACCCTCGCCGGTGACGACGTACTTGGTGGACGTCATCTCGGGCAAGCCCATCGGCCCGCGGGCGTGGAGTTTCTGGGTGGAGATGCCGATCTCGGCGCCGAAACCGAACTCGCCGCCGTCGGTGAAGCGCGTACTCGCGTTCACCACGACCGCGGCCGAGTCCACCGCCTGCACGAACCGGCGGGCGGAGGCCTGCGAGCGGGTGATGATCGCGTCGGTGTGGCCCGAGCTGTACCGGCGGATGTGCTGCACGGCAGCCTCCAACGACTCCACGACCGCCGCGGACAGGTCCAGCGAGTTGTACTCCGCGCCGAAGTCCTCATCCGTCGCGGCGACAACATCCTTGCCCGCAGCAACTACCACCGGATCACCGTGCACGGTCACCCCAGCGTCGGCCAACGCCGGCAGGGCGGCGGCCAGGAATTCGTCGGCCACCGACGCATGCACCAGCAGGGATTCGGCCGCGTTGCAGACACTCGGGCGCTGCGTCTTGGAGTTCAGCAGGATCGTCAGAGCGAGGTCCAGATCCGCCTCGGAGTCCACGTACACGTGGCAGTTGCCGACACCGGTCTCGATCACCGGCACGGTCGACTCGGTGACCACGGTCTGGATCAGCCCGGCGCCACCGCGCGGAATCAGTACGTCGACCAGCCCGCGGGCCTGCATGAGCTCCTTCACCGCGGCGCGATCCGTCGGCACGCCCTGGATCACGTCAGCCGGCAGACCAGCTTCGGCGACGGCGTCCCGCAGTACGGCGATGATCGCCTCGTTGGACGCGGCCGCAGAAGACGAGCCGCGGAGCAGGACCGCGTTGCCGGACTTGAGGCAGATGCCGGCCGCATCCGCGGTCACATTCGGGCGGGCCTCGTAGATGATGCCGATCACGCCGAACGGGACGCGGACCTGGCGGAGCTCCAGACCGTTCGGCAGGGTGTACCCACGGACGACCTCGCCGACCGGATCGGTCAGCCCGGCCAACTGCTCCAGGCCGGCGGCCATCCCGTCCACGCGAGCCGGGTTCAGCGCCAGGCGGTCCACCGTCGACTCCGGCGTACCGGCTTCACGAGCCGCGGCGACGTCCTTCGCGTTCGCCGCGACGATCGTGTCGGTGTGCGCCCGCAACGCCGCCGCCATCGCGTGCAGCGCCGCATCCTTGGTCGCCCGCGAGGCCTCCGCCAACGCGTACGACGCCTCCCGCGCCCGCCTCGCCAACTCGATGATCTCGCTCACGCCAACATCCTAGGTCTCTCCCCGTCCGTCCCCCTCAGCCGTCTCACTCGGGACGGCGGCCACCCCGGGTTCGGTCTCGCCGACGGCTCTTGAGGAGTGCGCGGATGGTCAGCAGTACGGCCATTCCGAGCAGTTGGAAGCCGAGGATCACCTTCGTGGCGTCGACGGCCGGGGTCCAGGTGACCTTGCCGTCGCGAAGGACATACACGCCGGCCGGCTTGGCGATCAGGCCGAACCCGCCGCCGGAACCGTCCATGTCCTGCCCACCCGTCTGCTGACCGGTACCACCGCCTCCCCCGCCGCCGCCACTGATGCGTGCCACCGGCAGTATGGTCACGCCGTCCTTGCTGACGGGATTGCCGAAGACCATCCCGGCTTTGACGTTGTCGACCACCCCCTGCAGGATTTCGAGGACGTCCGTCCGGGTTGACTTGGCCATGTCGCCCACCTCTCGATCTCCGACCGGCGCAACGGTCGCCGGCTGCTTCAGCGATGCAGGAACTTCAGTAGGTCGTAGACGACGAAGGCCGGCCAGACGAGTGCCTGGAGGATGCCGACGACGACTCCCCAGAAGCTGTCGGCTTGCTGGATGTAGTACACGAGGGCGCCGATCAGGCCGAGTCCGTAGACCGCGTCCCCGCCACCGGCGCCCCGGTTGCCTTTTCCGCTCATACCACCGAGCTTGGGGAACATCGGCCCGGCGGGCAAGGGTCCCTGGCCCCTTTACAGCAGGACCAGGTCGTCGCGGTGGACTACCTCTCGTTCGTAGGCGGCGCCGAGTTCCCGGGCTAGGTCCCGGGTGGAGCGGCCCAGGAGGTCGGGGAGTTCGGTGGCGTCGTAGTTGACCAGGCCACGGGCGATGACGACGCCGGACGGGGAGACCAGGTCGACGGGGTCGCCGGCGGAGAAGGTGCCCTCGACGGCGGAGATTCCGGCCGGGAGGAGCGACGTACGGCGTTGTGTCACGGCCCGGACCGCGCCTTCGTCCAGGCGCAGGATGCCCTGGCCGGAGGTGGCGTGGGCCAGCCAGAGCAGACGCGTCTTGCGGCGGCGACCGGTGGGATGGAAGAGCGTGCCGACGGGCACTCCCCTCAGAGCCTCGCCGACCCGAGCGGCAGACGTCAACACGACCGGAATCCCTGCCTCGGTGGCGATCGCGGCCGCCTCGACCTTCGTGTGCATGCCGCCGGTGCCCACTCCGGATGACCCGTTCCGGCCGATCCTCAGCGATTTGAGGTCGGCGGGTCCGCGGACCTCGGCGACCATCGACGTACCGGGCTTGCGCGGATCCCCGTCGTACAGCCCGTCGACGTCCGACAGCAGCAACAACAGATCAGCGTGGACGAGGTGACTCGTCAGCGCCGCCAGCCGGTCGTTGTCGCCGAAGCGGATCTCGGTGGTGGCGACCGTGTCGTTCTCGTTCACGATCGGTACGACGCCCAGCTCGAGCAGCCGCGCGAACGTCCGGTACGCGTTGCGGTAGTGACTCCGCCGAGTCACATCGTCGACAGTCAACAAAACCTGCCCGACGCGCAGCCCGTGCGCCGCGAATGCGTCGCTGTACCGGGCCATCAACAGACCCTGGCCGACCGAAGCGGCCGCCTGTTGGGTGGCCAGGTCACGCGGTCGCGATCGCAGGCCCATCGGGGCCAGGCCGGCGGCGATCGCACCGGAGGAGACGAGCACGACCTCGGCCCCCTCCACCCGCCGCGCCGCGAGGGCGTCGACGAGCAGCCGGAGCCGTTCGAGGTCGATCTTGCCGCGCTGGGTCAGCGACGACGAGCCGACCTTGACGACGATCCGCGTGGCCTTGACGACCTCCGCGCGTTCCTTCATGGGTCAACCGTTCTGGTCGAGTTCCTGCTGAGCTTCGAGCTCGCGCGCGTCCTTGGGCGCGAGCTTCTCCGCCTTCTCCGCCGCTCGCTTGGCCTCGGCCGGAGACAGGTCGACCTCGTCCTCGACCCAGCCCTGCCCGTACTCCGAACGATCGGTGACGAGCTCGCCCGAGCGGTGAGCGTGGTAGTCGGTGTCCTTCTGCTTACGCCGCTGGACGGCCGGACGCGGCTCCTCGAGCCGGTGGTCCTCACCGCGCCGGGCCAGGATCTCCGCCCCGGCCTGGACCTCGGGCGCGAAGTCGAACACGATCGCGTTCGGTCCGTCACCGATGACGACCGCATCGCCTTCGAGCGCACCGCGCTCCAGCAGTTCCTTCTCCACGCCGAGCCGGTTCAGCCGGTCGGCCAGGTAGCCGGTCGCCTCCGCGTTCGCGAAGTCGGTCTGCTTGACCCAGCGCTCGGGCTTGTCGCCCTGCACCAGCCAGCCGCCGTCGTCCGGCAGCTTCTTGACCTTGAACTCGGGCCCGCCCTGCACCTGCGGCCGGATCACGATCCGCGTGGTGTCGGGCTTGGACTCCTCGGCACGACGCCGTACGACGATCTCGGCCATCGCGAACTTCAGGGCCTCCAGACCTTCGTGCGAAGCGGTCGAGATCGGGAACACCCGCAACCCGCGCTGCTCCAGCTCGGCCTGCACCATCTCGGCGATGTCCCGGGCGTCCGGTACGTCGATCTTGTTCAGGGCAACGAGTCGCGGCCGGTCCTCGAGCCCACCGTGCGCCTCCAACTCGGCCTCGATCGTGTCCAGGTCGCTGAGCGGATCCCGGCCCGGCTCGTACGTCGCACAGTCGATGACGTGGACCAGTGCCGCGCACCGCTGCACGTGCCGCAGGAAGTCGTACCCGAGCCCGCGCCCCTCACTCGCGCCCTCGATCAGCCCGGGCACGTCGGCCACCGTGAAGGTGGTCTCCCCCGCGATCACGACACCGAGGTTCGGGATCAGGGTGGTGAAGGGATAGTCGGCGATCTTCGGCCGGGCCCGGCTGATCGACGCGACCAGTGAGGACTTGCCCGCACTCGGGAACCCGACCAGGCCGATGTCCGCGACGACCTTGAGCTCGAGAACGAGCGTGCGCTCCTCGCCGTCCTCACCGAGCAGGGCGAAACCGGGAGCCTTGCGGGCGCTGCTGGCCAGGGCCGCGTTGCCCAGACCACCCTTGCCACCCTGCGCCGCGACGAATTCCGCGCCGGAGCCGACGAGGTCCGCGAGTACGACGCCGTCCGCCGTACTGATGACCGTGCCGTCGGGGACCGGCAGGACGACATCACCGCCGTTGCTGCCGGCCTGGTGATCGCCCTTGCCCTGGGCACCATTCGTCGCGGCGCGGTGGCTGGAGCGGTGGTAGTCGACGAGTGTCGTGGTGTCCGGGTCGACGCGCAGGATCACGCTGCCGCCGTCACCGCCGTTGCCGCCGTCGGGACCGCCGAGGGGCTTGAACTTCTCCCGGTGCACCGAGGCACATCCGTGTCCGCCGCGGCCCGCGGTGACGAACACCGTCACGCGGTCGACAAAGCTGGGGATTGCCATCGATGTTCTCTACTTCCTGCTGGAGATAATGCCTCTTACATAGCTGAAGGGCGGATCGCGGTATTCCGCGACCCGCCCTTCTCAGAGCTTGAATACGTCCGGGTGGCGGTGTTACTCCGCCGGGGCCGGGACGATGTTGACGACGCGGCGACCGCGCCGGGTGCCGAACTCCACGTGGCCCTCCGCCAGCGCGAACAGCGTGTCGTCGCCACCACGGCCGACCAGGTTGCCCGGGTGGAAGTGGGTGCCACGCTGGCGGACGATGATCTCGCCGGCGTTGACCAGCTGGCCGCCGAAGCGCTTCACGCCGAGCCGCTGCGCGTTGGAGTCACGACCGTTGCGGGTCGAGGCAGCTCCCTTTTTGTGTGCCATGTCTGGATCAGCTCACTTCTTCTTCGCGTCGATCGCGGTGACCTTGACCTGGGTGTAGTGCTGGCGGTGCCCCTGGCGCTTGCGGTAACCGGTCTTGTTCTTGTACTTGAGGATGTGGATCTTCGGGCCCTTGGTGCGGCCGAGGACCTCAGCCGACACGGCCACCTTGGACAAAGCGGCGGCATCGGTCGTCACGGTGTCGCCATCGACGACGAGGACTGCGGACAGCGACACCGTGTCGCCGACCTGATCCGTCAGGCTGTCGATCTCGATGACATCGCCGACGGCGACCTTCTGCTGGGTGCCGCCACTGCGCACGATCGCGTACACCGTGGATCTCACTCTCTGCTGGTTCGGAAGTTCCTCTGGGGGCCTGCACAGACCTCTAGCGGCCCACACAAACATGGCACGCGGAACGCGCGCCGAAGCTCAAGTTTACGGGTCCCCTCACAGACGGGTCAAACCGGGTCGGACCGGGATGCTTCGTGCTGCTCGGGGACACCGTTCGTACCTCGTCAGTTGCTGGTGGAGACGAGCTCGGCGGAGTCGGTGGTGTCGCTGCCGGCGTCACCGTCCTGGGCCGCCTTGCCCCGGCTCCGGCTGCTGCGCCGGCGCCTGGTGCTCCCGGTCTTCGCCGACCCGTTCTGTCCCGCGTCCGCGGGTTCAACCGACTCGGTGCCGCTGGTGACCTCGGCTCCGACGGTCGTGGTCACCTCCGCCGTCTCGGCGGACACCGGGAAGCCGGTGGCCTCCGGGCTGACCGGCTCGTCGCCGGCCGCGGAAATCGGGTAGCCGGTCGGCGTCTCCGTCGTACCAGCGCCGTCCTCATCCTTCTTGGACGACGCGGCGGCGATCTGGGCCAGGCGCTGGGCGGCGTCACCGGTGGCCTGCGTGGCCTCCGGCTCGGCCTGCTCCTCGTCGCCACGGCCCTTGCCGCGGCCGCGACGACGAGACGACTTGCGTGGCTCGTCGGTCTGCGCGGCGGGCTTGTTCTGGTCCTGGCCGTTGCGGCTGTCGCGGCGGCGGGACTCCTTCGGCTCGTCGTGCAGGATCAGGCCGCGGCCACCGCAGTGGTCGCAGTTCTCGCTGAACGCCTCGAGCAGCCCGGTGCCGATCCGCTTCCGGGTCATCTGGACCAGGCCGAGCGAGGTGACCTCGGCCACCTGGTGCTTGGTCCGGTCCCGGCCCAGGCACTCCACCAGCCGGCGCAGCACGAGGTCCCGGTTCGACTCCAGCACCATGTCGATGAAGTCGATCACGATGATGCCGCCGATGTCGCGGAGCCGGAGCTGCCGGACGATCTCCTCGGCCGCCTCCAGGTTGTTCTTGGTGACGGTCTCCTCGAGGTTGCCGCCGGAGCCGGTGAACTTGCCGGTGTTCACGTCGACGACCGTCATCGCCTCGGTCCGGTCGATGATCAGCGAACCACCGGACGGCAGCCAGACCTTGCGGTCCAGCGCCTTCTTGATCTGCTCGTCGATCCGGAAGTTCGAGAAGACGTCGCCGTCCGACGACCACTTCTCGACCCGGTCGGCCAGGTGCGGAGCGACATCCGAGACGTACTCGCGGACCTGGTCGTAGGCGTCGTCCCCGGAGATCACCAGCTTGGTGAAGTCCTCGGTGAACAGGTCACGGACCACCCGGATCAGCAGATCCGGCTCACCGTGCAGCAACTGCGGGGCCTGGCCGCCCTTCGACTTCTTGTCGATGTCGTTCCAGTACTTCTGCAGCCGGCTGACGTCGGCGGTCAGCTCCTCCTCCGACGCGCCCTCGGCCGCGGTCCGGACGATCACGCCCGCCTCGTCCGGGACGATGTCCTTGAGGATGCCCTTCAGACGGTTCCGCTCGGTGTCCGGCAGCTTGCGGCTGATGCCGCCGTTGCCGCCGCGCGGGACGTAGACGACGTACCGGCCGGGCAGGCTGATCTGGTTGGTCAGCCGGGCGCCCTTGTGGCCGATCGGGTCCTTGGTCACCTGGACCAGCACGGCCTGGCCGGACTTCAGCACCTGCTCGATCTTGCGCGGGCCGTTGGCCCCGCCGAGCGTGGCCCAGTCCACCTCACCGGCGTACAGCACGGCGTTGCGGCCCTTGCCGATGTCGATGAACGCGGCCTCCATGCTGGGCAGCACGTTCTGCACCCGGCCGAGGTACACGTTGCCGATCAGCGAGACCTGCTCCTCCTGGGCGACGTAGTGCTCGACCAGGACGTTGTCCTCGGAGACGGCGATCTGGGTCAGGTCGCCGCGGGCGCGGATCACCATGGTCCGCTCGACCGACTCGCGCCGGGCCAGGAACTCGGCCTCGGTGACGATCGGCGCCCGGCGGCGGCCGGCGGCGCGGCCCTCGCGGCGGCGCTGCTTCTTCGCCTCCAGCCGGGTCGAGCCCTCGACCGCGGTGATCTCGTTCGCGGTGTTCTTGCTGCGCGGCTCCCGGACCCGAACGACGGTCTCGTCGGGGTCGTCCGGGGACGCGGAGCCGCCCTCCTCGCCCTTGCGGCGGCGACGACGCCGGCGGCGCCGGGACGAACTGCCCGTGGTGTCGCCGTCCTCGTCGGAGTCGGCCGACGAGTCCTGCTCGTCGTCCGAGCCGGACTCGGCCTCGGTCTCGTCCTGCTCGTCGTCGTCCGCCTGCTCGTCGGCGTTGTCGTCGGTGTCGTTCTCGTTGTCACCGGACTTGCGGCGACGACGGCCACCGCGGCGGCGACGGCGGCGACGGGTTCCCTCGCCGCCTTCCTCGCCGTCCTCGGACTGCGCGTCGGCCGCCTCGTCCGCCGCCTCGTCCTCGTCGGTGGTCTCGTCCGCCTGCTGACCGGTCGTCGCGCCGGCCTTGGCGCCGGCCCTGGTACGGGTCGACCGCCGGGTCGGCTCGGCAGCGGTCTCGGCGCCGTCGGCGTCGCGGGTGTCGGTCTCGCGAGCCCCGACCTCGCGGGTGTCACCCTCGCGGGTCTCGGCCTCACGGGTCTCGGTGTCGCGACCGCGGCGGCTCCGGCGACGGCGGGTCGTCGGCTGCTCCTCGGCACCCGGCTCGGCACCGGCAGTCGTCGTTGCGGCCTCGGGGGTCGCCTCGACCGGGCTGGTCGCCGTGGCCTGGGCGGGAGCCTGAGTCGGTACGTTGGTCGGCGCCTGGAAGAGCACGGCCGCGGCGGCCGGCGCACGGCGGCGCGTCCGGCGGGTAGACGACTCGTCGGCCGGGGCCGCGGTCTCGGTGCCCTCGGCGGGTGAGTCGGTGGCCGCGGCGTCCGCGGTCGGGAAGATGGCGCTCGGCGCCTCCTCGACGGCAGGCTGGGAGCCACGGCGCCGGGACGAGCGCTTCGCGGCGGGCGCAACCTCGGTCGCGCTGGAGCCAGGGGTGGTCTCGGCGTCGGCGACCGGGCCGTCGGTGACCGGCGAGTCAGCGGTCGTCAGGCCGGTCGCGGCGGTCTTCTTCGCGGTGCGCTTGCGGGTGGTCTTCTTCGCCGCCGGTGCGCTCTCAACAACCGGGCCGCCGTCGGCCGGAGTGGTCTCCGGCTCCTCGATCAGCTCCGGGAACGCGTCCTGGGCCGCGGTCTTCTTGGCCGGGCGCTGAGCGGTCTTCTTGGCGGCGGTCTTCTTGACCGTGGTCTTCTTGGCGGCCGCCTTCTTCGCGGCGGCCTTCTTCACCGGTGCCGGGTCGGCGGTCTCGCCGTCGGACTGGGTGGGGACCTCCTCGGCAGCGGCGATCTTCTTGACCGTCCGCTTGCGCGTCGTGGTGGTCTTGGTAGCGGCCTTCTTCGCAGTTCTGCGGGCGGCCGGCTGGGCGGTGGCAGCCGGGTCGGCTGCTTCGGTGGTCGGCTCGTTGTCGAGCATGTGGTGCGGTCTCCTCAAGCCTTCCGGCGCATCCTGCGACCCCTGTCACGGGTCCGGGCGCAGCCACTTCGAAGGCGGTCACGGTTCGCTGTTCCGGCAACGGTGCCGGTACGGCGGAAGCCTGCTGGATCCGCTCCGCCCGTGCTCAGGGCTCGGTGGGAGCGGCGGCGTCGCCCTCCGCTGAATGCGTCTGGTGAGGACCTGCCTGGCCGGTCGCGGTCGCCTGGGTGGCGTCGCGGTCACGAGCGAGCGGGTCGTCCACCGTGCCGGTCGCCGCGATGAGCGGGCCCTGGGCGAGCCTGGTCAGAAGAGCCGGGCCCGTCACCGGGAGCGCCGCTACCGCCAGCAATCCGGCGAGAACGTCGTCGGGTCTCACGGCCGGGGTTCCGTGCCGTAACACCACTTGCAGTATCGCACACGTCTCAACAGACCCCGGTTCACTGCCGACGGTGAGTCGGAGAACGGCGTCCCGACAATCGAACGATCGAAGTCCCCGTTTGGTCATGCGCTCGACCAGAATTTCCTCCCGGGCGAGGAACGCCTCCACCGCGCCGGTGGCCGCCTCCGGATCCACGCCGGGCAACGAGATCAGCCACTCGCTCGCCTCCAGCCGCTCGGCCAGCCCGCCGGGGCCTGCGACAACCACCTCGAGTACGTCGAGACCGGGCGGCAACGCCTCGTCCAGGGCGGACCGGACCTGCTCGGCGTCCCGCTCCTGTGTGAGCGAGATCTCCAGATACTCCGCCTCGGAGGCGGCTCCGGTCGGCGCGGCACCGGCGTACGAGATCTTCGGGTGCGGGCTGAAGCCGTGCGAGAACGCCACCGGCAGCTCGGCCCGGCGGACGGCGCGCTCGAACGCCCGCTGGAAGTCGCGGTGTGAGGTGAATCGCAGCCGCCCGCGCTTGGCGAACCGGACCCGCAGTTTCTGGACCGCGGGGAGTTGCTGCGACGGCGGAGCTTGAACAGGTGGCACCACCGCATTGTGTCAGGCTTCCCCGCGGCAAGCGGTTGCCGCGGGGTCTGATGGCCGATTTCAGGGCTGGACGGCGGACTTGCCGGTGACGTAGAGGGCCCAGCTGAGGAGGCCGAAGGCAACAGTTCCGAGGATGGTGCGGATCAGGTTGAAGGTGCGCCACTTGGCCTCGTCGAAGGCGGTGCGGACGGCGGCGACGTCGATCGTGTTCGGATCGCCGGCGGCCTTGATGGCGTCATTGAGCGGGACATTGATCGCGATCGTCAGGATCATCGTGACCAGGTAGAGCACGAAGGCGATCGCGATCCACGGCAGCGCCTTCTCTGTGAGGGACAGCAGGCCGGCCAGCAGCGTGAACAGCAGCGCGCCGACGAACCCGAGCCCGAGGAACAGCGGATTGACGATGGCCCGGTCGACCGCCTGGAACGCGCCGACGAAGGTCTTGTCGTCGGTCTTCGCCAGGCCTGGCATGACCGCGTTCGCGTAGCTCGCGTACACGCCGGCCACCAGTCCGGTCGTCATCGTGGCCGCCATCAACGACGCCACCCGCAGTCCGTTCATCTCTCTCCTCCAGTACGGCGGGAACGCCCCGCACCGGAAAAGCTATTGGACCGGACCTTTCACGGACATGTCGCCGAAACTCACATCCATGTCAGCGCGACTCAGTCGCGGCGAAGTCGGCCAGGATGTCGGCGACGAACGCGTGGGCACCGCTCACCGCTTCCGGATCGCGGGTCCGGTAGTACGGGATCGCGATCATCGTCAGGGACAGCGCCCAGCCGCGCCCGCGCGCCCAGGTGTCGTCATCGACGTCCAGGGCGTCGCGGAAGGCGCGCCGCGAGTCGCCTTCAAACGAGTACCAGGCCGCCAGCAGATCGCCGGCCGGGTCGGCGGCCCGGGCGGTGGCGAAGTCGATGACCGCGGTGAGCCGGCCGTCGGCCACCAGCAGGTTGCCCGGCATGAGATCGCCGTGGATCCACTTCGCCGACCCGGGTCCCGCGGCCGCCAGCGACGCGCCCCAGGCGGCGAGCACGAGTCCGGTGTCGAACTCGTCCCGCAACTCGTCGAGCGCCGTACGGAAGAGGTCGTCCCGCGGTGCGAGCGGCGTACCGCGGCTGAACGGGTCGTCCGGTGGTACGGGCGCTCCGGTCGTGTCGACCGCCTGCAGACAGCGGACGAACCCGGCGAGGTCGCGTGCGGCGGCCACCGGGTCGGCGAGTTGAGCGAGCTGGAAGGACTCGCCGGCCAGCCACCGGTACACGCCCCAGGTGAAGGGATAGCCCGCACCCGGCGCCCCGATCGCCAGCGGCTCGGGTACGGCGAGTGGAAGGTGCGGGCCTAGTCGCGGTAGCCAGAGCAGGTCGTTCTCCACCTGGCCCTGAGCCCACGCGGTGCGCGGCAACCGGACAGCGAGGTCGGAGCCCACGCGGAACGTCACGTTGTCGGTCCCCGACGAGGTGACGACCCGAATCGGCAGCGCGGCCCACTCCGGGAACTGCTCCGCCAGTAGGCGCGCCACCAGCGACGCGTCGATATCTACTTCGTCATCGTGCAGCTTCGCGACCTGGGACACGGCAACGGAGCCTCACACCGACCCGTTCGACGGTCAACCGATTTCCCTTTACAGACGGGCGCATTGGCCGGACCGCGGGCCGGAGACCTGGTTCGGCGCCTCGAGGTTGACCGGCGCCGGGGCGTTACCGGAGCAGGTCAGCGGACCGTTGATCGTGTTCCCAGCCAGTACGGCGGCCGCCGACTTGGTCACGGACACCGGGCCCTTGACCGCGGTCCCGACCACGACGACGGACTGCGTGACGCCGTCGGCCGACACCAGTCCCCCGACCGTGCTCCGCAACAACTGGAGGTCGGCGGCTCGCTCTGCCTGGACCGGTCCGACGATCCGGCTGTCCGTGGCGACCAAGGACGCGCCGGCGCCGACCACGACCGGACCGTTGACCGTTGCACCGACCAGGCAGGTCACGCCGGTTCGCACGTAGAGCGGCCCGTTCCAGACGTTCGTGATCGTGGTCGTGCACGTAGGGGCCGGGCGCAGCAACGTGACCGCGAACCGGCGCGGCGTACCGATGTTGCCTGAGGCATCGATCGCGCGGTACTCGACCTGATGCCGGCCATACCCGGGCGGTGCGTCGTCCCACGGCACCACCCGTGGTACGCCGAGTTTGCCGTAGACGAGCTGGTCGATCTCGGTTCCCGCGGCGGTGAAGCGGAACGGCGCGGACGCGTCGGTGGGCCAGCCGTAGTAGTTGTACCAACCGTCCCCGTCCACCCGGAACTCCGGTACGACGTACCCCGGGCTGTCGTCCGTCGCTGCCAGGCCCATCGTGAACGCGTCGTTGTAGATGTACTCCGGACCCGTCGCCTTCTGCACCGTGAGCAGCGGTTCGGACATCGTCGACCGCACCTCGGGCTCGACGCCGTCGACGGTCCAGACCAGGGTCTCGGTGCCGGCACGGGCGGTCAGCGTGTGCGGGCCGGTCAGTTTCAGCGGCGCGAGGTCCAGGTCGCGGTCGTTTCCGGGGTTAGCGACCGGCTTTCCGTCTACCAGCCACTCGACGGCAGGCTGCGACGTGTCGGACTGCGTCGTCTCGGCGTACACGACCTCGTCGGCGCTCACCGGATGCTCGGTCGACGTCGACCCGGTGAAATTCACCGGCTCGCCCGACGGCGTGGGGTGGAGGGTCGTGTTGACGGTCCACGAGCGCGAGGCGGTCGGGCGTACTGCGGGGTCCCGGATGAACGTCGTATTGTCGACAATCGACGCGGTGAGCGTGTGCAGACCCGGCGCGAGCTCGACGGTCGAGAGGTCGACCGCACGGGCGTTCGCGGTCGGGAGCGCCGTACCGTCCAAGGTCCACGTGACGTCGAGCTCGTGGTTCACCGGGTGCAGCGTCTGCAGCCAGACGACCTGGTCGGCGGCGACCTGCCCAGTCGGCGTGCTGCCCTGGAACAGCGAGGCTCGGGCCGAGATCCGCTGCGTCATCCGCTCCCGGGAGACCTGGTCGAAGTAGTACCCGAGCGCCTTCATCATCGAGTGCGCGCTGGGACGCCAGACCCCGGATCCGGCGTACATCCCGCCCTCGTAGCGGCCGATCGCGCCTCCGGACTCGGACGGCTCGCCGAGCCAGCGGAACCACTTCTGCTGCTGGTCCCGCATCTGCTGCTCAGTCAGCAAGGTGTGGTGAATGGACGACGGTTCAGGTCCTTCGTACGGCGCTCCGCGCGCACCGCGGGCGTAGTAGTCGTACTCGTCCTGCAGACCACCGAGTGAGTGGCCGAGCTCATGCGGGGTGATCAGGGCGGACAGCGCGTTGCCGCCCGAGGCGGTCGCGTAGCTTCCGCCGGCGCCGCCGTACGTGTCGCTGTTGCCAATAGCAAGAAT
Organism: Kribbella sp. NPDC026596; assembly: GCF_040638415.1. NCBI lineage: Bacteria > Bacillati > Actinomycetota > Actinomycetes > Propionibacteriales > Kribbellaceae > Kribbella > Kribbella sp. NPDC026596. The sequence goes on along the minus strand of NZ_JBEZYF010000073.1, from coordinate 9,247 downwards.
CTGGCGGTTGGCCGACGTCGTGCCCGGGACGAGGTCGGCGTACTGGGCGGCGGCGGTGGAGCTGACCGTGAGCAGGCGCTGGACGCTGCCCGGGTTGCAGCCGCCCCAGAAGCCCATCTGCAGCGGGGTGTCGACCTTGGGCGACGTGAGGCCGGGATCGCAGTCGACCCCGCTCTGCGGCGAGGTGATCTCGACCGCGTACACGTTGACGTAGTTGCGGTACGACTTGAACGGCTCGATGCTCCACAGGATGTTCAGGTGCTTGTCGACCTGCTCGCGGAACTTCGGCAGCTCGGCCGCGGTGTAGCCGTGGCCCATCACGACCAGGTTGAACCGGGAGGCGGCCGGTCCGGTGACCTGGATCGGCACCACGGTGGCCGCCGGCGCTTCCGTCGTACCCGCTGAGGCCGTCGTACCGGCGCCGGCGAACACTGCCGCCAGCACCCCCAGTACTGCTGTCAGTCCTCTGGTCCGCACAAGTCCTCCCCAGCCGGGCGACGCTGCCGTCAGCAGCTTACGAAGATCCGCCGCCGGGTGTGAGGCGTTCCCGCGTGGCGGCGTGCGGGCCATCCGGGCCGTCGTGCGGCATCATGAGGGATCGGGGAACTGTGAGGAAAGGACATCGATGACGGAACCGGCGCAGTCGCGGCGGCCTGAGCCGGACGCTGCGGTCGTGGATGCCGGAGACGGCGACGGCGACGGCAAGGGCATCTACTGGGTGCTGAAGAATGTGCTGCTCGGTCCACCGGTCAAGCGCATCTTCCGGCCGAACGTGGTCGGCGCCGAGAACATCCCCGAGCTGGGTCCGGCGATCATCGCCAGCAACCACCTCTCCTACGCCGACTGGATCTTCATGCCGCTGGTGCTCCGGCGCCGGGTCACGTTCGTGGCGAAGTCCGACTACTTCACCGGCGCCGGGATCAAGGGCCGGTTCCAGCGCGGGTTCTTCAAGGGCACCGGCCAGGTCCCGATCGACCGGTCCGGCGGGTCCGCGTCCGAGGGCGCGATGCGGGCCGGGATGAAGGTGCTCGAGCGCGGCGAGCTGTTCGGCATCTACCCCGAGGGCACCCGCTCGCACGACGGCCGCCTCTACAAGGGCCGTACGGGCGTCGCCCGGCTGGCGCTCGAGGCGAAGGTCCCGGTCATCCCGTGCGGTGTGATCGGTACCGACGTGGTCGCCCCGCCCGGCAAGGTGGTCGCCTCGTTCGCCTCCCCCACGATCAAGTTCGGCGAGCCACTGGACTTCTCCCGGTACGAGGGGATGGAGAGCGACCGGCTGATCCTGCGCGCGGTCACCGACGAGATCATGTACAAGATCATGGAGCTGTCCGGCCAGGAGTACATCGACATGTACGCCACCAAGGCCAAGGCGCTGGAAGGCCGCGCGGTCACCGGAGCGCCGAAGAAGGTCCGCAAGACGGACACCTGATCCGTCTTGTGAGACACGGCAGGTCTAGTCTGGTGGACTGTGGACGGACCGATCGCTTACCAGGGTGAGCCAGGCGCCAATTCGGCGATGGCGTGCACCGAAATGTTCCCGGACCGCGAGCAGCTGCCCTGTACGACGTTCGAGGACGCCCTCGAGGCGGTCAGCAGCGGCCGGGCCGGGCTCGCGATGATCCCGGTGGACAACTCGATCGCCGGCCGGGTGGCCGACATCCACCACCTACTGCCGGAGTCCGGGCTGCACATCGTCGGCGAGCACTTCCTGCCGATCCACTTCCAGTTGCTCGCCGTACCGGGCGCGTCGATCGACACGATCCGGACCGTCCGCAGCCACGTGCACGCGCTCGGGCAGTGCCGCAAGATCATCCGCGAGCACGGCTGGTCCACGGTGGTTGCCGACGACACCGCCGGCGCCGCCCGCGAGGTGGCCGAGCTGGCCGATCCCACGGTCGCCGCGTTGTCCCCGCGTGCCGCGGCGTCGCTGTACGGCTTGGAGACGCTGGCCTCCGATGTCGAGGACGAGCACCACAACACCACCCGGTTCCTGGTGCTCTCGCGGGAGCCCGACGTACCTCCGGTCGGATCGGGTCCGATCATCACCAGCTTCGTCTACCGGGTCCGCAACGTCTCGGCCGCGCTGTACAAGGCGCTCGGGGGCTTCGCGACCAACGGCGTGAACATGACGAAGCTGGAGTCGTACCAACTGGGCGGCATGTTCTTCGCCACCCAGTTCTACGCCGACATCGAGGGCCACCCAGAAGACCCCAACGTCGCCCTGGCCCTGGAGGAGCTCGCCTTCTTCTCCGTCGAGGTCCGCATCCTCGGCGTCTACCCCGCCAACTCCTTCCGAGCCCAAATAGCCGAACCCGCCGCCAACCGCGCCCTCCGCCCACACCACTAATTCCCGCGCGCTGCACGCCGCGGCGCCGTAGGGTCCGCGGGTGCGCATTGTGACGGTCGACGGCCGGGATCCTGAGGTTTTCAAGCGGTTTTACGAGGTGAAGTTCGACGTGCGGCGGGAGGAGCTCGAGTTTCCTGTCGGACTGGGGTTGGAAGAGGCTCGGGTGTTGTTCACCGGTGACCACTCGGACCAGCGGGCGGACGGGCTGGGGCTGGTCGACGGTGACACGTGGGCCGGGATCGCGTGGCTCGACTGGTGGTTGCTCGACAACACCGACACCGTCGACGTGGAGCTCGCAGTGGTTCCGTCGTACCGGCGCCAAGGGGTCGCGACGCGGCTGCTGGAGGCGGTGATCGAGCTGGCCCGGGCCGACGGGCGTCGGGTGCTGTCCGGGTTCAACGCCGCCGGTGATCCGGTGACGGGCGACAGTCCTGGTACGCGGCGTTCGCCGCCGCGCGCGGGTTCGTCCGAAAGCATGCCGAACTGCACCAGGTGCTCGAGCTGCCGCTGGCCGTGGACGCGCTCGCAGCGCTGGATCGACCGGTGCCCGGCTACGAGATCGTGCAGTGGCGTGAGTGCGCCCCCGACGAGTGGCTCGAGGAGTTCGCCGATCTGCAGACCGGGATGAGCGAAGACGTACCGACCGGCGAGCGCTCAGTTGAGGCGGTTACCTGGACCCCGGCGCTGATCCGCGAAGCCGAGGCCCGTCGTGTTGCGCAAGGCCGATTCACCTATTCGACGGCCGCCGTCCACACCGCGTCCGGCGCGCTGGCGGCGTACACCCAGATGGGCGGCACTCCGGAGACTCCGGACCGTCTCAGCCAGTACGACACCTACGTTCACCCGGCACATCGCGGCCGCGGCCTGGGCGTCGCCGTCAAGGTTCCCAACGTCCGCGCTCTCCAGGCCGGCCTCGACCACCCCGCCGTACTCCACACCTGGAACGCTCCCGAAAACACCCCGATGATCGCCGTCAACGAAAAGCTCGGCTTCCGGCCGACCGCCCAGCGGACCACCTGGGAACTCGAGCTGGACTGCTAGTTTGCTGGAGGAAACCCATTAGGACGGTCACCCCCCACCCCGAGAGCCTGATCGGCAGGCTCACGACTGTGGGAGGCGATCCTCGTGTTTGTCTCACTGACAACGAGTCATGGGACTCGTTGAGCGCCCTGGGCAAGGAACTGGCATCCTCCCGAGCCCTCACCGGTCGGCCGGGGTTGGACGCAACGTGGGGCTTGCCGCTGGTGTTCTCGGGAGTCGGCTTCCAACTCGGCCGCCTCGGACCAGCCGCGTTACTCGACAAGCTCCCACAACAAACCACTCTCGAACGAGCAATCGTCACCCACCTCCGCCGAGGCGACCACTGGCACAACCAAACCGGCTGGATCCCCATCAGCTGAGGTCAGCCCGGGGTCTCGACACTGTCCGTAGTCACTGTCAGCCTTTGGTCAGCACCTGTGCGCAGGATCGGTCGACGAGGGGGTACGGCCATGGCTACGAGGGAACCTCCGGCGGTGGGGACCAGCCGGGTCGAGCTCGTGCTCGGCGACATGTTCGGCGGCGACGACGCTGTGGTCGTCGTCCCGTGCAGCACGTTCGGCAGCATTGCACCGAACCTCAGCGAGCGCCTTGTATCCTTCCCGATCAGCACACCGGACCACCTGGAACCGGGGGAAGTCGTACCTGCCTGGCGAGCCGGTGCGAAGGGGGTGACGAAACCGGTCATCCTGCTGGCGGCCGTGGTCGCGGATGACCAGAGCACGAAGCTGGACTGGGTCCGGTCGGCGGCGGGCCGGGCGATGGTCCTCGCTGAGGATCTCGGGCGTACGATCGCGTTTCCACTGCTCGGGTCTGGCGCGGGAGCCCTGCCTGCAGCTGATTCGTTCCGTGCCATCGTGGATGCCGTCGGTCAGAGCACCAGTGCGGTGTCGGCACGGATCTACGTCCTCGAGCAGTCGCAGTACGACGAGCTGGCCCGGCTGGACCTCACAGCAAATCCCGCCGGGGGCCAACCCCAGGCAAAGACCGCCTCCTCCTTCGGCATCTCCTCCGCCGCGCCCTCCTCGTCCTCGTCTTCCACGGACACCGCGCCGTCCTCGCCTTCCAAGGACACCGCGCCGTCCCCGACCTCCGCCGACACCGCGCCGTCCCCGACCTCCTCGTCAGCGAGCGCCAGTCCCCCGTCGTCAGCGTCCGTCGGCCCCTCGTCGTCTGCGTCGGTAGGGCACTCCCCCGTCGGCGAGCCGGTTCAGCCGACCGTGCGTACGGCGCCTCGGCGGGAGGAGTTCGTGCCGACGCACACCGACGGGCCGGCGGTGGTGGACGAGCTGGGTAGGCAGGGGTTCGCGCGGGTGCTCGCCCGCCGGATCCGGGACGCCCGGCTGGAGGAGAAGCACAACAACGCCACCGCACCGGACCCGCGGGCCAGGCGTGGTGGCGCCTTCATCATCCATCTGCACGCACCCTGGGGCGCCGGCAAGACGTCCGTCCTGAACTTCCTGGCCGCCGAGCTGCGCCAGGACGATCCGGCCGCCCAGGCGACCCGTTCCGTCGTCGTCGACTTCAACGCTTGGCGGCACCAACGAATCGAGCCACCGTGGTGGTGGCTGATGACCGCGCTGTACTCCGGCGCCGTCCGCGAGCTCGCAACGTTCGACCGGAAACGCGCGGTGATGCTGCGGATCCGCGAGTGGATCTGGCGATCCAAGGGCGGTTGGCCCGGCTACCTCGCGCTGATGGCCGTCGCCGGACTCGTCGTACTCGCGTGGCGCACGGACTTGTTCGGTACGACGACCGGCCAGAAACTCACCCCCGACACGTTCCGCGGAATCCTCGTCACCGCCGCCGCGATCATCACGCCCGCGCTGACCGTGTGGGGCCTGGTGCACGCGATGGGCCGATGGGTGTTCAGTACGTCGGCCCGCGGCGCCCGGAGGTTCATCGCGAACACGAACGACCCGATGCGCCTGGTCCAGGAGCACCTCGCCGACCTGACCCGGTGGATCCATCACGACATCGTGGTCATGATCGATGACCTGGATCGGTGCAAAGGCCCTTATGTCGTCGAGCTTCTGGAGGGAATCCAGACGCTCTTCCGGGACATCCCGGTCACCTACGTGATCGCCGCCGACCGGGACTGGCTGGCCGACAGCTATGCCGACGAGTACGCGAGCTTCGTCAGCGTGTCCGGCGAACCGGGCCGGCCGGTCGGCTACCTGTTCCTGGAGAAGACCTTCCAGATCTCCACCGGACTACCGCAGGCGACCAACCGGATCGATGCGTTCTGGGAGCGCATTCTCCGCTCGCCCACGGTGCCGGGCGAACACGACATCGAGCAGGCCCGGCGGACGGCTGCCGCGGATCTGGGTGACCTGCCGCCCGACGCCGTACGACTAGAGGTCGCCAAGAACCCCGGAAACACGACGGCCGAGATCCAGGCCCGGCGTGAGGTGGTCGCGGTCGAGATGGTCAGCGAACGCGCCCAGCAGGCCAACACCCATACGCTGCAGCCGTTCCGCGCCTTGCTCGGCAACGACCCCAACCCGCGCTCGATGAAACGGCTCGTCAACGCTTACGGCATCGCCCGAGGCATCGAGACCCTGCAGGGCGTGAACCTCGAGGACGACCACCTCCGCGAACAGGAGACCGCCCTCTGGACAATCCTCAGCCTCCGCTGGCCCAAGCTCAGCACCTACCTAGCCCACTACCCCGACCGCCTTACCGAGATCGGCGCCAGGAAACCCGCCGGAGACATCCCACCCGGCCTGCAACCACTCTTCACCAGCCCCGAAGTTCTGTCTGTCGTCCAAGGCGACGCCCGCGGTATCCAAGCCCAGCTGACAACCGAAACCCTGCGCCGCATCACACTCCCCTGACAGGCCCGCGTTGCTCTTGAGGTTTCAAGCAAGTCTTCAACGGGGGGTGGGGGTTTGGCGGAGTTGACTGCCGGTGCGCGAAAGCTTGTGTGCGGGCGGTGAGGAGAGCAAGGTGAAACGTGAGCAGCGACTTGGGGGCCGGCTGCTCGGTAGGGGGAGGTGGCACGTGTCGCCTTCGATCGATTGGGCGGGCTGGGGGAAGAAGCTCTTCGGTCCGGGACCGGGTGCGGTCCCGACCTGCTCGTGCGCCCCCGCTGGAAGGGGGAGAGATGCCGAGGAAGGCCAACGGGCGCGCGGACAAGCACCGCGACGACGACTACCGGATGCCGGGTGAGGCCCAGGCAGCCGAGTCGGGCGCGAATGGACAGCCCGCGGCGAATGGCATGCCGATGACCGGGATGACCGGTGCACCGGCCTCGGGCGGCGCCGGCATGAGCGGCGGCCAGCCCAGTGGAGCGGGCATGACCGGCGGCGGCCAACCGGCCGGCGGCGTGAGTGGCGGCGGCCAGCCAGGTGGAGCGGGCATGAGTGGTGGCGGCCAGGCCAGTGGTGCCGGTATGAGCGGCGCGGACGGGCGCACCGAGTACCCGAGCCAGCGGCAGTGCGGTGTGATGGATGTGCACCGGCGGCTGCTGACGACCTCAGCCGAGTACGCCGCCAACCGGGCGGCGCTCGAGACGGCGACGATGGACTACGTCTCCGGTCCGCAGCGTTTCTCCGGGATCGCCCGCATCCCGTGCGTCGTCCACGTGGTCTGGAACACCGCCGCGCAGAACATCTCGCAGGCCCAGATCGACAACCAGATCGACGTTCTGAACCGCGACTTCCGGGCGACGAACCCCGACACGAGCATCGTGCCGGGGGTGTTCAGCGGCCTGATCACGGACAGCCGGATCGAGTTCTTCCTGGCGACCCAGGACCCGAACGGGAACCCGACCACCGGCGTGACCCGGACCCAGACCAGTACGGCGAGCTTCGGCACCGACGACAAGGTGAAGAAGTCGTCCACCGGCGGTATCGACCCGTGGCCGACAGATCACTACCTCAACATCTGGGTCTGCCAGCTCGGCGGCGGTCTGCTCGGGTACGCGCAGTTCCCGGGCGGTCCGGCGAACACCGACGGCGTGGTCATCCTGCACAGCGGGTTCGGCACCGGCGGTACGGCGGCCGCACCGTTCGACCTCGGGCGGACGACGACCCACGAGGTCGGGCACTACCTGAACCTGTTCCACATCTGGGGCGACGACGGCAGTGGCTGCAGCGGCAGCGACGAGTGCGCCGACACCCCGAACGCGGCCGGCCCGAACTTCGGCGTACCGACGTTCCCGCACGTGACGTGCAGCAACGGGCCGAACGGTGACCTGTTCTACGACTACATGGACTACACCGACGACCGCGGCATGGTGATGTTCACCGCCGACCAGGTGGCCCGGATGCAGGCCTGTCTGGACACCGTGCGCAAGAGTCTGCCGATCTTCGGCGGCGGCATCAGTACGCCGGAACCGGCCGGCTCGGTGGTGGCGTGGGGCGCGAACCGGCTGGACGCGTTCGTGCTCGGCACCGACCTGGCGATGTATCACAAGTGGTGGGACGGCTCGAACTGGGGACCGTCCGTCGCGGGCTACGAGTACATGGGTGGTATCTGCATGAGTGCTCCTGAAGTCGCGTCCTGGGCACCGAACCGCCTCGACGCGTTCGTCCTCGGCACCGATCACGCGCTGTACCACAAGTGGTGGGACGGGGCGAACTGGGGACCGTCCGTCACCGGGTACGAGTACCTCGGCGGCGTCTGTCAGAGCCCGCCGCGACTGGCCACCTGGGGCCCGAACCGGCTGGACGCGTTCGTCCTTGGCACCGACCGCGCGCTGTACCACAAGTGGTGGGACGGGGCGAACTGGGGACCGTCGGCCACCGGGTACGAATACATGGGCGGCATCTGCATGAGCCCGCCCGAGGTCGTTGCCTGGGGCAAGGACAGGCTGGACGTGTTCGTGCTCGGCACGGACAACGCGGTCTACCACAAGTGGTGGGACGGGGCGAACTGGGGACCGTCCGTCACCGGCTACGAGTACCTCGGCGGCATCTGTGCTTCGCCGCCACGGGTCGTTGCCTGGGGCCAGAACCGGCTCGACATGTTCGTCATCGGCACCGACTCCGCTCTGTACCACATGTGGTGGGACGGCTCGTCCTGGTCGAGCTGGGAGTACATGGGCGGCGTGTGTACGACGGCGCCGACCGTTGTCTCGTGGGGCTCGGACCGGCTCGACGTGTTCGTGCTCGGCACCGACTCCGCGCTGTACCACAAGTGGTGGGACGGATCCGCGTGGGGACCGTCGGTCACCGGCTACGAGTACCTGGGCGGGATCTGCACCGACGAGCCGCGGGTTGTCTCGTGGGCCCAGAACCGGTTGGACGTGTTCGTCACCGGCACCGACAAGCAGCTGTGGCACAAGTGGTGGGACGGCTCGAACTGGGGACCGTCGGTCACCGGGTACGAACCGCTCGGCGGCGTCATCAGCGACTTCAAGGTCACCATCCCGGAGTCGATGCCTGCCGCTTCCGCCATGCAGGGGGTGACCAGCTGAGCGGATCACCGGTCGGGCGCTGGACGCACTCGTTCGAGGAGGACCACGACGGGGTCAGCGTCTACCGCCGCGACGACTTCGCCTTCCCGCCGGCCCGTGGCCGGCGGGGGGTGGAGTTCCGCCCGGACGGCACCATGGTCGAGTACGCGATCGGCCGGGGTGACGCACCGGAGGCACGTCCGGCAGGGCGCTGGGACGCCGGCGGCCGGCTGGATCGCGGCTCCAGCGGAACCGGCCAGATCGTCAAAGCCGAGCCCGACCGCCTCGAAATCAGCTGGCAGGACTAGCTGAGCTTTTGGCCGGGCCTTCGGCGCCGGCAGGGTCATGGGGCCTTGGCTCCCGGCCTTCCCTCGTCGCTCCAGTCGCTTCGCTCCCTCCGCTCCTCAGTCCAGGCCGGGAGGCCCCATGACCACAGCACCTGTTCGTTATCTCGTCGTACC
>NZ_JBEZYF010000072.1:0-42760 GCF_040638415.1 Kribbella sp. NPDC026596 | reverse complement strand
GAAGCGGGCCACCCGGCCACCGGTGTCGAGAATCTTCTGCTTACCGGTGTAGAAGGGGTGGCACTGCGAGCAGACGTCGGCGTGGATCACGCCGTTCTCCGCGGTGGAGCGCGTCTGGAACGTGGCGCCACAGGTGCAGGTCACCGTGGTGTCGACGTACGTCGGGTGGATGTCGCTCTTCAAAGGGATCTCCTAGGTTCAGGTGCCCCGGGTCGCCCGCGGGCGCGAGCGTGAACCGGAACCGACCAACCAGTTTGCCACCGGACGGCGGCAAACTGGTAATCGAGTGCTTCTCAGTTGCCGTCGTCGGTGGAGCGGCCGCCCGCCGACGGGGTGGTCTTGTTGACCTGCAGCAGGAACTCGATGTTCGACTTGCTCTCCTTGAGCTTGCCGATCAGCAGCTCCAGCGCCGCCTGGCCGTCGAGGGCGCTCAGCACCCGGCGGAGCTTCCAGACCACGCCGGTCTCGTCCTTCGACATCAGCAGTTCCTCGCGGCGGGTGCCGGAGGCGACGACGTCGATGGCCGGGAAGATGCGCCGGTCGGCGAACTCGCGGCGCAGCCGCAGCTCCATGTTGCCGGTGCCCTTGAACTCCTCGAAGATCACCTCGTCCATCTTCGAGCCGGTCTCGATCAGCGCGGTGGCCAGGATGGTCAGCGAGCCGCCGTCCTCGATGTTGCGGGCCGCACCGAAGAACCGCTTCGGCGGGTAGAGCGCCGACGAGTCGACACCACCGGACAGGATCCGGCCGCTGGCGGGCGCCGCGATGTTGTACGCGCGGCCCAGCCGGGTGATCGAGTCGAGCAGGACGACCACGTCGTGGCCGAGCTCGACCAGCCGCTTGGCCCGCTCGATCGCCAGCTCCGCGACCGTGGTGTGGTCGTCGGCCGGGCGGTCGAACGTCGAGGCGATGACCTCGCCCTTGACGGTGCGCTGCATGTCGGTGACCTCTTCAGGCCGCTCGTCCACCAGCACGACCATCAGGTGCACTTCGGGGTTGTTCGTGGTGATCGCGTTCGCCAGCGCCTGCAGCACCATCGTCTTACCGGCCTTCGGCGGCGAGACGATCAGGCCGCGCTGGCCCTTGCCGATCGGGCTGACGATGTCGACGATCCGGGTGGTGAGCACGCCGGGGTCGGTCTCCAGCCGCAGCCGCTCGGTCGCGTACAGCGGGGTCAGCTTGTTGAAGTCCTGCCGCTGCTTGGCGATCTCCGGGTCCGCACCGTTGACGGTGTCGATCCGGACCAGCGGGTTGAACTTCTCCTTGCGCTCACCCTCCTGCGGCTGCTTGACCGCACCGGTGATCGCGTCACCCTTGCGCAGGCCGTACCGCTTCACCATCGAGAGGGCGACGTACACGTCGTTCGGGCCGGGCAGGTAGCCGCTGGTCCGGACGAACGCGTAGTTGTCCAGTACGTCGAGGATGCCGGCGGCCGGGACGAGGACATCGTCCTCGCTGATCGTCGGCTCCGGGTCGAACCGCTCGCCGCGGCCCCGGTTCCGGCTGGTGCTGCTGTCGCGGCCGGTCTGGCTGCCGTCGCGGGTGTTGCGGTCGCGGTCGCGACCCCGGCGGCGCCGGCGACGGCCGTCGCCTTCCTCACCGCGGTCGTTCTGGTCCTGCCGGTTCCGCTGGTTGTCACCGCGGTTGTCGCGGTTGCCGTCGCGGTTCTGGTTGTCCCGGGTGTCACGGTTGCCGTCGCGGCCCTGCGAGTCGCGGCCCTGGTTGTCGCGCTGGCCGTCCCGCTGGTTGTCGCGCTGACTGTCACGGTTGCGGTCGCGGTTCTGGCTGCCGTCGCGGGCGTCCCGATTCGCGTCCCGGCCCTGACCTTCGCGGGCCTGGTCCCGCTGGCTGTCGCGGTTGCGGTCGCGGTTCTGGCTGCCCTCGCGGGTGTCCCGCTGGCTGTCGCGGTTGCGATCGTCGCCGCGGTTGTCCGCGCCCTGCTCGAGCTGCGGCTCGGCGGTCGCGGTGCCGTTCTGGGCGGCGGTGGTCCCGTTCTGGGCAGTCGTCCCGTGCTCGGCAGTGGTCCCGTTCTGGGAGGCGGCCGGCACCTCGACGGCAGCGGCGGCCTCAGGGGCCGCGCCGTTCTGCGCGGCGGTGGTCTCGCTCTGGGCCGCGGCACGGGTCCGGCGGCTGCCGCCCTCGCGCTTGGCCGGAGCGGCCTTGGCCGCGGGCGCCTCGGTGGCACCTTCGTCCAGCGTCGGCTGGGTGACCTTGGCGCGGGCACCACCCGCGGGGCCGCCGGCCTGAGCGGCCTTGATCGCCTCGATCAGCTGGCCCTTGCGCAGTGCGCCGGTGCCCTTGATGCCGAGCGTCCCGGCGAGCTGCTTGAGCTCGGGGAGCAGCATGCCCTCGAGGCCGCCTCCGGCCTTCCGGCGACGCGTCGCGGTGGTGGCCGCAGCGTCGGTTCCCGGGGCCGACGTGGTGCCGGCTCCGCTGGAGGCTTCAACAGTTTCTGTCACGTGAGGTCCTTCCCACACGGATCATCGATGTCCCAGAGGGCACATCGATCAATTTCATCACCCACGACCGACGAAACGGCGACGCGGGACAAGAGGCTCTCGCTCGATCTGAGTCCCCCCGGACATCTCCAACGCAGGCGGCGCAAGGTCAAATCCACAGGAGAGTCGCCACACAACACAGGGTGCCGGGAGCACAGCCCGGATCGTGACGAGAGTTCACCGATCACCTGGAGGGGATCGGGTGAGTCGAGACTAGCACCACTACGGGTCGTTCTGCTGACTCGAGGGGTACAACGCGTGTCAGTTCCGGATCATTCCCCGGCCCGCGCACGACCTACCCCGCTTCCAGGGACCAGACCTGTACGCCGACTGGATCGATAGCCAGCTCGTACCGCGTCCAGCCGTCCGGTGGCAGCGGTGCCAGCCGGGTCGTCACTGGGCTGCCCAGGACGAGCACGGTCGGACCCGCGCCGCTGACCACGGCCGGCAGCCCACTCCCCCGGAGCTTGTGCACAAGCGCAAGGCTCTCCGGCATCGCGGGCTCGCGATAGTCCTGGTGCAGCCGGTCCTCGGTGGCGGTCATCAGCAGCTCCGGGCGCCCGGTGAGGGCCGCGACGAGCAGCGCGGCACGACCCGCGTTCGCCGCCGCGTCCGCATGCGGTACGGCGTTCGGCAGCAAGCCGCGCGCCTGTTTCGTCAGCACCCGGTTGTCTGGTACGTAAACCACCGCGACCAGCGGCTGCGCCGGTTCGAGCCGGACCGCTTTGCCGCTGCCGCCATCGGTCCACGCGATCGTGAAACCACCGAGCGCACACGCCGCGACGTTGTCGGGATGCCCCTCGATCTCGGTCGCGAGCTCGACGATCCGATCGCGGTCGAGCTGCACGCCGGCCAGCCCGTACGCCGCCGCGAGACCACCGACGATCGCCGCGGACGACGAACCGAGTCCACGCCCATGCGGAACGCGGTTCTCACACAACAGCGAGTAGCCCGGTACGTCGGCTCCGAGCGCGGCCAGGCCGGCCTGGATCGACCGCACCACCAGGTGTGACTCGTCCAGCGGCACCTCGCCCTCACCCGGACCGACCACCTCAACCCGGACCCCGGAACCACCCGGGGTCACGATCAGTTCGTCGTACAGCGTCAACGCCAAGCCGAACGCGTCGAAACCCGGGCCGAGGTTGGCGCTGGTAGCGGGGACGCGGACCCGCACCTGGTCGCAGGGGCGGCGGTCGCTCGTCTCCACCTGCTGCCCCATCAGGCCAGGCCGGCGACGCGCGCGACCGCGTCGGTGTCGGCCGGGGTGACCGGGGACTCGTTCACCTGGGCGTGATCGAGCGCGGTGTCGATGTCCTTCAGACCATGGCCTGTGACAGTGATCACGACGGTCGAGCCGCCCGGCAGCCAGCCCTGAGCCTTCGCGTGCAGCAGCCCGGCCACTCCGGCGGCCGACGCCGGCTCCACGAATACGCCTTCGCGGGCGGCGAGCTCACCCTGCGCGGTCAGGATCTGTTCGTCCGTGACCATCTCGATCCGGCCGCCGGACTCGTCCCGCGCGGCCTCGGCCAGCGTCCAGGACGCCGGGTTCCCGACCCGGATCGCAGTCGCGGCCGTGTCCGGCTTCTCGACGATTGCGCCACGCACGATCGGTGCCGCGCCCTCGGCCTGGAATCCCCACATCTGCGGCGTTTTCGAGGCGAGCTTGTCCTTCGCGTACTCCTGATAGCCCTTCCAGTAGGCCGCGATATTGCCCGCGTTGCCGACCGGGAGCAGATGCAGGTCGGGGGCGTCGCCGAGCGCGTCGCACACCTCGAACGCAGCGGTCTTCTGGCCTTCCAGGCGGACCGGGTTGACCGAGTTCACCAGGGCGACCGGGTAGTGCTTGCCGAGCTCGCGCACGATCCGCAGGCAGTCGTCGAAGCCACCGTCGATCGAGACCAGCTTGGCGCCGTGGACGACGGCCTGGGCGAGCTTGCCCTTCGCGATCCGGCCGGCCGGGATCAGCACGAGCGGGAGCAGTCCGGCGCGGACGGCGTACGCCGCGGCCGACGCCGAAGTGTTGCCGGTCGAGGCGCAGACGACCGCCTTGTCACCGGCCTGCGCCGCGAGCGAGATCGCCACCGTCATCCCGCGGTCCTTGAACGAGCCGGTCGGGTTGTTGCCCTCGACCTTGAGCCAGACCTCGCACCCGGTCTGCTCGCTGAGCCACTGCGCGGCCACCAGCGGCGTCCCGCCCTCGCCGAGCGTGACCACGGGGGTGTCCGCCGAAACAGGCAGTCGGTCCCGGTATTCCTCGATCACGCCTTGCCACTGGTGAGCCATTGATCTACTCGCCTTCTACCCGCATCACACTGCTGACTTCACGAACGATGTCCATGTCACGCAGGGTCTCCACGGTCGCGGACAACGCGGCGTCGGTCGCGGTGTGAGTGACCACCACCAGCTGCGCGTCACTGCCCCGGCCCTCCTGGCGGACGGTCTGGATCGACACGTCGTGCTCGGAGAACGCGTGGGCCACCGCCGCCAGCACACCGGCCTTGTCGGCCACGTCCAGCGATACGTGGTAGCGGGTCATCGCGTCACCCATCGGCCGCACGGCTCGCTGGGTGTACGACGACTCGCCGACCCCCGGCACTCCCTTGAGCCGGTTGCGCGCGGCGGACACGAGATCCCCGAGGACAGCACTGGCCGTCGGGGCGCCGCCGGCACCACGACCATAGAACATCAGCTGGCCCGCCGCTTTGCTTTCCACGAACACGGCGTTGTACGCGTCCCGAACACTGGCCAACGGATGCGTGGCCGGGATCATCGCCGGATACACCCGGGCGCTGACCGAATCGGTCGCCTCGTCCAGCTCGCAGATCGCCAGCGACTTCACCACGCAGCCCATCTCGCGGGCCGAGGCGATGTCGGTCGCGCTCACCTCGGTGATGCCCTCGCGGTGCACGTCGGCGATGGAAACCCTGGTGTGGAAGGCCAAACTCGCCAGCAGCGCCGCCTTGGCGGCCGCGTCGAACCCCTCGATGTCCGCTGTCGGGTCGGCCTCGGCGTACCCGAGGGCCTGGGCCTCCTCGAGCGCCTCGTCGAAGCCGGCGCCGGTGCTGTCCATCTTGTCGAGGATGTAGTTCGTGGTGCCGTTGACGATGCCCATCACCCGGGTCACGTCGTCACCGGCGAGCGACTCGCGCAGCGGCCGCAGGATCGGGATCGCGCCGGCCACGGCGGCCTCGAAGTAGAGGTCGCGCTCGTACTTCTCCGCGGCCGCGAACAGCGTCGGGCCGTCCTCGGCCAGCAGCGCCTTGTTCGCCGTGACCACGGACGCGCCGTGCTCGAGGGCGGACAGGATCAGGCTGCGGGCCGGCTCCAGTCCGCCGATCACCTCGATGACCAGGTCCAGGTCACCACGGGAGACGAGCGCCTGCGCGTCGGTGGTGACGAGCGACGGGTCGACGGCGATGTCGCGCTCGCGTCCGGCCCGGCGTACGGCGATGCCGGCGATCTCGAGCCGGGCTCCGACGCGGGCGGCAAGGTGGTCAGCCTGCTCGGTCAGGATCCGCACCACCTCGGTGCCGACCACGCCACAACCGAGCAGGCCTACCTTCAAGGGTTTCTCGTTCACTCCGCCCCCATGTCCAGTGCCAGCAGGTCGTCTTCGGTTTCCCGGCGTACGACGATCCGCGTTCGACCGTCCTTGACCGCGATCACCGGTGGCCGCGGCACGTGGTTGTAGTTGCTCGCCATCGACCGGCAGTACGCGCCGGTACCGGGGACGGCGATCAGGTCACCGGGCTGCACGTCCGACGGGACGAACTCGTCCTTCACGACGATGTCCCCGGCCTCGCAGTGTTTGCCGACCACCCGGGCCAGCGTCGGCTCGGTGTCGGAGTACCGGTTGGCGAGCGTGCAGGAGTAGTCGGCGTCGTAGAGCGCGGCGCGGATGTTGTCGCTCATGCCGCCGTCCACCGACACGTACGTCCGCGCGGCGCCGGCGTCGAGCTCGACCTCCTTGACCGTGCCGACCGAATAGACCGTGCACACGGCCGGGCCGACGATCGCGCGACCGGGCTCGATCGACACCTTGGGGACGTCGACCTGGAAGGCACGGCACTCGTGCTCGACGATCTTGCCCATCTCGGTGGCGAGCTGTGCGGGGTCGGACGGGTCGTCCTGCGTGGTGTACGCGATCCCGAAGCCACCACCGAGGTCGAGCTCCGGCATGTCCACGCCGAGCTCCTCGGAAACCCTTGCGTGCAAGGCGATCACGCGCTTCGCGGCAACCTCGAACCCGGACGAGTCGAAGATCTGCGACCCGATGTGCGAGTGCAGCCCGAGCAGCTCCAGCTCCGGCGCTTCGTTGACTCGGGCAACGGCTTCGAAGGCGGCGCCGGAGGTGATCGAGAAGCCGAACTTCTGATCCTCGTGCGCGGTCGCGATGTACTCGTGGGTGTGCGCCTCGACGCCGGCGGTGACCCGGATCATCACCGGTGCGACCGTGTTGCGCTCACCGGCGAGCTGGATCAGCCGGGTGATCTCGTGCTGGGAGTCGACGATGATCCGGCCGACGCCCGCGTCGAGTGCGCGGGCCAGCTCCTGCTCGGACTTGTTGTTGCCGTGGAACCCCAGGCGCTTCGGGTCGGCCCCGGCACGCAAGGCGACGGCCAGCTCTCCCCCGCTGCAGATGTCGAGGTTCAGGCCTTCTTCCATCACCCAGCGGACGATCGTCGTACACAGGAAGGCCTTGCCTGCGTAGTAGACGTCGAAGTCCTTGAACGCGTGCTTGAACGCGCGGGCCCGGGCACGGAAGTCGTCCTCGTCCAGCACGTACGCCGGGCTGCCGTGCTCGGCGACCAGGTCCCGCAGGTCGACGCCGCCGACCTCGAGGGCGCCTTCACCGTTCTTCTTCGCGGTGTTCGACCAGAGCGCGGTGACCAGGTCGTTGGGGTCCCGCGGCGCGCGCAGCCACGGCGGTGCCTTGTGGCCGATGTCGGCGTGCAGCGCGCCCGCCTCGTGCGCCCTCACATCCGCTCCGGAGCGGAGACGCCGAGCAGGTCCAGCCCGTTGGCGAACACGGTCCTCGTCGCGGAGACCAGGGTCAGGCGAGCCTTGTGCACCGGCTCCACCTCCTCGTCGCCGCGCGGGAGCACGCGGCAACTGTCGTAGAACTTGTGGAACGTCGCCGCGGTGTCCTCCAGATAGCGGGCGATCCGGTGCGGCTCGCGCAACTCGGCGGCGGTGGCGACGACCCGCGGGAACTCGGCCAGCGCGCGGAGCAGGTCGCCCTCGCGCTCATGGTTGAGCAGGCCCGGGTCGAACTCGTCCAGCTTGATGCCGAGTTCGTCAGCGTTCCGCAGGATCGACGCGAGCCGGGCGTGCGCGTACTGCACGTAGTAGACCGGGTTCTCACTCGCCTGGCGGGTCATCTCCTCGATGTCGAGCGTCAGCGGGGAGTCGGCCGGGTAGCGGCAGAGCGTGTACCGAAGCGGGTCGACGCCGCCCTCCTCGACCAGCTCGGCCAGCGTGACGATGGTGCCGGCTCGCTTGGACAGCCGCATCTCCTCGCCGCCCTTGAGGATCTTCACCAGCTGACCGATCAGGATCTGGATGTTCTGCTCGGGGTCGTCGCCGGCGCAGGCCGCGATCGCCTTCAGCCGGTTCACGTAGCCGTGGTGGTCGGCGCCGAGCAGGTAGATACAGAGGTCGAAACCCCGCTCGCGCTTGTTCACGTAGTACGCCGCGTCGGAGGCGAAGTACGTCGGTTCACCGTTGGAGCGGATCAGGACCCGGTCCTTGTCGTCGGTGAAGTCCGTGGTCCGCATCCACAGCGCGTCGTCGGCGTCGTACAGATGACCTTGCTCGCGGAGCTTCTCGATCGCGTGGCCGACACCGTCCTGCTCATGCAGGCTGCGCTCGGAGAACCACACGTCGAAGTGCGTGCGGAAGTGCTCGAGCTGACCCTGCTGCTCCTTGAGCTGACGCTCGTACCCGGCCTCGCGGAAGGCGACGAGCTGCTCGGACTCCGGCAGGTCGGTGATGCCGGGGACCTCCGCGACGATCTGCTTGGCGAGGTCGAGGATGTACTCGCCGTGGTAGCCGTCCTCGGGGACCGGCTGACCGTTCGCCGCGGCCTGCAGGCTGGCGCCGAACTTGTCCATCTGAGCGCCGCGGTCGTTGATGTAGAACTCGCGGCTGACCTTCGCGCCGGCGGCGGTGAGCACCCGGGCGAGGGCGTCGCCGACGGCGGCCCAGCGGGTGTGGCCGAGGTGCAGCGGGCCGGTCGGGTTGGCGGAGATGAACTCCAGGTTCACCGTCTGGCCGTGCAGGCTGTCACTCGTGCCGTAGCTCACTCCGGCGTCCAGAATGGACTGGGCGATCTTGCCCTGGGCGTCCGCGGCGACCCGGAGGTTGATGAAGCCGGGGCCGGCGATCTCGACCGCGGTGATGGCTTCGTCGCCCTGCAGCTTGGCGGCCAGCAGCTCGGCGAACTGGCGCGGGTTCATCCCGGCGCGCTTGCCGAGCTGCATGGCGACGTTCGTGGCGTAGTCCCCGTGCTCGGGGTTCTTGGGGCGCTCGACCTTCAGCTCGCGCGGCAGCCCGCCCTCGACGGTGATGGCGCCGTCGTCGGCGAGCGCGGCCAGGGCCTGCAGGATCTTCTCAGCGAGCTGTTCCGGAGTCACCGCCTCAGCCTAATGGCCCGCGCCCCGATCCCTTGACTCAGCATCCACAGCCCGGTACGGGGTCAGCGCCGGGCACTCACCGTGATGTGCGCGTTGCGGGTCAGCGGGGTGTCCCAGGGGGCAGCTTTGCCGTCGACGGTGACCGTGAGGGACTTGCAGGCGTCCGCCAGGCAGCCGGCGTCGTACTTGAGGCCCCAGAGGGTGAAGAACTGGGCCAGGGTGGGCTGTTCGGAGGTGGTTTTGGCTTCGACGTAGATCAGGCCGTCGGTGGTGTGGGTGTGGATGGCGGCCTGCTCGGCGCGGAGGCGGTCGATGCCGACCCCGGCGGGGACCTGGACGGGCTTGCCGTCGACGGTCACTTTCAGCGTCACGGTGTACGGCGAGGGGCCGGAAAAGTCGAGCGGGAGTCGCTCGAAACCGGCCTTGTCGATGTACGAGACCGCGTCGCGGGGTGCATCCCACGGTGGCGGACCGGTGCGGAGGTCAGCAGCTGCGGGCGGTGCGGGACCTACCTGGCAGCCGCCCGTCACGATGCTCATGAGGAGCAGGGCGGCTGCCGTCACGCCCGCCCGGCGCCACCTGCCTGCTCTCATGGAGAGCCAGGTTGCCATGCGGGCGCGGGCGGGCTGCCGGAGGGTCAGCCCTCCGAGGGCATCAGCACCCAGAGCACGATGTAGATGAGGAACTGCGGACCGGGCAGCAGGCAGCTGACGACGAAGATCAGGCGCATCGTGTTCGCCGAGATGCCGAACCGGCGGGCCAGTCCGGCACAGACACCGCCGATCCAGCGACCGTTGGACGGGCGGACCAGAGTGGTAGCCATGGGTACCGATTTCCTTTCCTTGACGGGCTTACATCCACTATGACGCCGCGTCACCGAAAGTCGATCCCGCCGCACCGCCCTTCCAGGGTCCGCTCAGGGGTCCCCCGGGCACCCTCCTCGGTGAGCCACCCGATTCGGGGAATGCCATAACCTCCTGCTACTGTTCTGCACGTTCCTGAGCCCCCGTAGCTCAGGGGATAGAGCACCGCCCTCCGGAGGCGGGTGCGCAGGTTCGAATCCTGCCGGGGGCGCGGACGATCTGGGCGATCCTTGCTCGCGGAAAGCGCGAGCCTTGGATCGCCCGTCGTGTTTTGTGGGGGTGCGACCCCCACGCCCCGCCCGGAGGGGCTTCGCCCCCGGACCCCCCGGGTTGGCTGTGGTTGCCGTTTGCGGTTGCGCCTGGGAGAGGTGGCTGTTTCAGGTTCGCGTTGTTCGGTCTGCGGCGGGGGTCCGGCCGAAGGCTTGGTGGTAGGCGCGGGTGAAGTGGGCGGGGCTGGTGTAGCCGACCTGGTAGCCGACTTCGGCCGCGGTGCCTGCCTGCGTCCGGAGCAGGACCCTGGCCTCCTGCAGGCGGATCTGCTTCTGGAACTGGATCGGCGTCATCGAGGTCGCCGCACGGAAGTGGCGGTGGAAGGTCGAGGGACTCATGCCGGCCAGATCGGCCAGGTCGGCTACCCGGATCGGTTTGCTGTGATGGCGGCGGATCCAGCGGATCGCTTGCGAGATGTGGGCGAGCATTCCGTCGGCCAGCCCGATCTGCCGGACCAGCGCTCCCTGTTCGCCGGTCAGCAACCGCCACAGGATCTCCCGCCGGATCCCCGGCACCAGCACGCGGACGTCGGCGGGCCGGTCCACGATCCGCAGCAGCCGTACGACGGGATCGAGCAACTCGGGTGTCGCGTCGCTGACCACGAGACCGGCGTACTGGGCCGGCATGGCCGGTGTCTCCAGCAGCAGTGGCGCGATCTCCACCGGATCGAGCCGCAGGCTGACCACGGCGAACGGCTCGTCCCGGCTCGCCTTCAGCGCCTGGCCGATCACCGGAAGGTCCACCGAGGTCACCAAGAACTGCCCGGCGCGGTACTCGTAGGCCACACCGTTGAGCAGCGTCCGTTTGACGCCCGAGGCAACGATCGCGACCGACGGCCTGGCCACTCCGGCGCTCGGCTCGGTCGGTTCGTCGACCCTGCTGACCTGCACCCCGTCGATCAACTGCCGGCTGTGCCCGCGCTGTCCGACGGCGTGCCGGGTGATGAGAGTCCCGAGCTCGGGCAAGAGGTCCACTTCCCCAGTGAACCAAGTCGGCAGGATCGCGCAAGCCGGCGCCAGGATCACGCTCACGCTCGAGGGCTCCGCGGTGCTGTGATCGAGAGGTCAGAGCAATCACGAGAAAGGCACCATGACCGTGCAACGCAGAACCCTCGGCGCCACCGGTATCTCGGTCAGCGACGTCGCCCTCGGCGCAATGATGTTCGGCGCGATGGGCAACCCGGACCACGAGGACTCGGTCCGGATCATCCACCGCGCGCTCGACGCGGGCATCAACCTGATCGACACGGCCGACGTCTACTCCGGCGGGGAGTCCGAGGAGATCGTCGGTACGGCGATCAGGACGCGACGCGACGACGTCGTACTGGCGAGCAAGTTCGGCCTGCCGATGGGCGACGACCCGAACCAGCGCGGCGCTTCCCGCCGGTGGATCATCCGGTCGGTCGAGCACAGCCTGCGCCGGCTCGGCACCGACCACCTCGATCTGTACCAGCTGCATCGCCCGGACCACGACACGGACCCGGCCGAGACGTTGTCCGCATTGTCCGACCTCGTGCAGGCCGGGAAGATCCGCGCGTTCGGTTCGTCGATGTTCCCGGCGGAGACCATCGTCGAGGCACAGTGGACGGCAGAGCGTCGTGGCACGCACCGGTTCCTGTCCGAGCAATGCATGTACTCGATCCTGACCCGCCGGCCGGAGGCGTCCGTCTTCCCGGTGGTCCAGCGGCACGGACTCGGCGTACTCACGTTCAGCCCGCTGAACGGTGGTTGGCTGTCCGGCCGGGCGAACCTGGCGTCGTCACACCGAGCGTCGACTCGGCCGTCCAGCTACGACCCGTCGAGTCCGACCGGTCAGGCGAAGACCGCGGCGGTGGCGAAGCTCACCGCGCTCGCCGGTGAGGCCGGGATGACGCTGCCGCAGTTGGCCACGGCCTTCGTCCGGGCGCACCCGGCGGTGACGTCGGTCCTGATCGGCCCGCGAACCCAGGAGCAACTCGACAGCCTGCTGCCCGCCGCCGAGATCGACCTGCCCGCCGACCTCCTCGACCAGATCGACGAGATCGTCCCGCCCGGCACCGAACTGGACCCGGCCGACAACTACAACGCCACTCCCCCGGCAATCGAGCACACCAACCTCCGCCGTCGCTGAGCCGCCACCGCCATGGTCTGGTAATTCCCCGGTCACGGTTCGAAACTGAGGCTGGGGGTGGGTTCGGATGGACGTGGTGGGGGCCGTGTCCCGGGATGCCGTGATCGTGATCCCGGGCATCATGGGGAGTTCGCTCGTCGATGTCGAGTCGCGCGATGTCCTGTGGGGCCTCGACGACGCGCGTTGGTGGGTCAGTGCGTGGACCACGGGTACGGCGCTCAAACGCTTGGCGGTCACAGACGACGAGCGGGCCGGCCGGACCGACCGTATCCAGGCCACCGGACTGCTGCGATTCCCGGCGTTCGCGCCCGTACTGAAGGGCTTCGAGCCGTATACGAAGTTGCTGACCGGCATCGGACGGGTGCTCGCACATCCGGACGCGCTGCGCGAGTTCCCGTACGACTGGCGTCTGTCCGTGGAACACAACGCGGGTGAACTCGGCCGACTGGTCGACCAGCACCTGTCCAGGTGGCGTGCGCACCCCGCGGGCAGTGCGGACGCCAAGGTTGTGCTGGTCGCGCACTCCATGGGCGGACTGGTCGCCCGGTACTTCACGCAGGTGCTCGGCGGAGCGTCCGACGTACGTACGACGATCACCCTCGGGACGCCGTACTACGGAGCCGTGAAGGCGGCGTACATCCTGAGTTCGGGACGCGGTGTGCCGGTTCCGCGCAAGCGACTCCGCAAGCTGGTCCAGCACATGCCGGGGCTTTACGACCTGCTGCCGTTCTACCGGTGCGTCGACGAAGGTGAGACAGCACGGTGGCTACAGCCCGAGGACATCGCGGGTCTCGAGGGCGACCGGGAACTCGCGAGCGAGTCCTTCGAGCGGCACAAGAGACTGATGGCAGGCGACGCCGGCAGTTTGCGACTGCTCATCGGCGTCGAACAGCCGACGATGCAGAGCCTGTCGGTGCGCGACGGCGTACTGACGCCTCTCAGGCACACGTGCATCACCGATCAGGCCGGAGTGATCAAGGAGCGGCTGGATCTGGCCGGCGACGGCACTGTGTTCCGCCGGTCCGCCGCCGGGTTCGGCCTGTCCCCCGGCACACTCCCGCAGTCCCATGGCGCCGTTGCCGCGACTGAGGAGGCCATCTCGCATGTGCGCGACGTACTGACCAACGACACCGCCGGTCCGCCGCTCGGACCCGGGGAGATCGGGATCGACGTACCCGACGTCGTATCTGCGGCCGAGCCGCTCACCATCACGGTGACCGGTGCGGACGCGACCGGTACCTCGTGCCGGGTCGTCGACGCCTTCACCCGCTGGCAGGTCGCTGTGCCTCCGTTACAGCGTCGCGAGGGTATGGTCACCGCATCGGTGGTACTCGGAGAGCCAGGGGTCTACCGGGTTGAGGTGAAGGGCGGTGGCGCGTCGGCCGTCACCGAACAGGTCCTGGCGGTCGCACCCGAGGACTACGTGCTGGATGAGGCCGGCGAATGACCGAGCAGGGCTTCACCATCTACCCCATTCCGATCGCTGCCTACAGCACCGAGGTACAGCGGCCCTTCCCGCCGATCGCGGCCGACGACGATGCGCAGGCGATCGCCGACCTGCTCACGCCGTACGGCGGGGTGGTGCATCACTGGACCGACGGCCAGCGCGACGCGGCCTGGGTGCAGCGCGAACTGGGTGCCTGGGCCGATCGGGACGGGCCGCGGAGTTCGGTCCTGGTCTGGGTCGGCCACGGCGAGTCGGACACCGAGGATGCCTGGCTGGCGTCGTTCAACAGCGCGCAGCGCAAGAAGGGCACCGGCCACCACGCGCAGGAACTGGCGAACCACCTGGCCGACGAGTGGGCCGGCCGCAGCGAAGACCCCGAGGCGTGGACGCTGGTCGTGATCGAGGCCTGCGGCGCCGAGGTTTTCGTCCAGCGGCTCGCGAGCGAGGTCCTGTCCAAGATGAATCCGGCCGGTCGCTTCGCGCTGCTCGGCGGCGGCGGCACCGGCTCGAGCTTCCTGAAGGTGGTGCCGAAGGCACTCCGGGAGGCGCTCGAGTCGTACGCCGACAACGACGAGGTCATCCGGGTGGACGACCTGGTCGGCCGGCTGGAGAACCGGCTGGCGTTCGGCCAGTCGATCCGGGTCGGGCTCGCGCGGGCCCGGCCGCTGACCCGGCCGCCGCGGTTGCTCGGTGCGGGCGTGACCGCCCCGCAGGATGTCTATGTCGAGTTGAAGGCGTTCCTCGCCGGTCTGCCGGCCGACCAGCGCAGCTTCTTCGTGCCCAAGGCGCAGGGGACGGAGCTCGGCGAGCCGACCTGGTACTTCGAGGGGCGTGGCCGGGAGCGTCGTGAGATCGCCGAGTGGCTGCGCACGACCAGCCCCGGACTGCTCGCTGTCACCGGGCCGGCCGGCTCGGGCAAGTCCGCGGTCCTGGGCAACCTCGTCGTCCACACCAACCCCTCGCTGCGCGAGCTGCTGATCCGCACCGGCCAGGTCGAGAGGCTGGCCGCGGAGGAGCAGCCGGCGGACAACGTGTTCGACGCCTCGGTCCTGCTCACCGGTCTGTCGACCGCCGACGTGATGCACCGGCTGGCGACCGATCTGCAAGCGGAGTCTGCAACGCTCGACGGGTTGCGCACCGCGGCTGAGGGCCGGACCGTGATGGTCGATGCGCTCGACGAAGCCCAGGATCCGCTGGAGACGGCCGGCGTACTGCGGCAACTGGCCAAGGTCCACGGCTGCCGGATCGTCGTCGGCACCCGCCGTTCGACGCACGAGGGACCGGACCTCCCGGAGCCGGAGGACGCCAACCTGCTCGACGCGCTCGGCCCGACTTCGACTGTGACGGTCGACCTCGATGCCGAGGCGGTGACGAAGTACGTCGAGCACCGGCTGAGATCGCTCCCGATCGACGCGGGCATCGCGGCCGGAGCCGCCCGGAGCGTCGGCGCGCACAACCGGCACTTCCTGTACGCCCGGCTGGCCGTGCACGAGATCCTCGCCCGTCCGGAGCTGCTCGCCCCCGCAGCGCAGCCCGAGCTCGCCGAACTGCTCGAGCAGGATCACCGCGGCCTGTTCGCCATCGCGGTCCGCCGGCTGACCGTTGCTGACAGCAACTTCCGCCCGCTGCTCGAGGCGCTCGCCCACGCTCGCGGCCGGGGCCTGCCGCGGGCCGACGACGTCTGGGCCACGGCCGCCCGCGCGTTCACGGACAGCCGGCCCGGCGAGTCCGACCTCGACCGCCTGCTGGTCGCGGCGGCGCCGTACGTCATGCTCGACGGAGAACACGGCCAGAGCACCTACCGGCTCGCCCACCAGACGTTCGTCGAGCACTTCCACGCCCAGCCGTCGTACGCCGAAGGCCACCGGCGAATCGCGGGAGTGCTGGCCGCGCAGTACCGATGGGCCCCGGACGGATGGTCGGACGCGAACTTCTACGTCGTCCGCTACCTGGCCGAACACCTGGTCGCCGACGCGGACCGGATCCCACCGGCCTCCGCAGCCGTCGTCGACCTGGTGACCGACGCCGGCTGGCTGACCCGCGCCGTCGAGCTGCTGGGTGCCGATGAGACCGCCGAGGTGATCGCCGCGGCCAAGACCGTGACCGACCTGGACCGGTTCCGCGACGACCCCGCCTCGACGATCCGGTGGGTGACCACCTCCCAGCCCGTCGACGTCGTGGAGCGGACGCTGCGCCGGAGCCGGATCCCACTCAGCCGCGATCCCGCCCAGCTCGCCGGTCAGCTGCACGCCCGGCTCAAGGAGTACGCCAACACCGAGATAGCCGAGTTGGGCGACGCGATCGGCCGGCTCGCGACCGCTCCGTGGCTGCGGATGGTCGAAGGCAGCCTCGACTGGCGAGCGGATCTCGAGTCGACCTACGGTACGGCGGACAAGATCCGTGGCCTCGGCTTCGGCCACGTCGACGATCTCCCGGTCGTCGCGATCGCGCTCGACACCCGGATCGAGCTGTGGGATCCGCGGACCGGCGCACCCGACGCCATGTCCACGATCGAGCTCGGGCACCGGGCGACCGCGGTCGCGATGTCGGTCATCGACGGGCGCCCTGTCGTCGTGACTGCGGCCGGGTACGACAGCATCCTCGAGGTGTGGGACGCCCGCAACAAAGAACGGCTCGCCGCGGCGCCGATCGGCCTCGGCCACGTCCTCGGGATCGGCCGGATCAATGGTCGGCTGGTGATCGCCGGCGTCCCTTTCGGTGGGGCGCTGAAGCTCGTCGATGCAGTGACCTTGGAGCCCCTCGATGTTCCTGAGGCGCTCGAGGCGCTAGACGTTCGGGGTTTCGGGGTTGCGGAGGACGGCGCACTGCGGATCCTGGCGGTGGAGGACGAGCCCCCTCCGGTCCGGGCTCATCGCATCCTTCTGATCGACCCCTCCCACGGTCGCGAGATCCAGCGGACCGATCCGGTCGAATCCGACTCGGGCAGCATGCGGGACGTGATGACCGGGGCCTGGATCGGGCTGCCGTTCGTGGTCGCCGCCGGGATCGAGGACCGGCTGTTCTGGTTCACCGAGGGACACGCGCAGGAGCAGGTGTCGCCGTACGGCGTGCCCACGCGGGCCATCGCGGTCGGGCTGGTCGGCGGACGCGCGATCGTCGCGTTGGCGCCCGACTACGACGACACCGCCTTCGTGCAGCTGCAGCAGATCGAGTACGACGCGGACCGCCAGGGCGTCACGCTCTCGCGGCCCAACAGCGCGGGCACGGCGCCGAAACGATTCGACCGGCTCGCCGCGGTGCCGGTTCCGGACGGGCTCGGCGGCCCACCGCCGCGGAATGAGGCCGGCCTGCGGCCGCTCGACGTGGACCGGCCCGAGACCTGGCCGCAGTCGGTCGCGGTGACCGGTGAGCTGGACGGTGTACCGGTCGTCGCGACCGGATCGGTGGACGGCGCCTTGTGGATCTGGGACCAGCGGACGTTGGCGCCGGGCGAGCATCCCCGCGCCGTCGCCGGACCGTTCGTCGAGCTTCCGCAGTACGTCCTCGAGATGGGCTGGGAGCTGCTGAACGCCAAGCCGGGTCTGGAACGCGTCACATCGGTGGCCTTGGGCAACCTTCCCGGCCGGGGTGCGGTCGTCACCGCCGCGTGCGGCGGACAGGCGCGGGTGTACGCGATCGCGACCGGAACGCGGATCAAGAACCCGGCCGACGACGCCGCGGCGGTCAAGTGCGTGGCGATCGGAACGCTCAACGGGCGGACCGTGCTCGTCACCGGGTCGACCGGCGGCAATGTCGCGGTGTGGGACCTGACCGCAGGCACCCGGGTCGCCGGCCTGGCCCTCGATGACCCGATCACGAATGTGGCCGTCGACTCCGACCGCGTGCTGCTCCGGACCGCCACCGGCGACTACGCCCTCGAACTCAAGGAGCCGTGACCGTCAGCATCCACAGGTGTCCGTCGGGGTCGGTGAGCGTCGCGGTGTAACCCCACGGGTGTTTGGTGGGTGGGGTGACTTCCTTGGCTCCAGCGGCGATGGCCCTGGCGGCGAGAGCGTCCAGGGCGGCGTCCGAGTCGGCAGGGATGCTGAGGATGCACTCGCTGGTGCCTTGGGGTGCGGCCGGCTGGTCGCCGAGGACCCAGCCGAAGCCGCCGGTCGGGATCAGCATCAGGTTGACGCCCTCGGCCAGGGCGAACTGGAGAGGCTCGGGTACGCCGTCCTCCGCGAGCTCACCGATCGGTTCGAAGCCGAACGCCTCCTGGTAGAAGGCGTACGAGCGCTGACGGTCTTCGATGGGGAGGCTGATGATCATCGGGTCACTCCGGCGGTGAAGCGGTCGGCGGCCGGGCCGGTCAGGTGGTGGGGCGGAAGGGCTCGTCCGCAGAGGACCAGGAGGAGGTCCTGGGCCGAGCCGCTCAGGACCTCCGTGCCGGTGCCGTGGGTCCAGTCGAGGTCGGTGGCGCGGAGTTGGAGGTTGGTGAGGTCTACGCCGAAGTACTTGAGTTGGCGTGGGTTCAGGTCGTCGAGGATGAGGCGCAGGCGGTCCGCGGGGACCTGCCTGTCGATGCCGAGGGCAACGGTTACGTCGAGTCCGTGGATGACGTCGTGCGACAGTGCGCCCTGGTAGCCGCCGCCCGGCGGTTTCCATGGGTGGTTGATGTTCTGGCGCAGGCAATCCACGAGTTCTGCGGCCGACAGCTCACGGGCGTCGCGGCGGGCCTGGCGGTCGGCGTACCGATTGAACTTGCCGCCGGCCCGCACCATGCCGGCCAGGAACCGAGGCATGGAAAGCCGGAATGGCATGGTGATGTGCGCAACGAGCTCGCGTACCCGCCAGCCCTCGCACAGCGTCGGCTTGTCCCAGTCTTCTTCCGGTAGTCCGGCCAGCACGTCGGCGAGGTCGGCCCGCTCCCCCGCCACGGCCACTCTGATGTCCGTCATACCCCACCGACGAACGGATCAGCCCCGGACAGACACCTCATTCAGCCTTCTTTGCAGGTACCGGCGTTCTGCGTCGGTCGTGGAGAGCTCAAGAGCCTCCCGGTACGCCGATGCTGCCTCGGACGCCCGCCCGAGTCGTCGGAGGAAGTCGGCGCGCGTCGCGGGCAGGAGGTGGTAGCCGGCCAGCGGTCCGGCGGCCAGGTCGTCCACCAACCGCAGCCCTACGGCGGGTCCGTCGGCCATACCGATCGCAACCGCGCGGTTGAGCGCGACCACGGGCGTCTGCTTGAGCTGCCCGTACAGTCCGGCGATCTGCGGCCAGTCCGTGTCCGCCGCCGTACGCGCGGTCGCGTGACAAGCAGCTATGGCGGCCTGCACCTGATAGGGCCCTGGTGTGCCACGGCGGAGCGTCGCATCCAGCAGATCCACGCCCTCGGTGATCCCTGCGTGATCCCAGCGAGTGCGGTCCTGTTCCTCCAGTGTCACGAGCACGCCGTCCGCGGTCAGCCGTGTGTCACGCCGTGCGTCATGCAGCAGCATCAGTGCGAGGAGTCCGGCGGCCTCAGGCTCGTCGGGCATGAGTTGAACGAGCAGCCTGGCCAGTCTGATCGCCTCACTGCTCAGACTGGTGCGGACGACGTCGGAGTACCCCTCGTTGAACAACAGGTAGAGCACAGCCAGTACGGCGGGCGTCCGTTCGGGCAGCAGGTGTGCGGGCGGGACGCGGTACGGGATACCGGCGTACCGGATCTTCTGCTTGGCCCGGGTCAGCCGCTTCGACATGGTCGTCTCCGGGACCAGGAACGCCCGTGCGATCTCCGCCGTACTCAGTCCGGCCAGCGTGCGCAGCGTCAGCGCCACCCGAGCCTCCATCGCCAGCGCGGGATGGCAGCAGGTGAACATGAGCCGCAGCCGGTCGTCCGGTACGTCGTACGCCGGTTCGGACTCGTCACGCATCGCAGCCACCTCCTTGAGCTTCTGAGCGCCCACGGCCTCACGGCGCAGCCAGTCGATCGCACGGTTACGTGCGGTGGTGGTCAGCCAGGCACCGGGCCTGTCCGGTACGCCGTCCCGCGGCCACCGCTCGAGCGCCGCGGCGAACGCCTCCTGGGCGCACTCCTCGGCGAGCTCCCAGTCCCCGGTCAGACGGATCAGAGTGGCGACCACCTGGCCCCACTCCTGCCGGTAGATCTCCTCGAACGAGGTCACACCACGCCCGGGGGCGGCTCCAGCACCGGACGGATCTCGATGGTCCCGTAACCGGCCGCCGGGTGCTTGGCGGCGATCTCGATCGCCTCGTCCAGGTCGGCGCAGTTGATCAGTACGAATCCGCCGATCTGCTCCTTCGTCTCGGCGAACGGCCCGTCGGTGAGGAGGAGTTCGTCGTCCCGCACCCGGACCGTCGTCGCCTCGCCCGGCGGCCGCAGCCCGGCCCCGCCCTCGACCACGCCGCGGCGCTCCATCTCCTCCGACCAGCCGCCACAGCCGTCGTTCGCGTGCGACTCGTCACCACAGATCATCAGTAGGTACTTCACAGTCCTCCTCAGAGCCGGTTTCACCCCACCGACGAACACCGAAGCCGGAAACAGACACCTCCACGGTAGTCGCCGAGGTCTGGAGGCGACGGCGTACCGGGTCTAGCGTCAGAAGGACAGAGACCACCAGGGGAGGGTGTGCGATGGCAGGCCGAGTGGTGCATTTCGAGGTTCCGTTCAGCGACGGCGACCGGGCGCGGGCGTTCTACGCGGAGGCGTTCGGCTGGAACCTGATGGTGATGCCGGAGCTGAGCTACACGATGGCTTCGACCGGACCGGTGGACGAGCAGGCGATGCCGACCGAGCCCGGCTTCATCAACGGCGGCATGTTCGAGCGCACCGAGGCGCTGCGCGGACCGATGATCACCATCGACGTGGACGACCTCGACGCGGCGCTGAAGACGGTCGAGAGCCTCGGCGGCAAGCAGGTCGGCGAGAAGCTCCCGGTCGGGGACATGGGCTTCGCCGCGTACTTCGAGGACACGGAGGGCAACATCCTGGGACTTTGGCAAACTGCCTGACGCCTGAGCGTCACGATCGGCACCTACACTGCGGATGTTGGCTCCGGTGGCGTCCGTGGGAGGACTGAATGCCTGACCGTACCCAGACCATTGCGTACCCGGCGCCGGGTTCGCGCCCGTCGCGACGGGACCAGGAGCCGCTGGCGCCGCACGTGATCGTGCTGTTCGGGGCGACAGGGGATCTGGCCAAGCGCAAGCTGCTGCCCGGGCTGGCGTACCTGCAGCAGTCCAAGTTCGCGCCCGACGTACGCATCATCGGCGCGGCGATGGAGGAGCTCACCTGCGACGAGTTCCGGGCCCGGGCGCGGGACGCAGTCGAGCGCTTCGGCACGCACCGGATGTCCGACGAGGAGTGGGCGCAGTTCGCCGACCGGCTCGAGTACGTGCCGGTGACGGCCGGCCCGGCGGCACTGGCCGCGGCAGTCAAGTCGGCGGAGGACAAGCTCGGCCCGGACACCTGCCGGCTGCACTACCTGTCGGTGCCCCCGAAGGCGGCCCAGACGGTGATCGCGATGCTGCGCGACGCGGACCTGGTCGACCGGGCCCGGGTGGTGATGGAGAAGCCGTTCGGCGACGACCTGGCCAGCGCGATCAAGCTGAACGACTTCGTGCACGAGACCTTCGACGAGTCGCAGATCTTCCGGATCGACCACTTCCTCGGCAAGGAAGCGGCGCTGAACATCCTCGCGTTCCGGTTCGCGAACGGCCTGTTCGAGCCGATCTGGAACCGTAACTTCATCGACCACGTGCAGATCGACATCCCGGAGTCGCTCGGCCTGGACCAGCGGGCCACCTTCTACGAGCCGACCGGCGCGTTCAAGGACATGGTCGTCACGCACCTGATGCAGGTCATGTCGTTCGTCGCGATGGAGCCGCCGACCGCCCTGGAACCGCGGGCGATCTCGGAGGAGAAGAACAAGGTCTTCCGGTCGATGCTGCCGATCCAGCCCGGCGACGTGGTCCGCGGTCAGTACTCCGGCTACCGCAACGAGGACGGCGTCGCGCCGGACTCCGACACCGAGACGTTCATCGCGCTCAAGGTCGAGATCGACAACTGGCGCTGGGCCGGCGTACCGATCTTCCTGCGCACCGGCAAGCGGATGGCCGAGGGCCAGCGGATCATCTCGATCGCCTTCAAGGAGGCGCCGAAGACGATGTTCCCGGCCGGCTCCGGGGTCGGCTCGGAGGGTCCGGACCACCTGACCTTCGACCTGGCCGACTCGTCCCGGGTCTCGCTGTCCTTCTACGGCAAGCGGCCCGGGCCCGGTATGCGGCTGGAGAAGCTGTCGATGCAGTTCTCGACCCAGGAGACCGAGAGTGCGGGCGACGTACTGGAGGCCTACGAGCGATTGATCCTGGACGCGATGCGGGGCGACCACACGCTGTTCACCACCGCCGAGGGCATCGAGTCGCTGTGGGACCGGTCCGCGATGCTGCTGGACGACCCGCCGCCGGTCAAGCCGTACCAGCCGGGCACCTGGGGGCCGAACGCGATCCACCAGCTGATCGCGCCGCGGGCCTGGCGCCTGCCCTTCGAACGCGAGTGGCGCGAAGCCAAGCTGTAAGGCATTGCCGCCGCGCAGCCCTAGGCGCACTATCGAGGCGTGATGTGAGTCACATACGCCTTCGAGCGGTTAGGGGGTGGGAGGATGACGGGCACAAAAACGCATCTGACCGGGGAACGGGCTCCGTGCGGGCGGCTGGGTGATGCGAACCGGAGCCAGGAGGACGACTTCGAGGGCTTCCGGCTGGACGACATGCACTACGCCTGTGGATGCCGCAAGATGCGGCACGAGTTCCATGACGGCAGCGTGCGGAACCGGACAGTGCGGCACGACGGCAAAGTGCTGATGGACGAGCACAGCGGCGAGCACGAGGCTTAACTGTGAGCATTTATCACGACGTCGTGGTGATCGGGGGTGGCGGCGCCGGGTTGCGGGCTGCCATCGCGGTGGCGGAGACGAACCCGGCGCTGCGCGTTGCTGTCGTGTCGA
Organism: Kribbella sp. NPDC026596; assembly: GCF_040638415.1. Classification (NCBI taxonomy): domain Bacteria; kingdom Bacillati; phylum Actinomycetota; class Actinomycetes; order Propionibacteriales; family Kribbellaceae; genus Kribbella; species Kribbella sp. NPDC026596. The sequence continues at coordinate 19,987 of NZ_JBEZYF010000072.1, read as the reverse complement.
AGGTGTACCCGATGCGCAGCCACACGGTGTCCGCGGAGGGCGGCGCCGCGGCCGTCGCGGCGCCTGACGATAGTCTCGACGAGCACGCGTACGACACGGTGTCCGGCAGCGACTGGCTCTGTGACCAGGACGCTGTCGAGGCGTTCGTCGCCGAAGCGCCGCGCGAACTGCTCCGGCTCGAGCACTGGGGCTGCCCGTGGAGCCGGCAGCCCAACGGCAAGATCGCCGTCCGCGCGTTCGGCGGGATGAAGAAGAAGCGCACCTGGTTCGCCGCCGACCGGACCGGGTTCCACCTGCTGCACACGCTCTTCCAGACCGCGCTCTCGTACTCCGACATCGTCCGGTACGACGAGTGGTACGTGACGAAGATCCTGGTCGACGACGGCCGCGCGTACGGCGTTGTCGCGATCGAACTGGCCACCGGACGGATCGAAACGATCACCGCGAGCACGGTGATCGTGTGCACGGGTGGCTGCGGACGCGTGTACCCGTTCACCACGAACGCCAACATCAAGACCGGTGACGGGATGGCACTGGCCTACCAGGCCGGGGCGGCGCTCAAGGACATGGAGTTCGTCCAGTACCACCCGACCGGCCTGCCGTTCACCGGCATCCTGATCACCGAGGCCGCGCGGGCGGAGGGTGGCTGGCTGCTCAACAAGGACGGCTATCGCTACCTGCAGGACTACGACCTCGGTACGCCGTCACCGACACCGCAAATGCGCAGCATGGAGCTCGGACCACGGGATCGGTTGTCGCAGGCCTTCGTCCACGAGCATGCCAAGGGCCGGACGATCGACACGCCGTACGGGCCGATCGTCAACCTGGATCTGCGGCACCTGGGTGCGCAACTGATCGACGCCAAACTTCCGTTCGTCCGGGAGCTGTGTTCGAAGTACCAGAACATCGACCCGGTCAAGGAGCTCGTGCCGGTCCGGCCCGTCGTGCACTACATGATGGGCGGGATCCACACCGACATCCGTGGCGCGACGTCGCTGGAGGGCCTGTACGCCGCCGGCGAGGTGGCCTGTGTCAGCATCAACGGCGCCAACCGGCTGGGCTCGAACTCGTTGCCCGAGTGTCTCGTCTTCGGCAACCGGGCCGGCCGGGCCGCGGCGGTCTTCGCCGGCCGGTACGGTCGCGCCGTACCCGCGGCGATTCTCGCGCAGGGCCGGGACGAGGAGCGCCGGCTGACCGCCGAGCTGGACCGGCACGCGCAGGGCCACGAGAAGATCGCGGACATCCGCACCGAGATGCAGACCGCGATGGAGAACGGCGCCGGGATCTATCGCGAAGCCGGTTCGCTGACCAAGGCGGCCGACCAGCTGAGCGAGCTGCGGTCGCGCTTCACCCACGCCGCGATCGACGACCACAGCCGGAACTTCAACACCGAGCTGATCGCGCTGCTCGAGCTGGGGTTCATGCTCGACGTTGCCGAGAGCATCATCGCGTGTGCGGCACGCCGGGAGGAGTCGCGCGGAGCCCATCAGCGGACCGACTTCCCGGCCCGAGACGACGACCGGTTCCTCGCGCACTCGCTGGTCCGGCGCCAGCCCGACGGCAGCCGTCGCATCACGTATCTGCCGGTGACCATTACCCGCTGGCCGCCGGGCGAGCGGGTCTACGGGAGGTAGTGATGGCAGACGAGATCACCCTCGAGGTCGCGCGCTACCGGCCCGAAGTGGATTCCGAACCGGTGATGCAGTCCTACCAGGTGCCCCTGCGCGAGCACTGGGCGATCCTCGACGGTCTGACGTACATCAAGGACCAGTTGGACGGCACGCTGTCGTTTCGATGGTCGTGCCGGATGGGGATCTGCGGCAGTTGCGGGATGACGGTCAACGGTGACCCCCAGCTGAGCTGTGCGACCTTCCTGACCGACTACGCGCCCGGGCCGATCCGGGTCGAGCCGCTGCACAACTTCCCGGTGATCCGGGACCTCGTCGTCGACATCGACGACTTCATGGCCAAGCTGCCGACCGTCAAGCCGTGGATCGTCCGGGACGTGCACAGTCCGGTCGAGGAAGGTGAGTACCTGCAGACGCCGGAGCAGCTGGACGAGTACCAGCAGTTCAGCATGTGCATCAACTGCATGCTCTGCTACTCGGCCTGCCCGGTGTACAGCCTCGACCAGGACTTCATCGGCCCGGCGGCGATCGCACTGGCCCAGCGCTACAACCTCGACTCCAGGGACGAGGGTGCGGACGAGCGTCTCGCCGTACTGTCGTCGCCGGAAGGGATCTGGGCTTGCACGTTCGTCGGCGAGTGCAGTGCGGCGTGTCCGAAGGGGGTTGATCCGGCGGGGGCGATCCAGCGGTACAAGCTCACTGCGGCGACTCAGGCGATCAAGGATCTGTTGATGCCGCGGAGTAGGTCGTCTCGGAGCAGGCGGTGAGCGTGTACCAGCGGCCGGTCCACTTGTTCTGGTGGCTCGAGCGCCGGTCGTACCTGCTGTTCGTCCTCCGGGAGCTGAGCAGCGTCTTCGTCGCGTGGACGGTGGTCTATCTGCTGCTGCTCGCCAACGCGGTCAGCGACGGGCCGGCGTCGTACGAGCGCTTCCTCGACCGGAGTGGGCAGTGGTGGATGGTCGTGATCAACGTGATCGCGATGCTGTTCCTGCTGCTGCACGTGGTGACCTGGTTCGGGCTGGCGCCCAGGGCGATGGTGATCAAGGTGCGCGGCGCCCGGCTGCCGCCGCGGCAGATCGTTGCCGCGCACTACGCTGCCTGGTTGGTGCTGTCGGCAATCATCGCCTGGCTGGTGCTCCGATGAACCGCCGCCCCTCCCCCGAGCCGTTCCTCTGGATGCTGTTCAGCTCCGGCGGCATGATCGCCGCACTGATGCTGCCGATCCTGCTGTTCCTGTTCGGCATCGCGTTCCCGCTCGACTTGTTGACACCACCAACGCATGCGCATCTGTACGCCGTACTGCACAATCCGATCACCCGGCTCGTGCTCTTCGGCGTGTGCGCCCTGGCCCTGTTCCACTGGGCGCACCGCTTCCGCTACACCCTGTACGACGGCCTGCAACTCAAGCGGTACGCCGTACCGATCGTGATCCTGTGCTACGGCGGCGCTGTGCTCGGCACCGTCATCGCCGCCGCACTGCTGCTGACGGTCTGACATAGGCTGCGCCCATGCGGGAGATCGTGGTGGTCGGCGTTGGCGCGGGCGATCCGGAACAGGTGACGATGCAGGCCGTGTCGGCGCTGAACCGGGTCGACGTCTTCTTCGTGCTGGACAAGGGCGAGGTCAAGCAGGAACTGGTCGACCTGCGGTCGGAGATCCTGCGGCGCTACGCCACTGACTACCGGGTGGTCGTCGGTCAGGATCCCGAGCGCGACCGGAGCAGCAGCGCGTACGTCGAAGCCGTCGACGACTGGCGGAGGCGCCGGGCCGATGTGTGCGCGGGATTGATTGCGTCGGAGCTCGGCGAGGATCAGGTGGGGGCGTTCCTGGTCTGGGGCGACCCGTCGCTGTACGACAGCACGCTGGCGATCCTGGACGACATCCTGGCGCGGGGTGAGCTGGAGTTCTCGGTCGAGGTCATCCCTGGGATCAGCAGCGTGTCTACGCTGGCCGCGCGGCATCGGGTCGGGTTGAACCAGGTCGGGCGACCGATCCAGATCACGACCGGGCGGCGGCTGGCGAAGGGGTGGCCGGAGGACGTGGACGATGTGGTCGTGATGCTGGATGCGCAGACGGCGTTCACGGAGCATCTCGATCAGGACGCCGACATCTACTGGGGTGCTTACCTCGGCACACCTGATGAGATCCTCATCTCGGGGCGCTTGAGCGAGGTCGCCGGCGAGATCGAGAAGGTCCGCGCCGAGGCTCGTGATCGTAAGGGCTGGATCATGGATACCTACCTGCTGCGCAGGAAGAAGTAGACGCCGCCTTCGGCGGCGGGGGTGAGGGCGAGACGTAGACCAAAGGTGTAGGTGGCTTCGTCTTCAGGCCGAAGCGGGAGTGAGCGGGTCACGGCGACGCTTCCGGCATGACAAAGAAACTCTTGGTGATGCTGGCCGCGGTGGTCGCTCCGGCCGGGCTCCTGGTGGGTGCGGCCGAGCCGAGCACAGCTGCCCAACAGGACGTCGTACGGACTGATGCCGGGCTGGTGGCGAGCAAGACGGTCGGGCAGGCGCGGGTCTTCGACGGCATTCCGTACGCCGCTCCCCCGGTGGGCGCGTTGCGGTGGAAGGCGCCGCAGCCGGTGAAGCCGTGGGACGGGGTGCGGGCGTCGAACGTCGGCAATCCGTGTCCACAGCAACCGAACTCCGAGGCACCGGACGGCGGCACGAGCGAGGACTGTCTCTATCTGAACGTCACGACACCGGTAGCCCGGTCACCGAAGCCCCGGGCCGTGGTGGTGTGGATCCCCGGCGGCGGGTTCTTCCCCGGCGCCGGCAGCAGCTACGAGGCGTCCAAGTTCGCCACCCGCGGCGACGTGGTCGTCGTGACGGTCAACTACCGCCTCGGCACCTTCGGGTTCTTCGGATACCCGAGTCTGCCGGGCTCGGGCACGTACGGCATCCAGGACCAGCAGGCCGCCCTGCGCTGGGTACAGCGCAACGCCCGCGCCTTCGGCGGCGACCCGCACAACGTCACCATGGCCGGTGAGTCCGCGGGCGGCATGAGCGTCTGCGCACAGCTGACCTCACCGACCGCCACCGGCCTCTTCGCGAAGGCGATCATGCAGAGCGGCTCGTGCGCGTTCAACTGGGCCGACAACAGCCAGTACCCGGGCCAGGCGGCGGACTCCCCGTGGATCCCCGCCCGCACGGTCCAGGCGAACGGCAAGGAGTGGGCCGACGGCAACAAGGACCGGTTCGGCTGCAAGCCCGGCCAATCCATGCTCGACTGCCTCCGCGCGGCGAAGTCCGACGTACTGGTGGAGGACCTGCTGCAGTTCACGCAGGTCGGGTACGGCGGGACTGCCGCCGTACCGCTGGATCCGGCGAAGGCGATGAAGGCCGGTCTGTTCCACCGTGTGCCGATCATCTCCGGGAACAACCATGACGAGGCGAGCGCATGGCTGCCTGCGTTCGGGGACATTACGGACTACCCGCAGTTGGTGACGAACATGGTCGGCGCGGACAAGGCTCCGCAGGTCCTGCGGCACTACCCGCTGGATCGCTACGAGTCGCCGGCGGCAGCGTGGGCCGCTGTCACGACGGACCGAATCTGGTCGTGCACTCAGGTCGCCAACGACCAGCAGGCTGCTCGTAAGGTGCCGGTGTACGCGTATGAGTTCGCGGACAAGCACTCGCCGATCGCTGCGCCCGGGTTGGGCGCCGCGCACGCCATGGAGCTCCCGTACCTGTTCCGCCTCGGTGGCTACGACTTCCCGATGTCGGAGGCACAGCAGCGGCTGTCGAACCAGATGATCGACTACTGGACGGCCTTCGCCCGCACCGGCAACCCGAACGGACCGGACCGGCCGCAGTGGTCGCCTACGGCCGGTCACACGATCAAGGGTCTGTCATTGGCTCCCACGGACCAGAGCGGCATCCAGCCGGTCAACCTGAGCACCGAACACCAGTGCGCGTTCTGGTCCGGGCTCAGCTGACCTTCTGCGGCAGCCTGTCCCACACGCGCAGCGTGATCGGCGACAGGAGCAGCAACAACAACGCGTAGAAACCCACTCCGGGAACAAAGGCCGCCAGAATGAACGCGACCAGGGTCAGCCCGGTCAGCCCGAGGGAGCCGGCCAGTTCCCGACTGCGGACCGGGTTGTCCGGGTTCTCGATCTCCTTGTGCCCGTGGATCAGCCAGGCGAGCGCGGACTGGCAGAGGCTGAGCGCCAGGATCGTCCCGGTGTAGAAGCCGGCCGTGAACCGGTCGCTCTCGTAGACGCCCACGATCTCGGTCGGGAACGGCAGGATCACGATCGTGAGCAACCAGAGCAGGTCTCTCGTCTTACTCACGGCCGGTAACAGTAGCCAGTGTGAGGGCTGCCAGGACAAACGCGGCCGCTGTGAGCCACGCGACGCCGTACCCGTCCCGCAGCGCCAGTACGTCGCTCGCACCGTGAGCCAACCGGCTTGTGGTGGTGGATGCGGCCAGTGTCGCGAGTACGGCGGTCCCGATAGCCGCACCGGCCTGCTGAGCGGTGTTGTTGAGTCCTGAGGCCAGTCCGGCGTCTTTGGCGTCCGCACCGGACATGGCGATCATGATCGCGGCTGGGATGGCCAGTCCGATCCCTGCGCCCATCACCGCGAGTACGGGGGCGACGTTGACGACGTACGAACCGTCCACTGGTGCTTGGCTGATCCAGAGCAGTGCCACCAGGAACGCTGCGAGGCCGATGATCAGCATCTTGCGCGGGCCGAAACGGACGGTCAGCTTTGGCGCGATGGACAGCGACATCAGGGCGTTCATGATCGGTGCGGGCAGGAACGCCAGTCCGGTGGTGAGTGAGTCGTAGCCGAGCACCCGCTGCACGTAGAGCGCAGTCGTGAACTGGAAGCCGAAGCCGGCCGCGAAGAGCAGCACAACCACGACGTTCGCCACGGTCAGTCGGCGCTTGCGGAAGATGTGCAGGGAGAGCAGGGGGTTCTTGATCCGCGCCTGGCGCAGTACGAACGCGGCCAGGAGGATCGCGCTGGCGGCTGCGAGGGCGAGCGTGCGCCAGAGTGTCGCCTGCGGCTCGGCGGTCTGGACGATCGTGTAGACCCCCAGCGACAGACCGGCCGTCACCAGCGCGGCGCCGAGCACGTCAGCACCCTTGCCGATCCCCAATCCGTTCTGGGCGTTCAGGAATCGCAGGGCCGCGGCCAGGGCGGCGAGCCCGATCGGGACGTTGATCAGGAATGCCCAGTGCCAGCCGATGGTCTGGGTGATCACGCCACCGAGGATCAGGCCGATGGACGCGCCACTGGCCGAGGTGAAGCTGTAGACCCCCATAGCGCGCGCCTGCTCGCCTGGAGCCGGGTAGAGGTTGACGATCATCCCGAGGACCACCGCCGAGGCGAGTGCACCTCCAACCCCCTGCAGGAAGCGCCCGGCGATCAGGACCTCGGCGTCTCCCGCGACACCACAGAGCAACGAGGCCGCGGTGAAGAGCCCCAGCCCGGCCAGGAACACCCGCTTGCTCCCAACCAGATCCCCGATCCGCCCGGCGAGCAACAGAAGCCCGGCGAAGGCGATCAAGTAGGAGTTCATCACCCAAGCCAGCCCTGCCTGCGAAAACCCCAGATCCCCTTGAATCGTAGGCAACGCCACCGTTACCACAGTCCCATCCAAGATGATCATCAACTGCATCACACACAGCACGACCAGCGCCTTGACCCGCCCCCGCGCAACCCGCTCAACCCCACCCACAACCTCTGCCGCCACCAGCCATCTCCCGTCTCCGAACTCAACAAGAACGACCCTAACAGATAGTCCCATAACAGACGATCCTTTAACGGATCACCTCCTGTCTGCTGCACGAGAGGACACCGCTTCGCGGCGGCTGCCCTTCTGGCCCCCTCCGGCGGCGCCCGCAGACCGGTGTCACGGACCAAGGTCATCGGCGAGCGAACCGTGGAGCCGGCCGAGACGCACGCCCCGCCCCGCCCCGGGGAGCCTCATGGCAGCAGGACACCGGTACTGGGCCGGTTGATGCCGCACCGACCCGGGAAACCACTGAGCACCCACCGACAAAGAACACCCACCACAGGAGCGATCGGCGAGTCGTGCATCGAGGCGCGGACCACCGGCGGTGGGCGGTCGTCGAGTCGTGGATCCCGGCACCGGACACCGGCGTGTCGAGGACCGCTATCCACGAATCGGCGCCGGGCCAACGGTGCAGAACCTCGCGGACACATCCACCCGGGACTCGACTCAGCGCCCGCCACCGAAAGCGCCAAGAACAGCCACCGCAGGAGCGGTCATCGAGTCGTGCATCCGCGTGCGGACCACCGGCGACGGACGGTCGTCGAGTCGTGGATCCGGGCGCGCATCACCGTGACAGACCAGGGACGCGGGGCGTACCAGGCCCTCTAGCTTGTCGCCGAGGATGTCGGCTCGCTGATGTCGACGGGCTTTGCCCGCGCACCGTTGGCCAACAGATCCATCAGCAGCCGGCCGAGCTGCGGCGGGAAGACTGTCTCCGTCACCTCAGCCAACTCCTGCGCCCGCCACCACCGGAACCCCAAGATGCTGCGAGCTTCACCCTCAGTCAACTGCGCCGGCGCCGGCTCGAAGCGACCAACCGCGCACATCAGCCACTCTTCGTGGACCTCGACAACCCGGCCGTCGTACTCGTAGATGTGATCGCGTCGCTAAACCGGAAGCCCCAGCGGCAGATCGACCAACCCGGTCTCTTCATACGCCTCGCGAGCCGCGGCTACCTGCACCGTTTCGCCAGGCTCGACACCCCCACCCACGGGGTACCAGCACTCGGCCTGTGTCCGCGGGTCCCTGGCGTGGATGAGTAGCAGCCGATCGTCTTCATCCAACAACAGCAGCTTCACCGCGAGTCTCGCCACGACCTGAACACTAGAGCCAGAGATCCCAGCGGATGCTGACCCGAGCCAAGACCCGCCATCTCCCCTGAACCCACAGCTCAGACGCCGATCACTTCACCCCGGAACACCGCGATCCACGAATCAGCGCAGGGGCCGAAGCTGCAGCGCCCGCGTCGCCGGTGAACCGCCCGGGACACGGGTCAGCTTCCGCCGCCAACGGCGCCACGGAATAGCCATCGCAGGAGCGGTCGCCGAGTCGTGCATCCAGGTCCGGACCACCGCCGGCGGGCGGTCGTCGAGTCGTGCATCCGGGTGCGGATCACCGCCGGCGTGGGTCGTCGAGTCGTGGATTTGAGTGCGGATCACCGGCGTGTCGAAGGCCGCGATCCACGAGTCGGCGCTGGAACGAAGGTGCGGAAGCTGCGCCGATCAGATCGCCCGGGCCACGGGTCAGCGCCGCGTGAAGGGGCCGGGCTGGAGGGAAATCGGCCGCGGGGGCCGGGGGAGCCGGAGGTGCTTAGGGGTGGGAGGTTCGCGGGGTTTGGCGAAGGCCTGCCTATGTCGTGCATTGGCGGGCTCGCTGGTGCGTTGGCGGGCCAGGTGGTGCGTTGCCGGATTGGGTGGTGCCAGGCGGGTTAGGTGGCGCGTTGACGGAATAGCTGGTGCCGGGCGGGCTAGGTGGTGCGTTGGCGGGGGCGACGTATGGGTTGGGACTCGGTGGGGGTGGAGAGGTGGCCGTCGACCAGGGTGGTGAGGGCTTCTATGAAGGGTTTGCGTTGGGTGGTGGGGAGGGCCGATAGGGCTTCGGCGTGGACTTGGTCGACTATGCGTTGGCCTTCGGCGGCGATTTTGGCGCCGGAGTCGGTGACGGCGATGATGCGGGCGCGGCGGTCGGTGGCGGAGGGTTTGCGTTCGGCGTACCCGGCCTTTTCGAGGGCGTCTACGGTGACGACCATGGTGGTCTTGTCCATGTAGGCGAGTTCGGCGATCTGGATCTGGGTGCGTTCCGCTTCGAGGGCGTGCCGCAGGACGCATTGCATGCGCAGGGTCAGGCCGACCTCGGCGAGCGCGGCGGAGAGTTGGGTCTCCAGCACATGACCGGCGTGCGTGAGGTAGCCGGTGAGGTCGGGAACCGTGCGCGGTGGGGTCTTGGCCATGTTTCGAGGATAACGCGGGATTATCTACTGCTAGATGATCCCAAGTCGGATCATTCTCCGCGGGCGCCGTCGATCAGTTCGCGGACGATGTCGAGGTGGCCGAGGTGCCGGGCCGACTCCTGCAGTACGTCCATCAGCAGCCGCTCGATCCGGATCGGCCCACGGTAGCCCTCGATGAAACCGGACCAGTCGACGTCGCGCAGCGTCTGTTGGGACAGCTCCCACTCGGCGTCGTACGCCGCCAGCACCGAGGCGACCGTCTCCTCCGACCTGATCCGGAACTCGTAGTCGTGGTCGTCGGATCGCCACAGGGACGGGAGATCCTGGCGGCCGATCGTCCGTTGGATGTGCTGCCGCTGGACCGCGGTGAGGTGCTTGATCAGGCCGAGCGGGTTCATGACGGGTGAGGTTGCGAGTGGTGTCGCTCGGGCTTGTTGCTCGTCCAGGCCGTCCAGCTTGTTCACCGCGGTCGTGTGGATGAACTGGAAGTACCCGACCACCGACTGCCGCAGCGTCGAATCATCCGCCGGCCACGGCCGGTCCCTCAGCACCATGCCGCCGACCCTGCCAGCACCCACCGACAAGTCAGCACACCCGAGGCCGACGCGGCGCTGGCGAGGCAAGGGCGGAAAGGACGGCGTGATGGCGCGGGTATGGAAGGCGCCGACTGGTGGCGCCCGGTGGCGGCGCGGCCGGGGGCGGCCGGGGTGGCGGCACGGCCGGGGCGGCCAGGTTGCCGGGGTGGCGGCACGGCCGGGGCGGCCAGGTTGCCGGGGTGGCGGCACGGCCGGGGCGGCCAGGTTGCCGGGGTGGCGGCACGGCCGGGGCGGCCAGGTTGCCGGGATGGCGGGAATGCGACGTTGAGGTTGCGGGCAAGGGCACTGTCGCAAAGTCGCGAGGTTGGGGGGTGGTGGGGCGGTTGGGTGGGGGCGTGACAGTTACTGCGGAGCGTGTCGGTGTGGGGCGGTGGGTTGGGGTTGTGGCGGTGGGGTTGGGGATTTGGGCCATCGTGACTACGGAGATTCTGCCGATTGGGTTGTTGACGCCGATTGGGGCTGATTTTGCGCTGACGGCGGGGCGGACCGGGTGGTTGATGACGATGCCTGGGCTGGTCGCGGCGGTGGCGGCGCCGGTGGTTACGGTCGCTACGGCTCGGGTTGATCGGCGGTTGATGTTGTGTGTGTTGATGGGGCTGCTGGCCGTGGCTGGGTTTCTGGCGGCGGCTGCGCCGGTGTATTGGCTCGAGCTCTTTGCCCGGTTCGTGGTCGGGCTCGTCATTGGCGGGTTTTGGTCGATTGGTGCGGGGCTGGCGGCGCGGCTGGTGCCTGAGCGGTGGACTGTTCGGGCGACTGCGGTCATCTTCTCCGCGGTTCCGCTCGGGTCGGTGCTCGGCGTGCCGGCGGGGACGTTCGTGGGTGAGTTCGCCGGGTGGCGTACGTCGTTCGCGGCGCTGGGAGTGCTCTCACTGGTGGTACTGGGTGCTCTGTATGTGTCCGTGCCGCCGCTGCCGCCGCTGCAGGTGACACGGCCTGCCGTGCTGCGGGAGGCCTTGCGGGGCAGCAAGTACGCGTTGATCGTGACCTGTCTGATTGTGACGGCGCACTTCGCGAGCTATACGTACGTGACTCCGTTCCTGCGACACGTCGTACGGCCAGAGCTGATCGGTGTGCTGCTGTTGATCTATGGCGCTGCCGGACTGGTTGGGAATCTCGTTGCGGGTACGGCGGCTGGCCGGAACCTGACCGTCACGTTTGCCGGCTGCGCTGCGCTCATCACGCTGGCGACGCTGCTGATGCCTGTGGTGGGGCACAGTACGGCGGGGGCGCTGGTGCTGTTGGTGGTCTGGGGGCTCGGGTACGGCGGGGTGCCGGTGTGCTCGATGGGGATGTTCGCGAAGGCGGTGCCGGGGTCGCGGGAGGCTGCGACTGTGTTGTTCACGGCGTCGTTCCAGGCGGTGTTGTCGACTGGGGCGTTGCTGGGTGGACTGGTGGTCGACTCGTGGTCGGTGTCGGCGGCGATGGTGGGTGGCGGGTTGTGCGCGATGCTGACCGTCGGCGTGCTGCTGTGGTCCAGAACACAGGAGGTGCCGGGGACGTAGCATCACGCCTGTGGCGAGGACTCAGACCGATCGATGCCCCGGTGTGCTGGCGGTACACCAGGCGGCCGACGGCGGGCTTGCCCGGATTCGCGTGCCTGGTGGGGTGCTGAGTGGTCAGCAGCTGGACGTACTGCGGCAGGCTGCGCTCGAGCTGGGTGATGGGCGATTGGAGCTCACCTCGCGTGGGAATGTGCAGATCCGCGCCCTGACGCCGGATGGGCCGCGAGAGCTGTCGGACCGGCTGTTCGAGGCTGGGCTGTTGCCGTCTATCAGCCATGAGCGAGTACGGAACATTCTCGCTTCGCCTTTGTCCGGTCTGGACCAGGACAGCCGGTACGACGTACTCCCGGTGGCGACTGTGGTTGACCGGGAGTTGTGCGCGCGGCCGGGACTGGCTGCGTTGCCGGGGCGATTCCTGTTCGCACTGGACGACGGGCGTGGGGATCTGGCTGGGGTGCGGGCGGATGTGGGCGTTCGGGCGGTCGATGGGCGTGAGGCGCTGCTGAGTCTCGGGGGCGGGAGTCGTGGAGTCCGGGTGGGGTGGGGCGAGGTCGCCGGGGTGATGGTTGCGGCGGCTGAGGCGTTCTTGAGCGAGCGTGACGGGGAAGAGTGGCGGATCGCTGAGCTCGAACGCGGTGAGGATCGGATCCTCGGTCGGCTCGGGGTGCAGGCGACCGAGGAACTGCCGACGACCAGTACGACGATCGACGCCGGGCTGCACGGCGACGCACTCGTGGTGACTGTGCCGCTGGGAAGCCTCACGCAGGAACAGGCTGCCGCGATTGCGCAGGCCGCCGGTGCCGCGGGCACGGCGGACGCGTTGAGCGCGGCTGGCGAGGTCGGGGTGGGGGTGGCTGGCGTGGCCCAGGTGGGGGTTCGGATTACGCCGTGGCGGTCTGTGGTGGTGCCTGCGGTGGCGGGCGAGCAGTTGGAGCGCGTTGGGTTGGTCACAAGGCCGGACTCGGTCTGGAACGGTGTGACAGCGTGTGCGGGGCGGCCGGGGTGCGGCAAAGCGCTGGCGGACGTTCGGGCTGATGCTGCGCGGATGACACCCAACATGCGACGGGATGGGCGGCGGGTGCACTGGTCGGGGTGTGAGCGACGGTGCGGGAAGCCGGCCGGAGAGTTTGTGGATGTGCTTGCGGTAGGCAACGGGTATCTGGTTGACGGGGAGCCGATGTGAACGAGTACGTGCGGGATGGTGCCGAGATCTACCGGCGGTCGTTCGCGACCATCAGGGCCGAGGCTGCGCTTGATGATCTGCCGGCTGACGTGGCGCAGGTCGCCGTACGGATGATCCATGCCTGCGGGATGACGGATCTGGTTGCGGACCTGGCGTGGTCGGCGAACGTCGTGAAGAACGCGCGGGCAGCACTGCAGGGTGGTGCGCCGATCTTGTGTGACGCGCAGATGGTGGCCGCGGGGATCACCCGGCGACGGTTGCCGGCGGACAACGAGGTCATCTGCACGCTGCAGGATCCACGGACCGTCGAGCTGGCGCAGGAGCTGCAGACCACTCGCAGTGCCGCCGCGGTTGATCTCTGGCGCGACAAGCTGAGCGGCTCGGTAGTTGCTATCGGCAACGCTCCGACCACGCTCTTCCGGCTGCTCGAACTCCTCGCCGAAGGCGGACCGCGGCCGGCCGCGGTCCTCGGCATCCCGGTGGGGTTCATCGGGGCGGCCGAATCCAAGGAGGCGCTCAGAGCGAACGCCCTTGGCCTGGAGTATCTGGTGGTGCGCGGCCGTCGGGGTGGGAGTGCGATCACCGCCGCCGCCGTCAACGCGATCGCAAGTGAGGAAGAATGACAGGACGACTGTGGGGTGTCGGGCTGGGGCCCGGCGATCCTGAGCTTGTCACGGTGAAGGCGGCGCGGCTGATCGGGGACGCGGATGTGATCGCGTTCCACAGTGCTCGTCATGGGCGGAGCATCGCCCGTTCGGTGGCGGCGCCGTACCTGAGCGACGGCCAGATCGAGGAGCACCTGGTCTATCCGCTGACCACCGAGACCACTGATCACCCCGGCGGCTACCAGGGCGCGATGGACGACTTCTACGCCGACTGCGCCGGCCGGCTCGCCGCGCACCTCGACGCGGGCCGCGACGTGGTCGTACTGGCCGAAGGCGACCCGCTGTTCTACGGCTCCTACATGCACATGCACAAGCGGCTGGCCGACCGGTACTCGTGCGAGGTCGTCCCCGGCGTGACGTCGGTCAGCGCGGCGGCCGCCGTACTCGGACGGCCGCTGTGTGAGCGGGACGAGATCCTCACCGTCCTGCCGGGCACGCTGCCACCCGACGTGCTCGCCGACCGGCTGCGCAGCACCGACGCCGCCGCCGTCATGAAGCTCGGGCGGACGTTCGGCAATGTCCGCGAGGCCTTCGAGCTCGCCGGCCGCGCGGACGAGGCCTGGTACGTCGAACGCGCGACCACCGACGCCCAGCGGACGGCTCCGCTCAACGAGGTGGACCCGGACGACGTCCCGTACTTCTCCCTCGCCCTGCTCCCGAGCCCGATCAACAACACCTTCACTCCCCCGTCGCCCAGGACAGCCAAGGACGGATCGGTCACCGTGGTCGGCCTCGGACCGGCCGGCCCGGAATGGATGACCCCCGAGGTCCGGGCCGCGATCGCAGGTGCCGACGATTTGATCGGCTACGGCCCGTACGTCGACCGCCTGCCGGACCGGGCCCGTCAGCGCAAGCACGGCTCGGACAACCGGGTCGAGTCGGAGCGGGCCGCGTTCGCACTCGATCTGGCGCGCAAGGGCTCCGCGGTGGTAGTGGTCTCGTCCGGTGATCCCGGGGTGTTCGCGATGGCCAGTGCGGTCACGGAGGTCGCGTCGGAGCCCGAGTACGCCGACATCGCCGTACGCGTGCTCCCCGGCATGACCGCCGCGCAGGCCGTCGCGAGCCGGGTCGGCGCACCACTCGGCCATGACTACGTCGTACTCTCGCTCTCCGACAGGCTGAAGCCGTGGGACGTGATCGCTCAGCGGCTGACAGCAGCTGCCACGGCGGATCTCGCGATTGCGATCTACAACCCCGCCTCCAAGTCGCGCACGTGGCAGGTGGAGGCAACCCGCGAGCTGCTGCTCGAACACCGTTCGCCAGACACTCCGGTAGTCATCGGGCGGGACGTGGGCGGTCCTCAGGAAGCGATCACTGTCACAAGCCTGGCTGAGCTCGATCCGCAAACGGTTGACATGCGATGCCTCCTGCTGGTCGGGTCGTCACAGACCCGCACCATGCCCCGCCAGGCCGGTCCCTTGGTTTTCACTCCGCGTCGATACCCGGCCACACCGAGTGAGCCCAACCCAGAGGCCGGTTAAGTCCGCCCCTCAGCTGTGTCAGACGCGCTCGAGAGGGTAGAGACCCCCCGCGCGAGGCTGACCAGTGAGGAGAACAGCGGACATGGCTCAGCAGTACGGCGAGACTGCCACGATCACGACGCCCACGGGCGAGGCAAACCCGACCGAGCGGTACGAGGAAGTGCGGGCTGCGGCCGCCCGGGCGATGAGCAACGTCGCGATCGTCCCGGAGCAACCACCCACCACCCTGGGGACAATCACGGCGATCGAGCCGGAGGTCGATCCAGAGCTGCTGTCGTACCGCGGCTTCAAGTTCGGCGCGGCGTTCTTCGGCTGGCTGATCTCGATCGCCATGTCGGTCCTGCTGCTGGCTGCCGTGTCGGCGGCAGCCCTCGGGAGCGCCGAGGTTCTCGACTACAGCACCAGTGACGCCAAGGCGGATCCCGCCGCGGCAGCCCTCACCGCGGCGGCTGTCGCCGTCCTGATGCTGACGCTGGCCTTCTACGTCGGCGGGTACGTCGCCGGCCGGCTCGCCAGATTCGACGGTGGGCGGAACGGCTTCGGCGTGTGGATGCTCGCGCTGCTGGCCTCGGTCGTCGCGGCCGGCACCGGAGCGCTGCTCAACAACCAGTACGACTGGGTCAGCGATATCAACCGCCCGGACGTGGCGCTGTCCAACGACACGCTGACCATGGGCGGCATCAGCGCCGCGGCGGCCCTGGTGCTCCTGACCCTGGTCGCCGCGATCCTCGGCGGGAAGAGCGGCAAGCGCTACCACGACAAGATCGACCGCTTGCTGGACTAAACGCATGGCTCGGTTCACGGCGGGTACCGGAGCGGTGACACGGGGCCTGTCTGCGAGGAGAACCGAATCATGGTCCAGTTACACCGTGAGGACACCGAGACACGGGACCTTCACAAAGACACTCAGTACGAAGACACACAACCGCTGCACCGCGCGGATGTCCGGACGTCGGCTGCCACCGAAGTGGATCCGGCGTACCGGGGCTTCAAGGGCGGTTCCGCGTTCTTCGGCTGGCTCGTCGCGATCGGCCTGATCGCGCTGCTGACCGGGATCGCGGGCGCGATCGCGGCAGCTGTCGATTACGCGACCGCGATCGACTGGACGGCAGCCAAGGGCGACGCGGGCACGATCGGCGTCGCGTCCGGCGCGGTCCTGATCGTGATCCTGGCGATCGCCTACTACAACGGCGGGTACGTCGCCGGCCGGCTGGCCCGCTTCGACGGTGCGCGGCAGGGCTTCGGCGTCTGGCTGATCGGCGTCATCGTGACGGTCGTCGTGGCGGGCATCGCCGCACTGGCCGGTTCGCAGTACGACGTACTGGACCGGGTCGACCTGCCGTCGGTGCCGATCGCGGATCACACGCTGACCACCGGCGGACTGGTCGCGCTCGCCGCGGCCGTCGTGGTGACGCTGCTCGCCGCGCTGATCGGCGGCAAGACCGGCCAGCGGTACCACCGCCGCATCGACCGCAGCGTCGACTGACCTAAAGCAAACCCGGACCGAAAGCGAAACCCCGGCTGAAAGCCGGACCCGGACGGCGGATAGCTCCCATCCGCCGTCCGGGTCTTCCTTGTGCGGGCCGCCGCGCCCGAGCAGGATTCCGGGCATGTCAGCCCGCACCGCGCTCGTCGTCGGAGGCACCAGTGGGATCGGCGCGGCCACGGTACGGCGCCTCACCGCCGACGGCCTGCACGTCGTCGCGGCAGGCCTCGGCGCCGGACCCCAAGAGGTCGAGCTCGACCTCCGTGAGCCCGGCGCACTCGAGGAGCTGATCAGTGACCTCGACCGGCTCGACGTCCTCGTGAACACGGCCGGCATCATCCGGCGCGGTGCCGAACACCGGCCCGAAGTGTTCCGTGAAGTGGTCGAGATCAACCTGACCGGCGCGATGCGCGCGGCCGAGGCGGCCCATGACCTGCTCGCCGCGAGCCGGGGCTGCGTCGTCAACGTCGCGTCGATGCTGAGCTACTTCGGTGGTCCGCTCGTACCGGCGTACAGCGCCAGCAAGGGCGGGATCGTCCAGCTGACCAAGTCGCTCGCGGTCGCCTGGGCCGCGGACGGGATCCGGGTGAACGCGGTCGCACCCGGCTGGATCGCCACCGACCTGACCGCCGCGCTACAAGCCGATCCGGTCGCGGCCGACCGGATCCTGTCCCGTACGCCGATGGCCCGCTGGGGCACGCCCGACGAAGTCGCCGGGGCGATCGCCTTCCTCACCGGACCGGACGCGGGGTTCGTCACCGGCGCCGTCCTGCCCGTGGACGGCGGCTACCAGAGCATGTGAAGGAGCAGTCGATGATCCCGGTTTCAGCAGGTGTGCCCGCGGAGATCGCCGTACCGGCGGTGCCCGACGACGACCGGCTGTGGGTGCAGCAGGCGCCGGACGTCTGGTTCCGGCCGTTGATGCTGAACACGATCACCGGTCAGTGGTGCAACCTGCTCAAGGTCACCCGGTCCGGCATCGTGTCGCGGCACCGGCACCCGAGCGCGGTGTTCGGCTACGTGATCAAGGGCAAGTGGCAGTACGACGAGCACGAGTGGGTCGCGGAGACCGGGTCGTTCGTGTACGAGCCGCCGGGTGAGATCCACACGCTGCGGGTGCCGGAGGACTGCACGGAGATGATCACGTTCTTCAACATCTCCGGCGCGATGATCTACCTCGACGACAACGGCAACCAGATCGGGTACGAGGACACCTTCACCAAGATCCAGCTGTGCCGCGATCACTACGGCGCCAACGGCCTCGGAGCCGACTACGTGGACCAGTTCATCCGCTAGCCCGGACGACGAGCTCGGTCGGCAGGATCCGGGGAGCCACGTCGTCACCCTCGATCCGGTGCAGCAGCACCTCGATCATCTCGCGGGCGACCAGCTCGAGCGGCTGCCGGATCGTGGTCAGCGGGGGATCCGACTCCCGGGCGATCCGGGAGTCGTCGAACCCACCGACGGCCACCTCCTCCGGCACCCGGCGACCGGCCCGGCGTAGCTCCACCAATGCCCCGGAGGCGAGCAGGTCGGACGCGGCGAAGACGGCTGTCAATCCCGGGTGGGTGAGGACGAAGATGAGCGGGTACGCCGCTCCGCTGACTGTTGCCCAGGGCGCCGATACACCTGCCTGGCTGGCGGTTTCGGAGGAGCCGGCGGCGCTGGTCAGCGGGACGTTCTTCCAGGACCGCAAGGCGATCGAAGTGAATCCGCAGGCTTACGATCGTGCCTTGCAAAACGCTTTGCTGACTCGTTGCCTCGAGCTCTGCGGGGCCTCACTCTTTGGCCAGGTCGGTGGTGGCACCGCGTGGACGGCGGTGATGACCTGCTCCAGGGCCGGCGTACGCGGGCGGTCGCGATGGACGAAGAGGGCCACCTGCCGCTCGACGTGCGAGTCGCTGATCGGGACCAGGCGTACGCCGGTGAGGTTGGCGGTGGTGACCGCGAGTGCGTTGGTGACGCCCGTACCCAGGCCGTGGCGGACCAGCGAGAGCAGGGTCTGGGGCTGATTGGTGCGGAAGACACTCTCCGGGCTGAGCCCGGCGGAGGCGAAAGCCAGGTGTGACTCGAACTGGCGTGCTCCCGAGGTCTCGCCGATCGAGATCAGCGGGAGCTCGGCCAGATCCCCCAGGCTGACCTCTTGTGCCGCGGCCAGCGGGTGGCCGTCCGGGAACACCGCGACCAGCGGCTCGGTCCAGAGGATCGCGTGTTCCAGCGACTCCGAGGCCACCAGCGGATGCACCGGCCGGATCGCGAGGTCGACCTCACCGCGGCCGAGCGCGCCTTCGAGGTCGATGCTCGGGCCTTCGACCAGGTGCAGCCGGACCTCGGCGGGTACGCGCTGCGCGACCCGGGGGAACAGCCAGGCCGCGGCACTCGGGTACGCGCCGAACCGGACGTGACCGCGCGCGGCGGACAGATCGCCGAGGCGGTTCAGGATCTCCTCGGCGTGCGGCAGCAGCGCGCGTCCCTCCGGTGTCAGGGCAGCCGGGTGCACAGTACGGTCGAAGAGCTGGACGCCGAGGGCCTTCTCGAGCTCGGCGACGTGCTCGCTGATCCGGGACTGGCCGCGGAAGACCGCCTTGCCGGCCGCGGAGAAGCCGCCGTGGCGGGCGACGGCGACGAAACTGACGATCCAGTCCATCCGGAAGCCGTACGCCGCGGTGAGATCCATGCCGCTCACGCTAGCCGGGAAGAGCAGCGGCGGCCCGGATGTTGGATCTGGTGTGCTCGAAGTAGTGGTGATCGGCGCCGGCCAGGCCGGGTTGTCGGCTGCGTACCACCTGGTGCGGCTGGGATTCACGCCGTACGACGAGGTCGTCGTACTGGATCGGAACCCGGCACCGGGCGGGGCGTGGCAGCATCGGTGGGACTCGCTGACCATGCACGACGTCCACGGGATCGCGAACCTGCCGGGGGTGCCGGTGCCGCCCAGCACCTCCGATGCCCGCGCCAACGCGTTCGTACCGTCGTACTTCGCGGACTACGAGAAGCGTTTCGACTTGCCGGTGCTGCGGCCGGTCGTGGTGTCCAGCGTGCACGCGGTGGATGGCGGGTTCGAGGTGCGGACGGACGGCGACACCTACCGCGCCGCGGCGCTGGTGAACGCGACCGGGACGTGGAACCGGCCGTTCATTCCTTGGTATCCGGGGATCGAGAGTTTCCGCGGGCGGCAGCTGCACACCGCGGACTATCGCGGGGCTGCCGAGTTCGCGGGTCAGCACGTGCTGGTGGTCGGGGGTGGTGCGTCAGCCGTGCAGTTGCTGGCGGAGATCTCCGAGGTGGCGTCAACCACCTGGGTGACTCGGCGGGAGCCGGAGTGGCGGACGGGTGAGGACTTCAACCCGGAATACGGCCGGCAAGTGGTCGCTAAGTGGTCCGCACCGTAAGTTCGTCGGGGGTTACTTGGGCTGCCAGGCTGTGGGGTCGTTCAGGTAGAGGCCGCAGGCGCAGTCGAGTGCT
>NZ_JBEZYF010000071.1:0-44119 GCF_040638415.1 Kribbella sp. NPDC026596 | reverse complement strand
GCACGATGCTCCGGCCGGCTCTTGTCTGTCAGGCCGGCTGCGAGACGAAGAGTTCGATCGCGATGTTGTCGGGATCCTTGAGGTTGAGATGCAGCCCGAACGGACTCCGTTCGATGTCCGAGCAGGTCACGCCCTCGGCGAGGAGGCGAACGTGCCAGGCTTCCAGCTCTGGCTGTGACGGGACGTGGAAGGCGAGATGGTCCAGCCCGATCCGGGCCGGATCGAAGCGTTCGTCTCTGGTTTCGGGATGGTCGCGGAGCGCGATCATGACCCCGGGCCGGGCGACGATGACGAGACGTCCGGTCTCGCCGTCGGACGAGAACACCGTCTCGGTGCCGAGCACACGGTTGTAGAAGCCGGCACTCCGCTCCGGATCAGTGACGGTCAGCGAAACATGCGACAACGCGTCGATCGCCGGCATCCCACCCCCCTTTGGCCACAGTAAGCCTCAGCTGGAAAGTACGTCCTCGACCAGCACCCACTTGTTGCCGTCAGGATCGCTGAAGGACACGCAATCCGATCCGGCGGGGAGGTAGCAGATCGGGCTCGGCACCGCGCCACGAGCCTGCAGTTCGGCGACGGTGGCCGAAAGATCGTGCACCCGCAGTACGCCGACAACCGACCCAGGCTCGGCCGAGTTGATGCCCGTGCCGATGATGATCGAGCACAGTGAGCCCGGCGGAGTCAGTTCAACGATCCGCACGTCGCCGGCTGTGTCGTCGCGATCCAGCCGGAATCCCAGGGCACGGTAGAAGTGCCGGCTCCGGTCGACATCGGATACGGGTACGACGATTGCCTCGAGTTTGCTGTCCACGAGGCCATGGTCTGCCGCGCCGTACGCCGTCGCGTCCGTGAAACACACTGGTGTACGTCAGGCAGAGCGGGCCAGCGCAGCGCGTAGCTGCCGACGGGACGTGATGCCGAGCTTGGAGTAGGTCTTGCGGAGGTGCCACTCCACGGTTCGGGGACTGATGTAGAGCTGGGCGGCGATTTCGATGTTGGTGAGGCCGTCGCGGGCCAGCCCGGCGATCTGTGCCTCTTGGGCGGTGAGGTCGTTGAGGGTGTCGGGGGTGCGTTTCCGGACGGTCTCGCCGGTGGCGAGCAGTTCGTGACGGGCGCGTTCGGCGAAGGCTTGGAGTCCCATCTCGTCGAGGTGGTCGTGGGCGGTGCGGAGGTGTTCGCGGGCGTCGACTCGACGTCCCTCGCGTCGCAGCCATTCGCCGTACAGCAGGTGCGCGCGGGCCTGTTCGATGCGCAGGTTGGTCCGGGCGAGATGCTCGATCGACTGGCGGTAGGCGTCTTCGTCGTCTCCGAGCAGTGCCCGGGCCCGGGCTTCGAGGCCGCGTCCCCAGTCGGTCGGGGTGGCCGTGGTGCGTTCGGTCAGCCAGGCGAGGGTGGTCTCGACGAGTTTGGTGTCGCCGGTCCTGGAGGCGGCCTCGGCCAGTTCGCCGACGGCCAGGACGCCGTAGCCGAGGACGTCTTGCTCGAACACCTGTAACGCGGCGTCCCGGGCGGCCTCGTAGCGGCCGAGCCCGTTGTGCAGGACGGCGTTCGCGTACGTCGCGAAGACCGCCATCCGGCCCTGTTCGTGTTCGGTCGCCTCGGCGGTGGCGGCGCGGATCAGTTCGGTCGCGGTGATCTCGTCGCCGCGGAACGCTTCGAGGAGCAGGCCGCCGTACCTGATCTGCGGGTTGCCCGTCGCTGCCGCGATGTCGCGATCTTCCTCGACCAGGTTGGCCACTGCCTTCAGATCACCGGTCAGGCAGACGAGGTTGGCGCGGAAGTTGAGGGCGAACTGCAGTTGCACAAGCGCGCCGGTTTCTCGCGCCATCCGGTCCTGCCGTAGGGCGAGTTCGAGAGCGGTCTCGAGGTCCCAGACCTCGATGGCGATGATGCCGCCGGCCCGGTTCCCGGCGAGCCAGAGCCAGTCTCCGATGTTGGCGGCGTCGACCTGGGCTTGGCGTGCCTGGTCGAGAGCCTTGAGGAGCTGCGGTGCGGCCGCTGCGTATCCACGGGTGAAGCGCAGCGCGAGTGCCTGGAGTAGCAGGTCGGCCGGCGGGTCCGAAGCGGCTGGGGGAGGCGCCTCGGATGCTGCGAACGCAAGAATTCCCGGCGCATCGGGACCGCTGGCCCAGATGGCGGCCGACATGGCCTCCAGATAGGTCACCCGGGCCTTGGCCTGGTCGTGCGGATCGAGCAGCTTGGCGGCGTTCAGCAGGGTGCGAGCGGCGTAGCGTGCGCGTCCTTGGTCGAAGGCGATCTCACCGCGCAGCTGCTCGACCTTCGCGGCCCGGAGCGCGTCAGGCGGGCCGGCGGCCACTCCGTTCAGGAGGTCCAGCGCCGCATCGAGGGCACCGGAACTGCGCTTCGCCGCCGCCGCGGCCAAGGTGCGGTCGGCCCTGCGGCCCGGCTCGGGTGTCAGCTCCGTGGAGCGCTCGAGGAACGCTGCGGCCGCGAAGAAGCCGCCGCGCTCCTGAGCCCGCTGCGCGGACTGTTCGAGCTCAGCCGCGACGTCCTCGTCGGGTCTCGAGGTTGCCTGGGCGCGGTGCCATGCGCGCCGGTCCGGATCGAGGTCGGGATCGGTCACGTCGGCGAGAGCCTGATGCACGGCCTGGCGATCTCGGGCGGTGGCCATCCGGTACGACGCCGACCGCACCAGCGGATGCAGGAACCTGATGTGCTGCCCGAAGGTGATCAAGCCTGACTCGATCGCTCCGGCCGCGGGGTCGGCTCCGAGCCCGAGTCGCTCGGCCGCGCGCCACAGCAGGGTGGCGTCACCGAGTGGTTCGGCCGCGGCGGTCAGCAGGAGCAGCCGGGTGTCGGCCGGGAGTGGCTCGAGCCGTCGTACGAAGCTGTCCTCGATGTGACCGGCCAACGTCCCGGTCTTCAAGCCGTCCGCGAGTTCCGCTGCGGTCCAGGCGCGGGGCAGTTCGAGCAAGGCGAGCGGGTTGCCATGCGTCTCGGCCACGATCCGGTCGCGGACTCGCGGGTCGACCGGACCCGGCAGCACGGAATCGAGGAGTGCTCGCGCGTCGGCGTCGTCCAGCCCTCGGATCTCGAGCTCGGTGAGTCCGGCCAGCTCGTGGACCTCGCCGTCGCGGACGGCGAAGACCATCACAATGGATTCCGCCTTCAACCGTCTGGCGACGAACGCAAGGATCCGCGCGGACATGAGATCCAGCCACTGTGCGTCGTCGACGACGCACAGTACCGGCTGCTTGGCGGCCGCGTCGGACAGGAGGTTGAGAACCGCGAGTCCGATCAGGAATCGATCCGGTGCGGGCCCGCTCAGCAGGCCGAACGCCGTACAGAGGGCATCGTGCTGGGGCCGCGCGAGCCGGTCGATCCGGTCCAGGAACGGCTGGCAGAGCTGGTGGAGTCCGGCGTAGGCGAGCTCCATCTCGGACTCGATCCCGGCGACGCGCGTGACCTGGCAACCGTCGAGACGGGCCACCATGGCCTCCAGCAGTGCCGACTTGCCGACTCCTGCCTCGCCGCGGAGTACCAGGGAATCGCTATGTCCCTGCCTGGCGGAGTCGATCAGCCGGTCCAGTACGGCGCGCTCCCGTGATCGGCCCCGCAGTTCACGATCCGCCATCGCCACCCCACCGTGATCCGGGCACCCCAACGGCCTACCAGCCCGGTTCTCATCGGCAGGCGCCACACAACGACCTCAGGCTTGCACCCTAGATCGCCTCGACGCAATTACGGTCAGGAGGAGGTCTTTGTGGAGAGGCGTAGCAGGAGTGGTGAGGCGAGCAGAATGCCGGCGGCTACGACGACGGCGAAGATGAGGAGGATGACCTTGAAGGTCACGTACTGCAGGGCGATCCCAGCGCCGACGACAGGGAGCGAGAGGCCGAGGTAACCCACGACGAAGAAGAGCGCCAACGCAGCGGCGCGGTCGTTGGCCGGCGCGGTCGTGAGGACCACCGACAGGGTGCTTCGGAAGATGCTGCCGCTTCCGACCCCGACCAGGGCCGCGCCGGTCAGGTACAGGGCCAGGCTCGGCGGGTGCACCCACGCCGCGGTCACGACCACTGCCAGCCCGACGATCAGCACGGGAATGCCGAGGGCGAGCAGGCGACGCACTGGCCAGGTCGCGGTCGTGACCTGAGTGAGCGCTCCGACGCCGAAGGCGATGAAGACGGTCACGCCGGCCAGCGCGGGCGACGAGCGATGCAGCGGCCCGGACAGGAACGCGGAGGCCAATCCCGCGAACACGCCGTAGACGGTGAAGACCAGGAAGTCACCGGTGAGAGCGGCACTGAACTGGGCCCGCGCAGTTCCAGGAATGGCCAGCCGTTGCGGGCGGTAGCGGTGCCGGGGTGTCGGCAGCGGTCTGACCTCGGGAGACCGCCAGGTGACGGCCAGTGCGAGCACCAACAGCGCCGCGAGGATGACGTAGATCAGCCGGGGAAGGCTGGGTACGTACGTCGCCAGCAGGCCGGCCGCCAGGGGGCCGACCGCCAGGCCGCCGACGTTCGCGACCGTGGACACGATCTGCGCTTTCCGCGTCGCGACACCATTCGGGCCTGAGTCCAGGTCTGTGAGGTAGGCACCGGCGGTGGCCGTGGCGGCCCCCAGGGCTAGACCCGTGAGCACGCGCCCCACGAGCAGGGCAGGAAGCGAGGTGGACGTCGCGAAGATCAGTGCAGCCACCAGACCGGTCAGCAGAGCGGGGATGAGTACGGTCCGTCGCCCGTACCAGTCCGACACGTGGCCGACGAGGAGCAGGCTTGCCACGATCCCGGCGGCGAAGACGGCGTACACGACGGCGACGGTGATCGACGACAGATGGTCCTGTCGTCGATAGAGGCCGTACAGCGGGCTCGGTGCGGTAGAGAACGCGGTCAGGATCGACATGCTCGCGGCGATCGCCCAGAACCCGGCGCCCCGGCTCAGTCGTCCGCGCCCGGTCTCCCCGATCACGGGTGCGTGCTCGATGTGGACAGTTGAAGTGGTCATGCAACCGATGCTCGCCGCCCACGACCCCGATCGCGCCCGCAGTCACCACGTGCCACACCACGGGCCTCGCGATCGGCACTCTTTGCTTCGGTCGTGATGCTCGCATCGCCCAAGAAGGCGATCCCGCGACCGGCTTCGGCCGCTTGAGCAGCCCGCCGGTACGGCGGGAGTGTGGTTGTAACCCAGATCGGAGGAGGACCAATGACCAACAACCCACATCTGGCGGTCGAGCGGATCACGCCGCAGTACTGGCGCGTCACCTTCGACCACGGCCCGATCAACACGATCACCGCCCAGACTGTCGAGGAACTGTCGCAGCTGGTGGGCGAGATCGAGCGTGACGCGGACCTCACCGTCGTCGTGTTCACGAGCAGCAACCGCGAGTTCTTCCTCGCGCACTACGACACCGAGGGGGATCCCGCCAGGACCGTCTCGATGCCACCTGGACCGACCGGGATGCATCCCTGGCTGGACCTGACGGCTCGCTTGAGCCGGGCGCCGTGTCGTACTCAATGGCCAGCTGGACGCCGAGACCGATCGCGTCGCGCGACGCGTCGCGTCGTTCGACAAGCTGGCGATCGCGGAGACCAAGGCGTTCGTCGACGCGACCACCCTGCCCGGCGACCACGAACTGCCGCCGGCCCTGAGCGCGTTCTTCGCCTCGTCGGCGCGTCCGGCAACGCAGGCCCGGCTGAAGGCCCTCGCCTCCCGCGGCCTCGGACAGGATAGCGAGCTCGAGCGCCGGCTCGGCGAGCTCATCGCTGTCGCCACGCAATGAACCACCCCATCCGACTCAACACGAAGGAGAAACCCATGAGCAACAACCAGTTCACCGTCCCGTCCCCGCCTGAAGGGCAGGACCTTGCGAAGACCCCGATGAGGTTCGAGGCCACGCCGATCCCGGTCACCGACTTCGACCGCGCGAAGGCCTTCTACCAACAGCTCGGATGGCGCCTCGACATCGACGTCCGGATCAGCGACAAGCTGCGCGCCGTTCAGTTCACCCCGCCCGGCTCGCCGGCTTCGATCCAGTTCGGCCCGGCCGGAGCGGCACCGCTGCAGCGCCTGATCGTGGTCGTCGAGGACATCGAAGCGGCGCGCGCCGAGCTCGTCCAGCGTGGCATCGACGTGAGCGAGATCTGGCACGGCGCGCTGGGGCAGCCGCCCGAGCCTGGCCGCGATCCGGAGGGCCGCTCCTACACGAGCCAGGCGTCCTTCACCGATCCCGACGAGAACCGCTGGGTCCTCCAGGAGGTCACCGAACGCATCCCAGGAAGGGTCTAGTCATGGACGTCGAGAGCCTGTCACAACTCCTCCACGAGACTGGCCTGCACCACGGCGCCTTCGAGGCCGTCGCACCACCACATGATTGGTGGGACTGGTACGCCGCCTACATGGTCGCCCGCGAAGACGGCAGCAATCCGGAGCAGGCCGCCGCATCTGCCAACCAGTACATGGCAGACGTCAAGCACATCGTCGTACCGACCGCCTGACGCCGCTCGCCCTACAAAGCCCAGGCCAGGTGGCCTGGGCTTTGTACTTCCGTAGCCAGGACGGATCACGTCGACCACGGGGTTGGCTACGGGTCTGCCAGGGCGCGATGGCGGCGCCGGCGACGGAACGTGAAGGGAGGACATTTCCAGCGTGCAGGAAGGCCGGAAGGGTGAAGGAAGAACGATCGGACCTCGACGAGGCACTGGCGACGTTCGTTGAGATGCGGCCGCGGCTGATGGCGATCGCGTACCGGCTGCTCGGCAGCAGGAGCGAGGCCGAGGACGTCGTCCAGGAGACTTGGCTGCGCTGGCAGAAGACGGACCGCACGGTCGTATCGAACCCGCAGGCTCTGCTGGCGACGATGACCACCCGGCTCGCGATCAACGTGCGCAACTCTGCCCGACGGCGGCACGAGACCCTGGTCGATCGCTGGGCCCCCGAGGCAGGCGATGCCGGCGACGACCCGGCGGCCCAGACCGAACGTCGCGAAGCAGTCGAGCAGGCAGTACGGCTGATGATGGCGAGACTGACTCCGAGTGAGCGTGCCGCCTACGTGCTCCGGGAGGCGTTCGGCTACCCGTACCGGCAGATCTCGGAGCGACTCCAGGTCGGAGTGGCCAACGCGAGGCAGCTGGTCACCCGCGCCCGCGCGCATCTCGCCGCCGAAGCACGTACGGTGGCGAACTCGGCCACCCACGAGCCCTTCTTGCACGCGTTCCTCAACGCCGCCCAGGCCGGCGAGTTCGCCGACCTGGACGAGGTCCTGGCCGCCGATCTGGCAGCCTGAGGGTCGTTGCCACCCCACTGCCCGCCGCTTAGGCTCGGCTATTGGGCGGTGGTCGATGGCGATCCAGCTGCAAGGCCGGCAACGCGAGTGCGAGACGCTCGATCGGCTCGTAGTCAGTCTTCGAGCCGGGCAGAGCGCTGCGCTCGTGCTCCGCGGCGAAGCCGGGATCGGGAAGACCGCCCTGCTGGACTATGTGCAGACGCACCCCGCCGCGAGCCGCGTCGTGCGAGCAGCCGGCGTCGAGTCCGAGCTGGAGCTGGCGTACGGCGGCCTGCACCAGTTGTGCTCCCAGCTGCGTCCGCGCCTCCCCACCCCCAGGTACGACGCCCTCGGCACCGCGTTCGGCTTGACTCCGGGTGATCCCCCCGACCGCTTCCTGGTCGGCGTCTCGATGCTGAACCTGCTGACCGAGGTCGCCGAGGACGAGCCGCTGATCTGCCTGATCGACGACGCTCAGTGGCTGGATCGGGAGTCCACTCAGACCCTCGCATTCGTGGCCCGCCGACTGCTGGCCGAGCGGGTTGCGCTCGTCTTCGCGGTCCGTCACCCGAGCGCCGCCGATGAGCTGTCTCGTCTGCCCGAACTCGTCGTCACGGGTCTGGACTTCAGCGATGCCCGCGCCCTGCTGGATCTGGCGCTCAGGGGTGTCATGGACGAGGGCGTCAGGGACCGCTTCGTGGCCGAGACGCGAGGCAATCCGCTGGCGCTGATGGAGTTGCCGCGCAGCCTGTCGGCCGGCCAACTGGCGGGTGGCTTCGGGCTCCCCGGCGTACCGGACGCGCGTGCGCTGACCAGCCGGATCGAGGAAGGCTTCCGGAGTCGCCTCCAGTCGCTGCCGCCCGAGGCTCAGCTGCTCCTGCTGACCGCCGCTGCCGAGCCGATCGGTGACGCCGCTCTGCTCTGGCGGGCTGCGGAGCGGCTGGGGATCGGTCCTGAGGCAGCCGCACCGGCGGAGTCCGCCGACCTGATCGACATCGGTGCCCGAGTACGGTTCCGACATCCGCTGATCCGGTCCGTGGTCTACCGCGACGCCTCGCAAGCGGACAGGCGCAGCGTGCACCGTGCCTTGGCCGAAGCCACTGACGCTGCGGTGGATCCTGATCGGCGAGCCTGGCACCGCGCCCACGCCGCCGTAGGGCTCGACGAGGCGGTGGCCGCCGAACTGGAGAGCGCCGCCGAGCGGGCCCGGGCGCGCGGTGGTCTGGCCGCCGCCGCTGCCTTTCTGGAGCGAGCCGCCGAGCTGACACCGGATCCGGTACGGCGCGCCGGGCGAGCGCTGGCCGCGGCCGGTACGAAGTTCCGGGCCGGCGAACCGGACGCCGCCTACGACCTGCTCGCCACCGCGGAGATCGGCCCGCTGGACGACCTCCAGAGCGCCCACCTCGCGCGGCTGCGCGCCCAGATCGTCTTCGCCCGCCGGCGCAGCAGCGATGCCGGACCCTTGCTCCTCGACGCGGCCAACCGGCTCGAGGACCTGGGCGACCCGTTGGCGCGGGAGACGTATCTGGAGTCGCTCAGTGCCGCCATCTTCGGCGGCCGGCTCGGCGACGTCGTGAAAGCGGCCGAGGCTGCGCGCGCGGCTCGTCCGGCCCCTGCGCCGGCCGGTCCGATGGACCTCCTCCTTGATGGGGTCGCCACGCGATTCACCGACGGGTACGCCGCCGCTGTAGAACCGCTGCGGAAGGCTCTGCACGCCCTCCGCGTGGACGCCACTCACGGTGCGGCCAGGCTCGAGCACTGGCTGTGGCTGGCCTGCCCGGCCGCGCCCGAACCGGTCGCGCCCGAGCTCTGGGACGACGACGCCTGGCATGACCTGTCCACCCGCGCGGTCGAGTTCGGTCGGAGGCTCGGAGCCCTCGGCGTCCTCCCGGTGGCACTGTCGTACCGGGCGGGCGTTCACGTGCACGCCGGCGAGTTCGCTGCGGCGGCTTCCCTGATCTCCGAGTCCGACTCCATCGCCGCAGCAACCGGCAGGGCGCCGCTGCGGTACTCCCGCCTGATGCTCGCCGCCTGGCGTGGCGAGGAGGGCGCGGCCAGGAAGACGATCGAGGCCGGCGTCAAGGACGCGACCGAGCGCGGCGAAGGCCGGGCGCTCGCGTTGGCCGAGCACGTGACCGCCGTGCTCTACAACGGTCTGTCCCGGTACGACGCCGCCCTCGACGCAGCCCGCCGAGCGTGCGAGCAGGCGGATCTCGGGTTCTTCGGTTGGTCCCTGGCCGAACTCGTCGAGGCGGCCGCGCGCAGCAACGCCGATGAGATAGCGGCCGAGGCACTGCAACAGCTCGAGCAACACGCGGGCCCAGCCGGGACCGACTGGGGCCTCGGGGTCCTGGCCCGGTCGAGGGCACTGCTGACCGAGGGGCCCGCGGCCGACGCCCTCTACCGAGAGGCGATCGAGCGGCTCGGCCGCACGCGAGTCGCCGTACACCTGGCCCGTGCCCACCTGGTGTACGGCGAATGGTTGCGCCGTGAGCAGCGTCGCCAGGATGCCCGGTTCCACCTGCGCGTCGCCTACGACAGCTTCGGCGACATGGGCGCGAAGGCGTTCACCGAGCGCGCTCGCCAAGAGCTCGTCGCGACCGGAGCGACAGCGCGGCGGCGGCAGGTGGAGACGCGTGACATGCTCACCGCGCAAGAAGCGCAGATCGCCCAGCTGGCTGCCGGCGGGCTCACGAACCCCGAGATCGGCAGCCAGCTGTTCCTCAGTCATCACACCGTGGAATGGCATCTCCGCAAGGTGTTCACCAAGCTGGCCGTCACGTCGCGCAAACAGCTCACCCCGACCCTGATCGACGCCGCGAGCCCGGTCTCGGCGGTCTGACCTACTTGACGCCGAGTGCCTTGCGGAGCACGTGGATCGCCTGCTCCATCGCGCCGGTGACGGCCGCGGACTCACGCAACGGGTTCAGCATCATGAAGTCGTGAATCGTGCCGTTGTAGCGGACGCTCGTGGTGCGGACGCCGGCCTCGGTCAGCCTGCGGGCGTACGCCTCGCCTTCGTCGCGCAGTACGTCGTTCTCGTCGACGATGACGAACGCCTCCGGCAGACCGGCGAGCTCGTCGAGCCCGGCCCGCAACGGCGACACGGTGCTCTCGCCGCGCCGGGTGTGGTCCGGCAGGTAGGCGTCCCAGAACCAGGCCATTCCCTTGGCGGTCAGGAACGGTCCGTCGGCGAACTCGCGATAGCTGTCAGTGTTCTGCGCGGCATCGGTCACGGGGTAGTACAGCGACTGGTGCACGAAGGTGACGTCCCCACGCTGCTTGGCCAGGATGGTCACCGCCGCCGTCATGTTGCCGCCGACCGAGTCGCCCGCGATCGCCAGCCGGCTCGGGTCAAGGCCTTCGTCGCGGCCGTGAGCGGTGATCCAGCGGGCGGCGGCATACGCCTGCTCGATCGCGACCGGGTACTGCGCCTCCGGCGAGCGGTCGTACTCGACGAACACGATCGCGGCCTCGGCGCCGACAGACAGCTCGCGGACCAGCCGGTCGTGGGTGCCTGCGTTGCCGAGGATCCACCCACCGCCGTGGATGTATAGGACCGTGGGCAGCAGCCCTTCGGCGCCGACCGGCTTGACGATCCGGACCCGGACGTCACCGACCTCGGCCGGTACCGTGATCCACTTGTCGTCGACGTCGATCGGAGCTGCCTGGATGTCGTCCAGGACCTTCCGGGCTTCCTCCTTCGACAGCTGATAGAGGAACGGCGGTTGCGAGGTCGCGTCAGCGATCCCCTGCGCCGCCTCCTCCAGAATGTGCTTGGTCATCAGATTTTCCTTCCTTTGTTGCAGGTTCTGGCTCGGGTCAGCTGCGTGCGGCCTGCTCGATCACCCTGGTGACGACACCGGGGGCGGACATCAGGCCGAGGTGCCCGGCGTCGTACTCGGTGATGGTGGCGCCGGCCCGCTTGGACATGGTCCGCTGTGCGCTGGCCGGGATGATCTGGTCCTTCGTGCCGATCGCGCTCCAGGACGGGATCGTCTTCCAGGCCGGGGTAGCGGACGGCTCGTTGAGTGCTCCCAGTGCGCCCGGTCGCTGGGTCGCGAAGACGAGGTCCTGGTCGTGGACACTCAGTCCGGTCGCGAACGAGGTGAAGACGGTCGACCGCTTGAGGTACACGTCCGTCGTGGGGGAGGGCGGCAGCGTGGGAGGTACGAGGTCGAAGACGGTCGCCGGGTCGGCCGCAAGCGCCGAATCTGGCCCCACGAGCTGGAAGGGGGTCTCGCCGGTATCCGGTGCGAAGGCGTTGACGTAGACGAGAGCCTTGACGTTCGGAAGCCCGGTGGCCGCGTTGGTGATCACGAAACCGCCGTACGAGTGGCCGACCAGCACCACCGGTCCCGGCACCGTTTGCAGGAAGGCGCGCACCGACGCCGCGTCGCCCGCTACCGAGCGCAGGTTGTTGGGGATCGCGCGTACCGTGTACCCGTCGTCCTGCAGGCGCTCGGTGACCCGGTTCCAGCTCGAGGCGTCCGCCCACGAGCCATGCACCAACACGATGGTCGGCTTCGCCCCACGCTGTTCGCCGGCAGCACTCTGCACCGGGTTGAAGCTCGCCAGGGCCACCGCCGCGGCGGTGAGCAGGAACGCCAGGGTGCGCCCTCGCCCTTTGTGACGTCGAGAAGAGTTGCTCAGGGGAATTCTCATGGATCTGTTCTCTTCCGTGCGATGGACAACCAGCCGCGTGCCGGTTGACTCATCAATATGTCCGCGCACCGGCCCGCGATGTGACAGCCCAGCCCTGATGTCACACCGCACCGGCGCGCCCGGCCCTTCTGGATAACGCCTACCCGCGACCGGCGTACTCTGTTGCCCAGAGCAACGAGAACGGTCCGCGCGAGCGTGAGTGGCGCTGGCGGTGTCGGGAACCCGGACGGCGCGTGCGGTCTGGATTGGGTTGCGGTAGTTCAGACCAGCAGTAGTTCGAGTTGACGGGGGATCACACGAGCAGCGTCTCGAGCTCTGGAAGTCGGCCGAACAGGTCGGGGAGGCCGCGTACGCCGTTGCGCACGGACTCGTGCGACAGCGCGAGGTCTGGGCCTGTGCCCGCCTCGACACCGGCCAGGCAGCGGAGGATGTTCCACCTTGTGTGCCCTAGCCAGCCGCCGATCATGAACACGAACCAGCTCGGTCCCGGCGGCGGCAGCGCTCCGCCCCCGGCGACGTAGCCGTCGAGGACCGAGCCGAAGATGGCGGGCTGGATGTTGTCGAGGCCAGGTCCTTTCGCGAGGCTCAGCGCGGTCGAGCCGAGCTCACCGGCCAGGTCGAGCATCCCCGAGAGTTCCCAGTCGAGCACTACCGGCCGACCGTGGCGAGCGAGCAGGTTCCACGGTTGGATGTCCTTGTGGGTCAGTACGACGGGGCCTGGCCGTTCGCAGGTGTCGACGAAGTGGGCAATCGCGAGAAACGTCTCGACCTGGGAGGCGAGTACGTCGGCCCATGGCTGCCCGGTCGCGGCCGCCCGCTCGGCGAGCTCGGGCCAGTCCCGCGGCGCCGGGTCCTCGATCGACACGTGAGTCCACTCGACGTCCAGCGCGTGGATGCGCGCGAGAATCTCACCGATCTCGAACGCGTACGCCTCCGACACTGGCGCTTCGGGCACCTTCTCTCCCTCGACCCACCGGTGGACGAGCGTGTGGTGGCCGGCCGAGATCGGCTCTGGCATCGGAATGCCGGCGGCGAAGGCCGCCCGCTCGAACCTGAACACGTCCTCGATCCGGTAGGTCCAGCGGCGGTCGACGAGGTTCAACTCCTTCACCGCGAACGACCCCTGGTCGGTGTCGAGCCGGTACATCCGGTTGGCGAACCCGCCGTGGACACGGATCATCGGCCCGATCGGCGCACCGAGCTGCGAAAGATTCACCCCACGCACTCTAGGACTCGGCCTTCATCGATGCACCGGAATTGCCCGGGATGCATGCAACAGGCGCGGTTCCACGCCGATCACCTCGACCGCGACCAGCCGGAAGCGGGCAGCAGTTCGGCGCCGCAACCGGCCTGACACGCTCGCATGATGGATCGAAAGCTTGCCTAGAGCAACACTGATATCGTGGCCAAGCCGGGCGCCGATCTCCTCGAGCCGGAAGCCCTGGAACTGGTGCCAGCCGAGGAACAACTCCCCGGGCCCAAACGGCATGCCGGGAGGTTCGAGATACGAGCTGACGTGGGACGGCGTCCTTCATGGACTTGTCAACTGGAGGCCGCGACGAGCGTGTGCGGGAGCAGCGGGCGACAGGCCTCCTCGGCAGCGTCGCCGCCCTGCGCGCTTGACAGGTATCGACCGATTGCAACTAGGTGCAAAAGCCTTCCGTGGTGGTGGGGATCTCGCAGAGACTGTTGCCGAATCTGGCTCGCCCGCCCTCGGCAGATGTGGAGTTACTCCATTGCACAGATCACTGTCACTCGTCGCCGTGTTGGTCCTGGTTTCGGCCGGCGCCACCGCAGCAGGCGCCTCGGCTGCTCAACCCGCAACTCGGCCTTCGGTCAGCAAGGCTGATATCGCGCCCCTCTCGGAGGCGTATCTCGCTCGAGCCAAAGCGCGCGCGGCTTTGAAGAACACGGCCTGGCCGGCCGGCGTGCAATACCAGCACCTGGAAACGGCCACTGATGGATCCCTCACCGTCGTCGTCACCGGGGACGCGTCGGCCAAAGCCAAGTCGTCGGCCCTGACCGCCACGGTCAGTGAAAAGCTCCGCGCCGCTTCGGTGAACCCCGATGTCAAGGTTCGGTTCGCTGCCATCCCGGACAAGACCCTGAACACGGCCGTCGACCAGCTCTCCGATTTCAAGGCATGGGCAGGCGACCTGGCGCCCCTGGTGAACCTTGTGACTGCTGACACCACCAAGTCGGTGGTCACGATCGGCAGCACAGTGAAATCTGCCGAACTCGAAAGGCGGGCGACAGCCCGCTTCAAGGTGCCGTTGCGGTTCGTCATCTCTCAACCCATGACGCGCGCCGGGCGGTACAACGACACGGCGCCGTGGGACGCCGGAAATGCCCTGACCCACGTGGTCGGCGACATCGGCCAGGTGGGCAGGGCCCATTGCACCCAGGGGTTCTCTTGGCAGCGATGGTCGGACAACCTCAACTACGCAAGCTCGGCCGGCCATTGCTGGACGATCAACACCAACGTCTTCAACGGAGATCCGAGTCAGCGGATCGGGTATGTGGCCGGCCGCTGGTTCGCCAACTTCGGGCCTACCGATTTCGAACTGATCAGGCCGACGGTGGGATATGTCACCGCGACCGCGTGGATCGGTGGCCCGCAAACCAGTGATCTACGGGTCGTGGCCGGCGCGGACAATGTGAACTCGGACGAGAACATCGGTGCCGACGTCTGCTTCAGCGGTGCGAACGGTGGCACTCACTGCGGTGAGATCACCGACGCCAACGTGACACGTGGTTTCAACGACGGAACGTCGACCCGCGACCTCACCTGCGTGAAGATGCCTGCAGGAAACATCGTGGGCGGCGATTCGGGCGGTCCGGTGCTCAGTACCTATTCGAACGGCAAGGTTCATGCCTGGGGGCAGACCGTGGGCACCCAGGCGGACGCCAACTGCGCCGCCGTCTACACGCCGGTTCTGGCCATCTCTGCGGCCGTCGGTGCCACGATTCTGGTGAATCCCTAACTCGAGAGCTGCCCGGGTACTGGCGTCTGGGGGACGTCCGTACCCGGGCAGGCTCCGGGGCTCAGCTTTGGACTGGGGGTCTTGGCTGAGCGTCAAGGTCATGGACCTGGATCGCGGTGGTCATGCTCTCGGACGCGGCGCGGTTCAGCACCCGTCGTACTCGACATCACTGGTCGTGAAGTCCACGGTCGCAGTATCCCAAGTCCAGGTGTTCATCGCGCATCACCGCACCGGCCCCACGAATCGAGCGGCAGCGAATCCAGGTGCCGAGAGGCACTTCCATCGTGCACAGGTTGCCCAGTCTTGAGTCTGAAAGGCGGTTGCGGATCTCTGGCGCAGGGACGCTGTAACAAGTGGCCAGGCTGGGCGATGTAGCTAGCAGCCGCGCGACTGGCCTGCGGAGGGGTGTGATCAAGGGGACTAGAAGTGCTGCAGGGTTTGAAGGCGGTCGGGATAGTTTGCTGGTACTCGGAGGACTGTTCCTTCTCGATCAGGTCCCGGAGTCCACCCCGCCGCCGGCGCGGCCTCCCGAGTGGGAGAGGCTCAGGATCTCTACTCCGCCGACGATCGACGAACGGTGGCCGACCACAACCTACGTCTGCCGCGAGTGTCCGGACGACGATGGCCCCTACGAACCTGACGCCGAGCGATACGAGCAGGAGCGCGGGTATCGGTGAGAGCACGTTTGTAACGGAACGTACGGCTCGGCGATCTAGCCGGTAGGAGCGGGCTGAGTAGTGTCAGTCGCTGCCTGATAGGAACTCGCGCAGAAAGGTCACAACGGAGAGGGCATGAGTGGAAGTGCGTTGTTGAAGCTGCCCTACGACCAGCGGCGAATCATCGTCGTGACTGACAAGTTGCCCGCCGTCGCCGCCTCCAGCAAATCTACGTGGCTAGACGTTGCGAAGGCATCGCTTTTCGTTGGCCTCGGTGGCGTAGTCGGCGTAGCCGGCGTTGCAGCGCAACTGATTGTGGAGGCGCGGCAGAAGATGCGGGAAGCGGGTGAAGAGCTCGTGGCCGTGTCTTGGTCGGATGCGGAAGCACTGCGATTCCCGGTCGGGCACCCTCGCAAGAATGTTGTCTATATTGGCCACCCAATCGATCCACCTGCCTACATTCCTGTTGCCGACTTCCACCGGTTCCTGTTCGAGCACAAGGTCGCTGAAGCGCAGAGGCTGATTCGCTCCCTCGGCGCCCTGACCGTCGACGTCATTCGGGTGGAGGGATGGGACCAGAGTTCGGGTGTCAACCTCGGGGTTTCGGTGCCCACACCACCCGGGGCTCCGAGTGTTGATGTAGGTGTGTCAGCGGGCCGGAAGGCCAGTACTGGCCGGACCGTTCTCGCCACGATGAAGCTGAAGCCGACCCGGTCGCCCTACATTCCTGATGGTCTCGTGTGGCTCCCGCACGAACCCCTGTGGCAGGAGGTTGCCCAAGCCCGCCTGGAATCCGGCTTGGACTCGTTCGTTATCGACGTGCGCTCGACGGATGACTACGGCGTGAACGCGGAACTGAAGGTCCTTGTCGCCAAGACGGGCCTACAGGCAGGCGGTGAGTTCGTCGAGCATCGTGACACAGTCTGGCGACTGCAAGGGACGTTTGCGCCGCTGCCGCCAATCTGACCGTTCACACCCGCCGGACGTCCCGCCGCTCGGACGCAGCCAGCGACATCTGCCTCGCTCCGTGTCGCGTCCGCACGCTTGGGTGAACACCGACCGGATGCTCGGCAATCTCGAGCTCACCCGCGGGCAGATCCTCGGAGCAACCGCCAGATCTCCTCGCCGGGGACGTCGAGCATGTTGGGCTCGGCCGATGGAAGAGGACCTAGGTTCGGGTTGCCAGGCCCCGGTCGCCGAGGTGGCGACCGGGGGAGGCGGGTTGGAGCCGGCGTGGACACAGCCACTTGCTGGTGTGTTCTGGCCGCGGTTTGGTGTGACGTGTCAGGCGACGTCTCGTCGCTTGGTGAGGAGGACCGCTGGTACGGCGATGGTGGCGACGTATGCCGTGACCAGCAGGCCGCCCGTGGCGGCGGCGACGGTTCCGTCGACGACCGGGAGGCCTGCCTGGATGAGCGCTCTCGAAGCGGCCGCCGGGAGGTACTTCGCCAACCCGGGTTCGCGGAGCGCGCGAGGGAGCAGACCCTCGATCACGAACCACCACGCGACTGCCGCGATGATCGCGAGGGCCTCGCTGCGTACGAGCGCACCCAGCCCGGCTCCCGCCAAGGCGAACAGACCGGCTGCGCTTATGGCTCCGAGCCCGGTGAGGACGGCGTCCCCGGTCAGTAGGTCGACGGGCAGGTCCTTGACGAGCACCACGATCGCCGTGGCGACGTACGACGCGATGAGCGTGACAGCGGCGAAGGCGACGCCGCCGACGGCGGCAGCGGCGTACTTGCCGGTGAGGAAGTGGCCACGACGCGGGGTGACGAGCAGCGATGCGGTGATCGTGTGGTGACGGTACTCGCCGGCCGACGACAGTACGCCGAGCACGAAGACGATGCCCGCGACGAGTAGGCCGGGTACTGCGAGCACGCCGCGAAGGTCGTCGCGGCCGAGCGGTGCGGAACCATGGCTGCCTGCCACGATGGCGATCGCCGCGGTGAGGCCCGCGGACAAGATGATCGCGATGGTCAGCATCACCCAGGTCAGGCGGAGCCCGCGATGCTTGATCAGTTCGGCCCGGAGCAATTGGGTCATGATGGTCTCGCAGTGGTGAGCTCGAGGTAACGACTCTCGAGGCTGGTGGTCGCGTTGGTCAGTTCGGCCAGCGGTGCATGCTCGACGAGCCGGCCGTGGTTGATGATCAGGACGTCGTCGACGGTGTTGGTGAGCTCGGCCAGCAGATGACTGGAGACGAGCACCGTTCCGCCGTCGGCGGCGTACGTGCGGATGAAACCGCGCAGCCAGTGCACGCCGTGCGGGTCCAGCCCGTTGGTTGGCTCGTCGAGAACCAGTACGTCGGGCTCGCCGAGTAGTGCAGCCGCGAGCGCCAGCCGCTGTCGCATGCCGAGCGAGTAGCCGCCGACGCGTCGCGCGGCGGCGCGTCCCAGCTCGACCGTGTCGAGTACGGCGCTCACCCTGGCGGTCTCCAGGCCGGCGGCGGTCGCGTAGACCCGCAGCGCGTTCCGGCCGGTGCGGGCCGGGTGGAACACACCTGTGTCGAGGACCGCGCCGACACGACGAGTCGGTGTGGGCAGGTCGCGGTAGGCGACCTGGTCGATGGTGGCGGTGCCGGAGGTGGGACGGGCCAGCCCGAGCAGCATGCGAAGGGTGGTCGTCTTGCCGGCGCCGTTGGGTCCGAGGAATCCGGTGACCCTGCCACTGCGGATGTCGGCGCTGAGATTGTCGACGGCGATCACGTCGCCGTACTTCTTCGTGAGGCCCCTGAGGGCGATCTCGGTCATGGCTTCGAAGTTAGGGATCGCGGGTTCGCGCGTCGTCGGCCTCGGATCCGATCCTGACCGTACGCCGCCGGGTTCACGACTACATCCGCAGATGTACGCGTCAGGCGTCGCGCGGTACGACCAGACCACTCTCGTAGGCGAGCATCACCAGCTGAGCGCGATCCCGGGCGGCGAGCTTGGCGAGGATGCGGCTGACGTGGGTCTTCACCGTCGCCGGGCTGACGACCAGCCCGTCCGCGATCTCGCTGTTGGACAGGCCCTGGGCGATCAGACCGAGTACGTCGCGTTCGCGGTCGGTCAGCTGCGCCAGCTCCGCCGGGCGGGCCCGGGGCGTCTCGGGGCGCCGTACGAACTCGGCGATCAGCCGGCGGGTCACGCCGGGAGCCAGCAGCGCGTCGCCGGCCGCGATCAGGCGGATCGCGGCGAACAGATCCTCCGGCAGGCTGTCTTTGAGCAGGAAGCCGCTCGCTCCGGCCCGCAGCGCGGCGTACACGTACTCGTCGAGGTCGAACGTCGTCAGTATCAGCACACGGACACCCCCGCACCGCTCGTCCGAGGTGATCCGTCGGGTGGCCTCGATGCCGTCCATCACGGGCATCCGGACGTCCATCAGCAGTACGTCGGGCCGGCAGCTGCGTGCGACCTCGATCGCCTCGGCGCCGGTCGTGGCCTCGGCGACGAGGTCGATGTCGTCGACCAGAGCGATCTGGGCGCGAAAGCCGTCGCGGACGAGTGGCTGGTCGTCGGCCAGCGCGGCGCGGATCGTCATAGCTCGTCCTCCGCCCGGATCGGCAGGCGAGCCTCCACACGGAACCCCCGCACCGGTCTTGGTCCGACAGTGAACTGTCCGCCCAGCGCGGCTACTCGTTCGCGCATCCCGACGATGCCGAGACCTGGCTGGCTGTCTGAGGACTTCCCGTTCCCGGCTCCGTCGTCGGTGATCTCCAGGATGAGCTGGTCGCCGTCGTACCGCACGAGGACCGCGGCGGCCGCCGGGTGCCCGGCGTGCTTGACGACGTTGGTGAGCGCTTCCTGCACCACCCGGTACGCGACCAGGTCGAGGCTCTGGGAGAGCGGTCGGCGGCTGCCTTCGACGGTGAGCTGCACGTCCGCGCCGGCGTGACGGATCGTGTCGACGAGATCGTTGAGATTCGCCAGCCCTGGTGTTGGATCCAGCTGTGCCGCGGTGTCGCCGCCCTGTCGCAGCACACCGAGCAACTGCCGCATCTCCCGGCTGGCGTCGCGGCTGGTCGCCTCGATGGTCGCCAACGCACGCTGGGCCACGTCCGGATGCTGCGGCAGAGCAAGCCTGCCGGTGCTCGACTGAATGGCGATGGTGGTGAGGCTGTGCGCTACCAGGTCGTGGAGCTCTCGGGCGATGCGCAGCCGCTCCTCGGCGGCAGCCTGGCGGGACAGCGCCTCGCGCTCCCGCTCGAGGAACTCGGCGCGGTCCCGCAGCGCCTCGCTCCGGGTACGCCGGTCCGCGACGACGAAACCGACGATCCCGACCACCAAGGTCACCACAACTATCGGCAGCGCGTCCGCCAAGCGCAGACGGTCTCCACCGGCCTGCGCGAGTTCGAGCGCCGCGACCACGGCAGTCGCGGCGGCCGCGCCGACCTCGGCCGTACGCCGGGTCGCGTGGACGATCGCCGAGTACAGGGCGACCCACAGCCCGAACGGTGCCGACGGCCCGAACACGACCTGGGCCACGACCCACGCGGCCGATACCACCACGAGCACCACCGCAGGACGCCCCCGTCGCCAGAGCAACGGCACACTTTGAACGAGTACGAGACCGAACCAGACCGCGCCCAGCAGGATCGACGTGCCCTGCTCCGGGTCGCCGGGACCGATCCGCGGGTTCAGCAGGTGGAGCAACGCCACCGCCGCGACCAGCAGCCAGTCGCCGAGCGGGTGGCTACGTCCCGACCGGCCCCGGCTACCGGACCGGGTGACACCGGCGGTGTCCTGCATGACTTCATCGTGCACCCTCCGCGACCTGCACGGTCGCGGTGCCCTCCGACCGGAGGTTGAGCCGCCTCGTACCGCAGTACGACCCACAGACCGCGGTCGGAGATTTACCGTGACTGGGTGAGGAGTTTCGGGTGGCCGCGGGGTCAGCAGTTCGACCTCCTGGTGGTCGTGGTCGCGGTGGCGGCGGGGTTGGAGGTCGCGCTGGCCGGCCTTCCGCGGGCGTGGCTGCTGTTGCCGGCAGTCCTGCTCTACACGCTGCCGCTGCTGCTGCGTCGGCGCTGGCCGTTCGCGTCGGCCTGGCGGCGTACCGGATCGTGCAGGAAGCGCTGACCAACACACTCAAGCACGCCGGCGCGAGCCGGGTTCGGGTCACCGTGGAGTACGGCGTCGACCAGCTGCGCGTCGAGGTGCGCGACGACGGCCGGCAGGAGCAGCAGCCGGCCCACCGGGGCGGTCATGGTCTGCCTGGCATGCGTGAGCGGGCGGCGGTCTACGGCGGGGTGCTGGACGCAGGCCCGGAGCCCGGCGGCGGGTTCGCCGTACGTGCTCGCCTTCCGATCGAGCGGGCGATGTCGTGATCCGCGTCCTGGTGGTCGACGACCAGGCACTCGTGCGGGGCGGCTTCCGGTTGATCCTGGACTCGCAGGCCGACCTCGAGGTGGTCGGCGAGGCCGCCGACGGCCGTGCGGCGCTC
The DNA here is from genome assembly GCF_040638415.1 of Kribbella sp. NPDC026596. NCBI lineage: Bacteria > Bacillati > Actinomycetota > Actinomycetes > Propionibacteriales > Kribbellaceae > Kribbella > Kribbella sp. NPDC026596. Next base: position 23,165 of record NZ_JBEZYF010000071.1, on the reverse strand, counting down.
GCGATGGCCCGCGAGCTGCGGCCGGACGTCGTACTGATGGACGTGCGGATGCCGGGCATGGACGGACTCGAAGCGACCCGCCGCCTCCTGTCCGGCGGGGAGGCACCGCGGGTGCTGATGCTCACCACCTTCGACCTCGATGAATACGTGTACGACGCCCTGCGGGCCGGGGCCAGCGGGTTCCTGCTCAAGGACGTGCGACCCGAGCTGCTGGCCGAGGCCGTGCGGATCGTGGCCGACGGGGAGACGCTGCTCGCGCCGGCGATCACCCGACGTCTCGTCCAGCAGTACGTCCGGCGCGTCCGGCCGGGCGCCACGCGGCCGGTGGCCCTGGATGCGCTCACCGAGCGGGAGCTCGCCGTACTGCGGCTCTTGGCGCGTGGTCGCTCGAATACCGAGATCGCCGCCGAGCTGTACCTCAGCGAGACCACCGTGAAGACCCATGTCACCCACGTGTTCGGCAAGCTCGGGCTGCGCGATCGCGCCCAGGCCGTCGTGATGGCCTACGAGTCCGGTCTGGTCGAGCCAGGTTCCTCGTGAGCATCGACCGGTACGACGGAAGTACCGTTCGCGGCGTGATCTCGTCCGCAAGGACCAGGAGCTCCTGACCACAGGACGACGCGGTGATCCTGCCCGCGGGCGCAGTCTCGACGCCATGATCACCGCACACGAACTCTGCAAGCGTTACGGCGGGACAACCGTCGTCCACAACGTGTCGTTCGCCTGTGAGCCCGGCACCATCACAGGATTTCTCGGACCCAACGGGGCAGGGAAGTCGACGACTCTGCGAATGCTCACCGGCCTCACTCGTCCCGACAGCGGAGCGGCAACGATCGACGGGCGGGCGTACGCCGAACTCGGCAACCCGTCACGGGTCGTCGGCTGTCTGCTCGACGCGTCCGCGATGCATTCGGGCCGAACCGGTCGGGCCACGTTGCGCATCGCAGCCGACCTGGCGGGCGTCGCGCCGGGCGAGGTCGACCGGGTACTCGCGCTCATCGGCCTGTCCGGCAAAGCTGCCGAACGCAGGGTCGGCGCGTACTCGCTGGGTATGCGGCAGCGCTTGGGCATCGGTCAGGCGCTGATCGCGCGCCCCCGGGTACTGATCCTGGACGAGCCGGCCAACGGGCTCGACCCGGACGGCATCGCCTGGATGCGGACCCTGCTTCAGGACTTCGCCGCCGACGGCGGCACCGTGCTGTTGTCCAGCCACCTGCTCGGTGAGGTCCAGGCAACCGTCGACCGGCTGGTCGTCATCGCGTCGGGTCGCGTCGTCGCGCACGGAACCCTCGACCAGCTGTTGACCTCGAACGGCGTCGTCGTGCGCTCCACCAACATGCCGGCGCTGCGGGCGATCCTCGACCGGGTCGGCGCGACGCATCACCTGCAGGACGACGGCGCCGTACTGGTCGAGCAGAACGGCACCCTCGACGCCGAGCAGATCGCCCGACTGGCATCGCAAGCCGGGGTGCTGCTGGTCGAGCTCCGGCGAAGCGACCGTGCCGGCCTGGAGCAACTCTTCTTCTCACTCACCGGCGGCGCCGAGGCTCCGCAGACCCTGGAGACAGTCCGATGAACACCTCTCTCGCCACCATCAGCCGCACCAACACCCTGCCGTTCCTGCGATTGCTCAGGATCGAGTGGCGCAAGAGCGCAGACACCCGAGCCGCCCGCTGGATGCTCGTCGTGATCGCCGTCCTCGTGGCCGGCGCTACCGCGGTGCCGCTGGCGCTGCCCGCCGAGTTCACCCAAGCCTGGCCTGGCTACCTCGCACCGACGGCCCTCGTCCTCGCGCTGCTGCTACCGGTCGTTTCCATCCTCACCCTGACAAGCGAGTGGGGACAGCGAAGCGTCCTGGTGACCTTCACTCAGGAACCGCGCCGCGTACGCATCGTCGCGGCCAAGGTGATCAGCGGGATCGCGCTGTCACTGCTCGGCTCGGCCTACGCTCTCGCCGCGGCGGCCGGGGCGCTTGCACTGTCCGACGGCCTGGGCCGCCAGGTGACGTGGCACTTGCCGTGGAAGTACGTCGTCGGCTTCGTCGCGTTCGTGCTCCTGAACAGCCTGCTCGGCATGGCATTCGGTGCCCTCCTGCTCAACACGCCGGCCGCGATCGTGCTGTTCTTCGTGCTCCCGACCATCTGGACGCTGATCTCCTACGGCTGGCTGGAGAAGGCGGGCAAGTGGCTCGACACCGCCCAGACGTTCAGGTACGTGCTGGAAGCCGATTGGCGCGGCCACAGCGGCCCGATCCTGGTCTCGATCGCCTTCTGGATCGCGCTACCACTCGCACTCGGAGCCCTACGAACCGTACGCCGCGAAGCGGCCTGACCATGTCCAGAACCCGCCCCCAGCCAGCTCAGGCCGGGAGGGTCAGGTTGCGACGGCGAAGCGCGATCAGGGCCGCCGCGGTGAGGCCGAGGCAGACGGCGGTCAAGGCGAGCAGGGGGGAGGCGGTTACTGCCACCGCGGGCGCCTTGGGGCTGTGGGTGAACGGCGACAGGTTCTGCACCCATGCCGGCAGGTTCAGCCCAGGCCCGAACATCGGGCCGACCACGAGGGCGGACAGGAGGATGGCCCAGCTGATCGGCACCGACCAACGCGGTACGGCGCACAGAACCGCCGCGACGGCGGCCCCCATCACCAGGATGCCTGGGACCTGCACGATGCCCGCCCAGACCAGCTCACGGACCTGGATGCCGGTATCTCCGAGAACCTGTCCGGCGGCCAGTCCCATGCTGACCGCGAACAGCACCATGAGGACGACGCAGCCGGCGATCGCGTTCACCAGGTGAGCCCTCAGCCATCGCGCCCTGGTGACGCCCGAGGCCAGTACGGACTCCAGCGTGCCACCGGTCTCGTCGGCTCGCATCCGCAACAGCACCTGTACCAGGTAGATCGCGACGAACATGCCGGCCATCTGAATGATCGAGACCTTGTAGGCGTCGATGATCTGGTCGGTTCCGCCTGTCTCGGTCCACCAGTCCTTGGCGTTGCCCTCGAGGCCTTGGATCTGCTCGGTGAGGTTGCCGAAGATCAGTCCGAACGTGGTCAGGGCCAGAGCCCAGCCGGTGAACGCGCTCCGTTGTAGGCGCCACACCAGTCCGGTCGGACTCAGCAACGTTTGTCTCGCCTGGGCACGGCCGCGTCGTTCTGGCCACAAACCGCGTCCGACATCGCGACGGGAGGCGAGCGTGACCGCGATGCCGAGCAGGATGCCGAGGGCGGCGACGGCGATGAGCAGCGGCCACCAGGCGGCACCACCGAAGGGTCGTGTCTGCTGCCCCCACCCGATGGGAGACAGCCACGCGGGCCACGCGCTGGTCACGCGCAGGCCGGCCTGGTCGACGGTGCCGAGCATGTTGCCGATGCCGCTGATCGCGAAGGCGAGTCCAAGGGCGCCGGCCGCGATACCGGCCGCAGCGCGGGTCGTCGAGGACAGCTGGCAGGTCACCGCGGCGACGCCCACCCACACCAACCCGACTGCGGCGACAGACGCGCCGGCCAGCAGGGCGCCCTCGAGGGGCTGCCCGCTGACCGCGATGCCGGCAGCGAGCACCAAGGCCAGGACGACGTCGGCGGCCATTGCCACGAGGACTCCCGCGGCCAGGCCGGCGTACCGGCCGACCACGGTGGAGCCGAGCAACTCGGCGCGACCGAGCTCCTCGTTCTGACGGGTATGCCGGATCACCGCGAACGTGCTCATCAATGCAGCCAGTACGGCGAGGGTCACGTACTCGCGGTGCAGCATGTACCCACCCACGCTGGGCCCGGAGGTGAGCCCGAGCAGGCGCATGCCGGCGTTGACAGCCACCATCCGGGTCTCACGCACGAGGTCATCGCGCGCGGCGAGGCTCTGATCGAACATCGCCGTCGTCGCCGCCACGAACAGGCCCAATCCTGCGCACCACGCGGTCAGGGTGTAACGGTCGCGGCGTACGGCCAGGCGGGTCAGGCGCCAGGTGCCGCTGAAGTCGGCTGCCGTAACGGTGCCCATAGCTCACACCGCCTCGAGCTCCGACGGCCGGTCGAGCTGGTCGCCGTAATGCCGCAGGAATAGCTCCTCCAATGTCGGAGGGGAGCTCGTCAGGGAACGTACGTCGTACTGCACAAGCCGCTCGAGCATGGTGTTGAGGTCGCCGGCGTCGACGCTGAACCGCGCCTTGCTGCCCTCGATGATCAGGTCGTGCAGCTCGGTCAGCGAGCCCAGGCCGGTGGGTGGCAGGACGGTCTCGACCGCCACTGTCGTGCGGGTGAGATGCCGCAGTTCGGCGAAGGTGCCCGACTCCGCGGCGCGCCCGTTCCGGATGATCGTGACCCGATCACACAGGGCCTCGACCTCGGACAGAATGTGGCTGGACAGCAGGACCGTGTGTCCACGGTCGCGCACGCCTTGGACGACGTCCTGGAACACCGTCTCCATGAGCGGGTCGAGACCCGAGGTCGGCTCGTCCAGCAGGTACAGCTCGACGTCGGAGGCGAACGCCGCCACCAGGGCGACCTTCTGGCGATTGCCCTTGGAGTAGGCCCGGACCTGCTTGGTCGGGTCGAGCTCGAACCGGTCCAGCAGTTCCGCCCGACGGGACGTGACCAGCCCGCCCCGTAGAGCCCCGAGCAGATCGATCACCTCACCACCGGTGAGGTTCGGCCACAGGTTCACCTCACCGGGCACATAGGCCAGGCGGCGATGCAGCGCCGCGGTCTCGCGCCATGGGTCGCCGCCCAACAGTGTGACGCGACCGCCGGACGCGCGCAGCAGGCCGAGCAGAATGCGAATCGTGGTCGTCTTCCCGGCGCCATTCGGGCCGAGGAAGCCGTGCACCTCGCCGGCATGAACAGTCAGATCCAGCTGATCAAGCGCTCTGGTCGCCCCGAAGTCCTTGACCAGCCCCGACGCCACCACAGCATCGCCGCGGAGGGCCGGCACTCGTGTAGTGAACACCTCATCCATAACTCCACGCTCCCGCTCAAGCGCTCCGGACTTCAGGGACGAAAGCCCCGACCTTCAGTGGACGATCGGCATCCGTGGTTCTGGTCTGCCGGCCGGGGTGCCCACCTCAGGAGAGTCGAGTGGCCCCGAGTCGGGTGGCCAGAGGTCACCGGCGCCCGCGCCGACGCTCGGGTTCCCGGCTGTCAGCGTCCCAGCAGCTTGTCGAGCCAGGTGCCTTGGCGCTCGGCCTTGGGGTGGCCGGGGCACCACTGGTCGGCGGGGACCATCGCCTTCACTTGGGCGACGTGCTGGCCGCAGCCCGCCCAGGTGGTTTTGGCGCAGGTCTTGCAGGTAGCGGGTCGGCACATGGTGATTCTCCTTCGGTAGTGGTCGTGCGGACTTGGTGCTGTCAGAGGAGGGTGAGAGCCCGATCAGAGCCCCGGCGACGATGGCGAGGACGATCGGCCTGGTAGGTCACGCCTGCGGTCCGACGAGGTCGAGCCCGGCCTTCGCCGCGTTCTCGAACTGGTCGTCGACCGCGACGGGTCTGCGTCCGGCGGCGTCGAGGAACGACGCGGCGATCGAGGCGCGGTACCCCCCGGCGCAGTGCACCCACACCTCACCTGGTGGGACCTCCGCTATCCGCTGCGGGAGTTCGTGGATCGGGATGTTGACAGCGCCCTGGATCCGCGCGGAGTCGTGTTCTTCCGCGCGGCGGACGTCCAGGACGACGACCTTGCGATGGTGCCGGACCTGCTCGAGATCGCCGAAGGTGGCGGTCGGGAACGACACAGGCGCGTCGAGGCTCCAGTTCTCCGGCCCTCCGGTGGCCTGTGCCGCCGGACGGTCGATCCCGATCCGCACGAGCTCGCGCTGCGCCTGGGCCACATCCTCTGCCGTCTGCCCCAGCAAGGTCACCGGCGTTCCCCAGGCGATCAGCCAACCGACGTAGGTCGAGAACGCCCCGTCGAGGCCGAAGTTCAGGGTGCCGGGGGCGTGGCCGGCCGCGAACGCGGTGCGGTTGCGCAGATCGACGACCCATTCGCCTGCTTCGATGCGGCGCCGCAGTTCGGCGGCGTCGGCCTTTCCGGGAAGGGACAGATCGGGAGCGCTCGGCCCGGCAGAATTCGCGGGTGCGATGTGCGCGTAGTACGCCGGCCAGGCACCCAGGCCGTCGAGCAGCTCGCGGACGTAGTCCTCCTCGTCCTGGGTCAGCACCGGATTCGCACCTCTCTCCTGCCCGATGGTCGACTCGGTCGCCTCGGACTGGGTTGCGGAGCAGAAGGAGCCGAACCCGTGAGTGGGATAGATCTCGGTCTGGTCGGGCAACGTGCGGGCGAGCTTGTGGGCCGAGGCGTGCTGGTGGCGCGCCAGGGCGTCGGTGTGGTCCGGACCCAGCAGGTCGGGCCGCCCGGTCGCGCCGTACAGCAGGGACCCGCCGGTGAAGACCGCGATCGGCTCGTCGGCGGCGGTCAGGGCATACGACAGGTGGGTGAAGGTGTGCCCCGGCGTGTGGATCGCGCGGACCCGCATCCGGTCACCGATCTCGACGATCTCGCCCTCGTGGATCGGCGTGCGGTCGAAGGAGACCTTGTCGTCGGCGTTGATCAGGTACGTCGCCCCGGTGGCCTGGGCCAATGCGAGACCACCGGTGACGTAGTCGTTGTGGATGTGGGTCTCGAAGACATGCGTCAGCCGAACGCCGTCGGCCCGCAGCATCTCCAGAATGCGGTCGATGTCGCGCTGCGGATCGACGACGAACGCGACCTCGCAGTCGTGGACGAGGTAGCTGCGGTCGCCCAGCGACGGGGTGTCGATGGCCCGGATGGTCAGGCTGACGCCGGGCAACTCCGGGCCTTGCGATTCGGTCGATGCAAGGTTGCTGTAGTCGCTCATCGTGCTCTCACTTGCGAGTGTCTTTCCTGGGCAGAGGGTGCCCGCATCGGATCTGGATCCCCCTGGGGGGATATACCCTCGACCGTAACACATCCCCCCGGGGGGATATAGACTGGCCACCCTGAACCTGGAAGAAGGGCTTTTGATGGACCTCGAACCCACCGAGATCAAGCCGATCGTCACGCGGATGAAGCGTGCCCACGGGCACCTCGGCAGCGTGATCCGGATGATGGAGGAAGGATCGGACTGCGAGTCCGTCCTCACCCAACTCGCAGCCGTCAACAAGGCGCTCTCACGCGCCGGGTACGCCATCGTGAGCACCGGCCTGCAACACTGCCTCACCGATGACAGCAGCGATGTCGACGTGGCCAAGATGGAGAAGCTCTTCCTCGCCTTGGCCTGACTCACAGAATCCGGGCGAACCCGGGCACGCGGCTGATCAGGAGCCAGGCGGCGGCGAACGAGCAGGTGACACCGGCGATCGCCACGACCAGCGCCTTGCCTTCCGCGGGAAGCCCGATGGGGCGAAGGACGACCGCGAACCCGAGCAGGAACAGGGCTTGCAGCATGAACGCGCCATATGCGCTACGGCTCAGGACTGGGCCCCATCGATACCTCCGCTCCAGCCGATGCTGTGCGACGCTCAGCAGCCATACCGACCCGAAGACAGTGAGTACGGCGTCGACGGCAGCGAAAGCGACCGCAGGCCAGTGCCAACCGCCCGCCGCGTCGGCGACAGCGTCGAGGAGACCGGTCACCGAGAAAGCGGGCTGTGCCCTTGCGCTGGAGTGATGACGGGGTGAGGAGACCGGCGACCAGAAACAGCAGGGCGATCAGGAAGAATGCGAACGGGCTCACCAGCGCGAACAGCACGACCTGGGTCGCCGTCGTCAAGGTGACCTCGCGAAATTCGGTAGAGGTCCACACCTCGATCGAGGCGTAGCCGAGGACGGCGTGGATGACGATGATCGCGGCGATCAGGACGACCTTGAGGTTGTCCAGGTACGGCCGCCGGGTCGAGGCCCATCTCTCGACCTGCGACTCGCGTTTGCCGAGGGATGCGTCACCGCGGCGCCTCGGACTGTCATCGGCCATGACTTCATGGTTTTGGATGGAACGAAGGCAGGGCAGGGCCGAAAGACCTCGCGAGCGAGTCCGTAAGCCGTTCCCGCACCGGCGCCGACCGGCAGGCGCTGTCGTTCTTGCGTTCCTGTGGCGACGATGTCTCGTGCTGCCACCCGGTCGGCCAACGCCACCGCTTACGCCATTGCCGAACGCGCTGCCGAGCTGATCCTCGACGACTGACGCTCGGTGGAGCCGGCGGCTCGCGTCGTTTGCTACCGTGGGCAGCGAGTTTTCTGGAGGAGATCAGACGTGGTGGGTGTCGACGACATCTCCGGGTGAGTCCCGAGGTGACAGGCCGCTGGCTCAGGTAGCCGTGGCCTTTTCGTCGTTCCGTCTTCCTGTCTCCCGCTGAGCTGCGCGCTCGGCATCTCACCTCGAGGTTTGTCCGCATGTCTGATGCGTTTCTTGTCGTTTCCCACCTGTCCTTCTCCTGGCCCGACGACACGCCTGTCTTCGACGGGCTGTCGTTCGCGGTCGGTGCCGGCCGCACCGGTCTGGTGGCTCCGAACGGTGCCGGGAAGAGCACTCTGCTGAGACTGATCGCCGGAGAGCTCCGACCCACCGCGGGCAGCGTCGCTGCCGAAGGGGTGATCGGCTACCTGCCGCAGACCTTGCCACTGGTTGGCGACCTGACCGTCGCGGAGGTGCTCGGCGTCGCACCGGTGATCCACGCCTTGAACGCGATCGAGTCCGGTGACGTCGCCGAGGAACACTTCACCACGGTCGGGGACGACTGGGACATCGAGGAGCGCACCGTCGCTCAGCTCGACCGGCTCGGTCTCGGCGACCTGGACCTCGCGCGGAATCTCAGCACGCTCAGCGGAGGTCAGGTCATCTCACTCGGCCTGGCGGCGCAGCTGCTCAAGCGGCCGGACGTCCTGCTGCTCGACGAGCCGACCAACAACCTCGACCTCGTTGCCCGGGGCAAGCTGTACGACGTCCTCGAGGACTGGAACGGCTGCCTCCTCGTGATCAGCCACGATCGCGCCCTCCTCGACCGGATGGACCGGATCGCGGAGCTGGATCGCGGCGAACTCCGCTCGTACGGCGGCAACTTCACGGCGTACGAGGAAGCCGTGCGGGCGGCCCGGGACGTCGCTGAGAAGAACGTGCGGAACGCCGAGCAGGAGGTCAAGCGCGAGAAGCGTGAACTCCAGCAGGCCCGGGAACGCGCCGCGCGGCGGGCCAGCAACGCGAGCAAGAACCTCGGCAACGCGGGCCTGCCGAAGATCTTCGCCGGGACGATGAAGCGCAACGCGCAGGAGTCGGCCGGCAAGGCCAACGAGACGCACACCGCGCGGGTCAACGACGCCAAGGCCCGGCTCGACGAGGCCGGCCGGGCAGTCCGCGACGAGCAGAAGATCGCTCTGCAACTGCCCGCGACGAACGTGCCGGCGGGGCGCACCGTCTTCCACGGCGAGGGTCTTGGAGTGGAGCTGGGCGGACGCGAGATCTTCTCCGGCGCCGACCTCTCCATCCGCGGCCCGGAGCGCATCGCCCTCACTGGTCCGAACGGCGCGGGGAAGTCGACCCTGCTCAGGCTCATCCACGGCGACCTCGAAGCCGATGCGGGCCAGATCAAACGAGCAGACGGCCGGATCGCCTACCTGTCCCAACGCCTGGACCTGCTCGATCTCGACCGCAGCATCGCCGAGAACCTGGCCGCCTTCGCCCCCGCCATGCCCGAGGCACAGCGGATGAATCTCCTGGCCCGCTTCCTCTTCCGCGGCTCGCGCATCCACCTTCCGGTCCGCGTCCTGTCCGGCGGCGAACGCCTCCGCGCCACCCTCGCCTGCGTCCTCTACTCCGAACCCGCCCCTCAGCTACTCCTCCTGGACGAGCCCACCAACAACCTCGACCTCCTCAGCGTGAGCCAGCTCGAAAGCGCCCTTGATGCCTACGAAGGTGCCTTCGTGGTCGTCAGCCACGACGCGCGGTTCCTCGCCGAGATCAAGGTGTCCAGGTGGCTCCGACTCGACGAGCAGAGATTGCAGGAGACGGGCGCTCAGGACCCCCGTGGCTGACGTACGGGCGGATGGTCGCGCGCCGGCTCTGATCGCCCGGGATCTGGTCCGTACGTTCGGTACGCGCCGAGTGCTCGACGGCGTATCGCTCACCGCGTCACCCGGGCACCGGATCGGTCTGATCGGGGAGAACGGGGTCGGGAAGACCACGCTGTTGCGGCTGTTGGCCGGCCCTGGACACGCTGGAACGCAACCAGGTCCCCGAACCACCCGACTCACTCCGCTTCCACCCACCCCTCACGAGACCGGTCGCAGAGCAGACCGAGCCCCTCATCTCCCTCCGCGACATCCACATCCCTGGTCGGCTCACTCTGGATCGTCTCGAGGTGCGGCCCGGCGATCACTTGCTCGTCTCAGGCCCCAACGGCGTCGGCAAGTCCACGCCTGGACACAGCCGTGGGTCGCCTGTCTGTGGGCCAACGCCGCCGCCTGGCGCTGGCTCTGCTGATCGCCGACCCGCCTGAGCTTCTCCTCCTCGACGAGCCGACGAACCACCTGTCCCCGCTCCTGGCCGATGAACTGGAACAGGTACTCGGAACCACTCTTGGCGCTACGGTTCTGGCGACGCACGACCGCTGGCTCCGCACCCGCTGGCCGCATCCGCAGTTGCGCCTGACCGCTCGTACGTAAAGCGCTGCGGCCCCGGATCGTGATCCGGGGCCGCGAACTCGCCACCGTCCTTCGCGACCAGTAATCCCGCGGGTTTCAGCTGCCAGGCCGGGTTGTTGCGCAGGTCAACGATCGGGCTGGGGTGCGGGCAGTGGCTCCTGGAGATCCTCCAGCAGTTCGACCTGACCGGACAGCATTCCGGTGAGGATCGTGCGGGCGACTCTGAGCAGTTCCGTGACGTCTGGGCTCGTCAGTGAGTAGATCACTGTCGAACCCTGCTTGCGGGTCGTTACCAATCCGGATCGGCGCAGGACGGCCAATTGCTGGGACAGGCTGGTCGCCTCGATGCCGACGTCGGACAGTATCTCGGCAACCGAGTGATCCCGTTCGCTCAACAGTTCCAGCACCCGGATGCGCGCGGGATGCCCGAGCGTCTTGAAGAACTCGGCCTTCACTTGATACAGAGGTCGGCTCACCCGACGCACCTCCGGCTCGGCCGCAGGGGCGTCAACTCTCCGACGCCGACGTTCCACAGCTGAAAACCTATCACTCACGCACAGTTGAACCAGGTGTAAACATGGACCATGGATCTGACTCTCGTCACGTCGTACGACGCCTCGCCGGAGGAGGTGTTCGCGATGATCACCGATGTCACCTTCCAGGAGCAGGTGTTCGAGCGCATGAGGGCGCGGTCGTACGACGTCGAGGTAGGGGATTCCGGTGACGACCGGGCCGTCCGAGTTCATTGGCAGACGCAACCGGTCGACGTGCCGGTCGTCGCACGAAGGCTCGTCGGTCACTCGCTGGTCCTGGCGCAGAACAAGCTCTGGCACCGGCCGGACGTCGACGGCGCGCGTGAGGCGGAGGTCGACGGCGAGGTCGCGGGTGCGCCGGTGAGGCTTACCGGCAGGACACGAATCGTCCCCGAGGGGCGCGGTACGACCCAGGCCTTCGAGTTGCACGTCACCGCGTCGCTGCCAGTGGTGGGTAAGGGACTGGAGCAGATCGTGGCGGAGGCGGTCCGGGTCAGGCTGGAGAAGAAGTTCGAAGTTGCCTGGTCCTGGCTGGCCGGCTCACTGTGAAGTTGCCGTGCCCGAGTCGTCGGGTAGCGGGCGGATGTGAACCCGGGAGCCGGTCGCCGCGGCTTGGCGAACGAGTTCGCTGACTCCCGCCGCATCCGTCACGGTGCGCGTGGGTGCGTCGGGCTCGCGGGAGGTGAAGGTCACTTCGTAGAGCAAGGCGGTCGCTCTTTTCATCGTCCGCTGGGCCGGATTCGGCTTGTTCAGACTTCTTCGCCGGCAGGGACGGTCACCCCGTTTTCCAGGGCCAGCCGGAGGAGGCTGTCGAGTTCGCCGGAGTAGACGCGCTCGGCGTCGAGATCCCCGGTTTCCTGAGCGGCGCGAAGCTCCCTCCGGGCGGCGGTGATTCGCTGTCGCAGTTCCTCGGTGAACGCGTCCATGGTCTCCCGTCCGGCTGTGACCTGTGCCCTCACCGTACACAAGAGTTGCAGAATTCTTCAATTCATGATCGCATGCATTGCGCAAGATGTGTAGTGATGGAAGGCGGAGGCATGACCACACCGCTGCACCAGCTGAAGGCGGAGTTCTTCAAGACACTGGGGCATCCCGCCCGGATCCGGGTGCTGGAGCTGTTGAGCGAGCGGGAGATGGCAGTCGCTGAACTCTTGCCCGAGCTCCGCCTGGAGGCCTCGAACCTGTCGCAGCAGTTGGCGGTTCTTCGCCGGGCCGGTCTCGTCACGACGCGCAAGGACGGCGTGCAGGTCTACTACTCGTTGACCAGCCCACACGTGGCCGAGTTGCTGGCTGTGGCGCGCGTGATCCTGACCTCGGTGCTCTCGGAACAGGCGGAGTTGCTGGACGGTCTTCGCGCCGATGCGCTGGCGTCCGGTCGGGCCCGGGTGCGGCGGGCTGCGCGGTGAGAGCGCTGCTGCGAAAGATCCGCGAGACCGGCCGGGTGGCGGAGCCGGCGCCACGGCGATCGGGTGAGGGAGACGCCGTACTGCGTGGATCGGTGCAGGTGCGGCATGTGGATGCCGGGTCGTGTAACGGGTGCGAGGTGGAGATCGGCTCGGCCTTCGGACCTGTGTACGACGCCGAGCGGTACGGCGCCCGGTTGGTCGCGTCACCGCGTCATGCGGACGTGTTGCTGGTGACGGGCCCCGTGACGCGCAACATGGCCGAGCCGCTGCGGAAGGCGTACGACGCGACGCCGGCACCCAAACGCGTTGTCGCGGTCGGGGACTGTGCTCACAACTGCGGTGTGTTTGCCGGTGGCTACGGGGTCGAGGGCGCGGTTGCCGACGTGATCCCTGTCGACGTCGTGGTGCGCGGATGCCCGCCGGAACCACCGGAGATCATCGAGGCGCTGCGGGATCTGACCGGCCGATGACGATTGGTTGGGCGCTGCTCGGCGTACTGGTGGTCGCCGGGCTGGGAGCGCTGAGCGCAGTTGTCACCGATTCGCGTCCACGGGCCGTTGCGGCGGGTCTGTCCACGGCCGCGACCGGGGCTCTCGGTGTGCTGGCCGGCGTCCTCGCGCTCAGCGGTGCGACCTACACGGCGACGGTGCCACAGTTGATTCCGTTGAGCGAGGCAGTGGTCGCCGTGGACGCGCTGTCCGGCGTGTTCTGTGTGCTGATCGGTGGTGTCGCCGTCGTCGCTGGGCTGTACAGCATCGGCTACACGGATCACGCGGGGGAGACCGGTGTGGGCTCGCGGACGGCGCAGGCCTTGTTGCCGCTGTTCGTGGCGGCGATGATCCTGGTGCCGGTGGCTGGGAACGTGACGACGTTCCTGCTGCTGTGGGAACTGATGGCGTTGACCTCGCTGGCGTTGGTGTTCGCCGAGCACCGGCTGCGACCGGCGGTGCGTGACGCAGGCGTCTGGTACGGCGCGATGACGCACGCCGGCCTGGTTGCGATCCTGCTCGGTCTCGTGCTCTTCGCCGCTGAGGCAGGAGGCGAGTCGTTCGACGCGCTCCGATCCGCTCAGGTGCCGGCCACGACCCGATCGGTGATCTTCGTGCTGGTCCTGGTGGGATTCGGCTCGAAGGCCGGAATGGCGCCGTTGCACGTCTGGTTGCCACGAGCCCATCCGGAGGCACCGAGTCAGGTGTCGGCGTTGATGTCGGCTGCCATGGTGACGCTCGGCATCTACGGCATCCTGCGGGTGGGTCTCGACCTCCTCGGCGGTGGCCCCCGCTGGTGGTGGCTGCTGGTGCTGATTCTGGGCGGCTTGTCCGCCGTGTACGGCGTACTGCAGGCCAGCGTCGCGGTGGATCTGAAGAGACTCCTGGGCTACTCGACGACCGAGAACATGGGACTGATCCTGATCGGCGTCGGCGCGGGCGGGATGTTCGCGGCCGACCGCAATCGCACGCTGGCGAGCTTACTGATCGCGGCAGCGCTGCTGCATGCGCTGAACCATGCGGGCTTCAAGACGTTGCTCTTCCTCGGCGCCGGATCGGTCGTGCGATCGACCGGCGTACGCGATCTCGACGGCCTCGGTGGGCTGGTGTCGCGGATGCCGGCAACGACCGCACTGTTCGGCATCGGAGCGCTGGCAGCGGCCGCACTCCCGCCGGGCAACGGGTTCGTCTCGGAGTGGATGCTGCTGCAGGGACTGATCCATGGCCTGCCTGGCGCGGACACGGTTGTGGCCGTTGCGATGCCGCTGGCGGTCGGCGTCGTTGCATTGACTGCGGGGCTGGGAGTGGCGACCTTCGTGAAGGCGTTCGGGGTGGGCTTCTTGGCTCGCCCACGGTCCGAGCCGGCGGCGGCCGCGCAGGAAGCGCCGAGGATCATGCGCGTGGCGATGCTTGTCGCAGCAGCCGCCTGCGCATCGCTGGCCATCGCCCCGGCGTCGATCGGACCGGCATTGACCAAGGTTCTCGGGACACTGCCTTCGGTCCACGACGGCGACCCGATGGAAGGTGGCGTGACGCTGCGCCTGACAGGTGTCGAGGGCGCGATGTCACCGCTGTTGATTCTGGTCGGCCTCGTGCTGGCGGCGCTGCTGGGCGTCGTGGTGATCCAGCGCGGCCTGCCGCGGCGCCGGTCGCTGGTGTGGGGGTGCGGTGGTACCCGGTTGGACCCGCGGATGGAGTACACCGCGACATCGTTCGCCGAGCCGCTGACCCGGGTCTTCGACGACGTATTGCGACCGGAGTCCGACGTCGACGTCACGCACCATGCGGAGTCGCAGTACCTGATCGAGAGCGTGCAGTACCGGCAACGCGTCGATGATCGGCTCGAAGCATCGCTGTACCCACCGATCGTGGCCGCCGCGACGAGAGCCGGTGGTGTCCTGAGCCGGCTGCAGAACGGCAGCGTCCACAGGTACCTCGCGCTCGGGCTGGCCGGCTTGATCGCGGTCCTCGTCGTGGTGGGGCTGACGACATGAGCGCCGTCGCTGTTGTCGTGCAACTAGTCCTGCTGATCGTCGTGGCGCCGTACCTGGTCGGCCTGATGCGGCAGGTCCGCGCGAGGCTCGAGGGGCGCGCGGGTGCCGGTGCCGGGCAGCCGTGGCGCGATCTGCGCAAGCAGTTCCGCAAGGAGCCGATTTCGCCGGCGGGATCGAGTTGGGTGTTCACCGCCGCGCCGGCGGTGCTGGTGGCGACGACCCTGGTGATCGCTTTGGTGGCGCCATTCGTCTCCACGGTCTCGCCGCTGGACAGTGTCGCGGATCTCTTTGCCGTGGTCGCGTTGCTGTTGCTCGGTACGGTCGCGCTCGCGCTGGCCGGACTCGACACGGGTACGGCGTTCGGCGGGATGGGCGCCAGCCGTGAGATCACTGTGGCGGCACTGGCTGAACCGACGGTCCTGCTCGCCGGCTTCGCGTTGTCCGCCCGGGTCGGGTCGACCAATTTGTCGGCGATCGTGGAACGTGGACAGCAGTCGCCGGCCAGCGTGCTGTCGCCGGCGACCTTGCTCGCCGCGGTCGCGTTAGCGGTGGTCGTGGTGGCGGAGGCCGGTCGGTTGCCGGTCGACAATCCGTCGACGCACCTCGAGTTGACGATGATTCACGAGGCGATGGTGCTGGAGTACTCCGGGCGCGACCTCGCTTTGGTCGAGTTCGCTGCGGCGCTGCGGCTGACGGTGTTGCTGGGATTGTGGGCGAACCTGTTCCTGCCGTGGGGCGTTGCCACGACGGACTCGCCGGTGGCGTTGCTGATCGGTGTCGCCGCTTTCGTGATGAAGGTCGCGGTGCTGGGTATGGCGTTGGCGACCGGCGAGGTGTTCATGGCCAAGTTGCGGCTGTTTCGCGTGCCCGAGCTGCTCGCGGGTTCGTTCCTGTTCGGTGTCCTGGCTGTCTCGTCCTCCTTCTTCCTGGCGTGATCGTGACAACTCAATGGCTCTACCTGACCTGCGGCGGCTTGCTCCTGTCGTCGGTGATGGTGCTCTGGCGACGTGAGCTGGCGGCGATCGTCCGCCTGCTGGCCGTGCAGGGCATTCTGCTCGGAGTGCTGGCTGGAATCCTCGCCGTCCGGCTGGACAGCCTCGAGCTGGCGGTGGTTGGTCTTGGCGTCCTGGTCCTGAAGGCGGTCGTAGTACCGGGGATTCTTCGCCGGGTGCTGCGGGACAGCGGCGAGGCACGAGAGACCGAGCCGTTGATCAATGTGACCGCCTCGATCGTCGCGGCGGCCCTGCTCATCCTGCTTGCGTACGCCGCCAGCCGCCCGATCGTGCGGTTGGCACCCTCGGCCGAGACCCAGGCGGTTCCGGTGGGGCTCGCGATGGTGCTCCTCGGGTTCTTCGTCCTGGTGACCCGGCGGCGCGCGCTGTCGCAGATCGTCGGGTTCCTCCTGCTCGACAACGGCATCGCGACCACGGCCTTCCTGATCACCGGCGGTGTGCCGGGCATCGTCGAACTCGCGGTCTCGCTCGACGTGCTGCTCGTCGTTCTGGTGTTGCAGGTCCTGACGGCCCGGCTGAAGGTGACCTTCGGCGGGACCGACATCGACGAGCTCCGGGAGCTGCACGACTGATGGCCGCACGACTCGTTGAGGGGGAGAGCCGATGAGCGCCGATCTCACCGGTGGCGCCGCCGTACTGCTGGTTGCCGCGCCGATCGTGGCGCCGGTGGCCGCGGCCGGCGCCACGGTCCTGATGGGCTGGCGGCGTTCGGTCGCCATCGCGACGATCTCGGCGGCCGCGGTGATTCTCGTGGTCGGCGCTGGTACTGCATTCTGGACCGCCGACGCCGGCGTCGTTGCTGCTGGCAACTGGCTGCGGATCGACGCGCTGTCCGGCCTGATGCTCATCGTCATCGGCGGCGTCGGCATCATCGCCGCGTGGTCCGGCCTTGGCTACATGGAAGACGAGCTCCGTGCGGGACACACCGACGCGACCGGCGCTCGACGGTACGGCGTACTTGTGTCGTTGTTCCTTGCCGCGATGGTGCTTGCGGTCCTGGCGAACAACCTGGGGTTGCTGTGGGCCGCGGTCGAGGCGACCACGATCGTCACCGCGTTCCTGGTCGGTCATCGTCGCTCCAGGAAGTCGGTCGAGGCGACGTGGAAGTACGTGATCATCTGTTCGGTCGGCATTGCACTGGCCTACTTGGGGACTGTGCTCGTCAACTACGCCGCCAAGCAGGCGGGGATCGCCGGTCATGGAACCCTCGACTGGACCGTGCTTGCCGCCCACGCCGGTGACCTCGACCCGGGAGTCATGCGGCTCGCGTTCGCTCTGCTGGTGCTGGGGTTCGGCACGAAGGCGGGTCTGGTCCCACTGCACAGCTGGCTGCCCGACGCGCACAGCCAGGCACCTGCGCCAGTGTCCGCGCTGATGTCCGGAGTTCTGCTCCCGGTTGCGATTTACGCCCTGGCCCGGTACCGGGTGATCGCCGTCGCGAGCGTCGACCCCGGCTTCGTCCGAGGCCTCCTGCTGGCCGTCGCACTCGGCTCGCTGCTGCTGGCCACCGGGCTGCTCCTGGCGCAGCGTGACTACAAGAGGCTGCTCGCCTACTCGAGTATCGAGCACATGGCGCTGGCCGCGATCGGCGTCGCGATCGGTACGCCGCTGGCGATCGCGGCGACTCTGCTCCACATCGTCGGGCATGGTCTCGGCAAGGCGGTGTTGTTCTGCGGCGCGGGGGAGATCCTCGCCCGCGAGGGCACCACCCGGATCGACCGGGTCCGCGGGTTGTTCCTCCGCGCGCCGGTGCTGGCCGGCGTGTTCGCGGTCGGACTGGCCGCGCTGCTCGGGTTTCCGCCGTTCAGCCTCTTCGCCAGCGAGTTGGGCCTGATCCGGGCCGGGATCGGCGCAGGGTTGGACTGGGTGATGGCCGCCGTACTGGTGCTTCTGCTCGGCGTCTTCGTAGCCGTCACCGCCAAGGCAGCGGGCATCCTGTTCGGCCCCGAGTCCACCGGAACACCGAGCGCTGCTCTGCGACCGTCCACCGCCGCACCGCTGGTCGCGGCGCTCGTGATACTCGGCGTACTGGGGCTCGCCGACTGGCCACTCGGCCCGCTCCTGGACACCGCCGGCCTGATCGTGGGCTCCCGATGAGCCCGGACCCGAGAACCTACCCGAACCGCCGTCAGACGGCCGTCACCGCCGCGACTCTGGCAGCTCGCACGACGGCGCTGCTCGACGACGGCTATCGACTCGCTCTCATCGCCGCCCACGACGATCCAGAAACGTTCCGTGTGGTCTACCTCTTCATCGCCGCCGAGCCAGACCGCCGCGTCGAGCTGGTCCTGACCACCAGCCGATCAGCACCTCGGATCCCCAGCCTGGCCGCGCTGTCCTTCCCGGCCGGAAGATTCGAACGCGAGTTGCACGACCTCTTCGGCATCGAGGTGACGGACCATCCCCTACCGCGGCGGCTGGTCTTGCACCAGCACTGGCCGGACGACTGGTACCCGATGCGCCGCGACGCCGGGCCACCGCCGACCTTCGCGGACACCGATGAGCCGTACCCGTTCATCACTGTCGGCGGGACCGGGGTGTACGAGATTCCGGTCGGACCGATCCACGCGGGACTGATCGAGCCCGGACACTTCCGGTTCTCGGTCGTCGGGGAGACCATCCTGAAGCTCAAGGCCAGACTGTGGTTCGTCCACAAAGGCCTCGAGAAACTTGCCGAAGGCAAGGTCATCGCGGATGCTCTGCCGTTGGCCGAGCGGGTGTCCGGAGACACGACGGTCGGGCACACCCTGGCCTTCTGCCTCGCGGTCGAAGAAGCCCGGGACTGGCCGGTTCCACCGCAGGCGCAGGTACTGCGAGCGATCCTGCTGGAGCTCGAGCGCCTCTACAACCACGTCACCGACATCGGTGCCTTGTGCAACGACGTCGGCTACGGCATCGCCAACGCCCATGCCCAGCGCATCCGCGAACAACTGCTCCGCCTGAACAAGCACGTCAGTGGTCACCGCCTTCTCCGCGGCGCGATCACGCCAGGCGCGGCCCATGTCCGCGCTCTGCCCGACCCTGGAGTGCTCAGCGCGATTGCCGCCGACCTCCAGCAGGTCGTCGACATCGCCCTCGACAACAGCGTCGTACTGGATCGGATGACCGGCACGGCCGTACTGACGCTCGACCAGGCCCGCGACATCGGCACGCTCGGGTACGTCGCCCGCGCCAGCGGGAGTGATCACGACGCCCGCCGCGATCATCCCTTCACCGCGCTGACAACCGGAGTCGCCGCGGCTGCCCAGACCGCCGGCGATGTGTTGGCCAGACTCCTCACACGGGTCGACGAAATCCACAGCTCGGTAGCCCTGATCACCCACCTACTGGCAACTCGGCCGCCTCTGAGCGCCGAGACGGCCAAGCCCACTTGGCTCGCCGCCGGCCGGACATCCGGCGTCGGCCTCGTCGAAGGCTGGCGCGGCACCATCGCTCACCGGGTCGAGATCGGCCCCGACAACACCGTGTCCCGGCTCAAGATCGTCGATCCGTCGTTCTTCAACTGGCCGGCCCTCCCGGTCGCCCTCGCCGACACGATCGTTCCCGACTTCCCCCTCACCAACAAGAGCTTCAACCTCTCCTACGCCGGGAATGACCTGTGAGACGTCGACAGCCAAAGCCGATGAAGATCGAAACGGTCCAGCGCTGGGTCGCCTCCGTCATCCTGATCCACGTCGGGAGCGTCCCCGCTGTCTCACTCGCCGTCTACAGCATCGGCGTCGCCGACACCGACCACGCTCGGGGAGTCGGCCTGTGGATTATGTCCGGCGTCATCGGTCTGCTCACCGTCGCCGGCGTACGCCTCATCTTCCAGCGCACACCCCTCTCACCCTGGCTGCTCCTCGGCCTCCTCCCCACCGCCATCACCGGCTTCGCCATCTTCTGACCACTGGAGTCAGTCAAGTGCTGCCTCGCGGCGGAAGCCGCGTGCTTCAGTCGAGCAGTCCTTCGAGCTTCAGGCGGATGTTGCTCTCCGCTCCCTGGATGTCGACCAGTTTGTCGCGGCTGGTTGCGCCGCGTATCAGCGTTACCGCCGAGCGTCGCACGTCGAACGCAGCTGCGACCGCCTCCAGGACAGCCTTCGTCGCCCGGCCGTCCACTGCGCGGGCTGTCACCGCGACCACCAGGGCCGGGCCGGCTACACCGTCGTACCGGCCACCGACGGCCGTTCGGGAGGCGCCCGGTCTGACCCGCAGCAGAATCCTCATGGCCGTATTCTCGCCTGTGCCTGGGATCTGCTGGAAACGGCAGCGAGGTCGTCCGGCGGCTCCGGGCGCCGACGGTCGGTGGATGGGCGACTGCGGCTCAGGGTGACCGGCGCCCGCTTCCTGCGACTGTCCCGGCGGGTTCACGCAGGTCGTCGAGGAGTTCGATCTGATCGGTGATGAGCCCGGTCAGTATCCGCCGGGCGACGCCGAGCAGTTCTGCCACGTACGGAGTGGTCGTGGAGTAGATCACGGCCGCACCCTCCTTGCGCGACGTGACCAGACCGGCTCGGCGCAGCACAGCGAGGTGCTGGGAGAGATTGGCCGCTTCGATGCCGATGTCGGGCAGCATCTCGGCGACCGAATGGTCGCGCTGGCTGAGCAGCTCCAGGACGCGGATCCGGGCGGGATGGCCGAGCGTCTTGAAGAACTCCGCCTTGACTTCGTAGAGGGGCCTACGCACGGGACGGCTCCTCTCCCTGATTCCATCGAGGTTGCAGACTTGCTAATCTTAGCAAGCCCGAAACGAGGTGGGAGCGATGCCGGAGCCCATCGTCGCCACGGTCATGAGCCGGTCTCCGGTCGTCGTGACCCAAGAGCTGTCGTTCAAGCAGGTTGCATGTGCCTTACTCGCCTCCGACGCGGGCGTCGTACCCGTGGTCCACGGCGGGGTGCCGCTCGGCGTGATCACCGAGTACGACGTACTGGTGAACCTCGAGTTTCACGGTGGTGTCGATCCGGCCCCGCTGATTCTCGGTAGCGCCGGCCGCCGACGACGCCGCAAGGCCAACGCTGCGACAGCTGCTGAGCTGATGAGTTCGCCGGCGCCGACTATTGCCTGCTCAGCGGGCCTGAGCGAAGCAGTGCGCCGGCTGATCATCCCGGGCTTTCCGGCTCTGTGTGTGATTGACAGCACCGGACGCCTCGCCGGCCTACTGGCGCGGCGCGACCTGCTGTCAATCTACCGGCGGTCCGATGACGAACTCGCCGCTGAAGTCCAGGCCGCCGTGCAGCGCGATCGGGTCCGCCCTGCGCGGGAACCGGCAGACCTCGCAGTTCAGGTTGAGGCCGGGGCCGTCACGCTGGAGGGAGCGCTGACGTACCGAAGTCAGGTGGAACACGCCGTCTTTGCGGCCTCCCGTGTCGCCGGCGTCACGGCTGTTCACAGCAATCTGACCTACGACATCGACGACATGCTCGTCACCGGCTTCTGAGTGTCGGTGGCACAGTGGCAGAGGCGGACGGGATGGGAGGCATGGATCACGGGGATGTGCCGCCTGGTCGCGGCACGGAGTCGGGGGCTCCCGAACGCGCGCCGGGAGCTGACGACGAGATTGCGGTTCGTTTCGCTCAGTTGGCGCTCGAGTTGCATCGCTCCGAGGGCATCGAGGAGACGGCCGAGACGGTGGTGCACTTCGCGTTGCAGGCTCTGCACTGTTCTCATGCGGGCGTCGCACTGGCCGTCAAGGGACATCAGCCGGAGATACCGGCCGTCACCAGTCCGATTGTTGCTGACGTCTTCCGGTCTCAGTGGACCGCGGCCGAGGGGCCGCTAGTGGAGTCCCTGCGTAGCCGTGCCACCGTGCTGGTGGCCGACACTGCGACTGAGCAACGATGGTCGGAGTGGGCGGCGAAGGTCAGCGCCGCGGGGGTGCGTAGCGTGCTGGACGTGCCGCTGACCACCGCCGGGGAGACGGTTGGCGTGCTCGGCTTGTACAGCGTCACGCCGGACGCATTCGGGCCTGACGACGAGGCCATCGCTCATCTGCTGGCCATGCATGCGTCGGTCGCCATCGTGACCGTCCGCAACGAGCGGAATCTCGCCCAGGCAGTCGATGCCCGGACGATGGTCGGCCAGGCGATCGGAATTCTGATGGAGCGGTACGGCATCGACGAAGACCGGGCGTTCGCCGTACTGAAGCGCTACTCCCAACACACCAACACCAAGCTACGCGACATCGCGCAAGAGCTGATCGACACCCGGCACCTGCCACGCCGCCGCGAGGGTTAGGCGCCCGTTCCGGCAGAACCCGACTGTCGATCCGAGGTGCCCGTTCTAGTGCGGCGTGTCATTAGTTTCTAGGCGTATAGGTCTGGGCGAGAATGGGGCATGGCGAATCGTGCTGCGGCGGCGTTGGGTTTGCGTGATGGTGACCGGGAGCGGTTGGTGTCGCTGACGAGGAGTTCGAGTGTGCGGGCGGGTCTGGCGCAGCGGGCGCGGATTGTGTTGCTGGCTGCGGACGGGGTGTCGAACACCGCGATCGCGGACAAGGTCGGCGTCACCCGGCAGACGGTGGTCGGTTGGCGTGGCCGCTACGAGGAGGGTGGGCTGGCGGGGCTGGAGGACGAGCCGCGTTCGGGTCGGCCGCGTCTGGTGGATCATCGAGCGATCGTGGCGGCGACGTTGAGGCCGCCGCCGAAGCGGCTGGGGGTGTCGCACTGGTCGAGCCGGCTGCTGGCCGCGAGGCTGGGAGTTGGTAACGCGACGGTGGCCCGGGCCTGGCGTGACTATGGGGTGCAGCCCTGGCGGGCGGAGACGTTCAAGTTTTCCACCGACCCGGAACTGGTCGCGAAGGTGACCGACGTGGTCGGGCTGTATTTGGCGCCGCCGGAGAACGCGATCGTGCTCTGTGTCGATGAGAAGTCGCAGATTCAGGCTTTGGACCGGACGCAGAAGATGCTGCCGATGCAGCCCGGCTTTCCCGAGCGGCGCACGCATGACTACGTCCGGCACGGCACCACGGCCCTGTTCGCGGCGCTGGAGGTCGCCACCGGGAAGGTGACTGCCGCGGTCAGGCCGCGGCATCGGCACCAGGAGTTCCTGGGCTTCCTCAAGCAGGTCGCCAAGGCCTACCCGGACGAGGAACTGCACCTGGTGATGGACAACTACGCCGCACACAAGCGACCCGAGATCCGCGCCTGGCTGGCCGCGAACCCCCGGA
>NZ_JBEZYF010000070.1:0-44164 GCF_040638415.1 Kribbella sp. NPDC026596 | reverse complement strand
CAGTGGGCCGAGCCAACCAAACGCGTCGACGGTGACGTCGCCGCCCTCACAGTAGAGACGGTCAATCCCGTCACCGCCCCGGCCAATCCCTACGAGTAGTTCACCCAGCCGGCCACGACGGGCACACCTGTCGGCCGATGTACGGCGATGAACCCGAACGGCTGCTCCAACGACACCAGCAGCGCCTTCCCACCCGGCATCGGCGCGGACCCGGCGGCCATCGGCATCGCGGTCACGGCGGCCGCTTCGAACCCAGTGGCGGAGAAGCGTGCCATCACCGCTTGCTTGGCTTGGTCGATTGCCAGCGGGTGCGAGCTCAGCCCCGGGAAGTGCCCGCGGCTGTTGTCCATCGCCGTCCGCAGCCCGAACACGTCGGGATGCTCGAGCAGATCGTGTTCCGCGTCGACCTCGAAGTACGGCATCGACAGGATCACGCTCGGCTGCGGCGACATCGACTCGATCACCTGCAACGCGGGCGCAGTCCGCTCGCCGGCCAGCAACTCCGCCCCGCTCACCCCGTCGCCGCTCAGCTCGAGCGCAGCCGCCAGTACGGCGCCCCGACCAGCCTCACCCGCCACCAGGCGTACGTCGAACTCCCCGACGCCGACGACCGTCACAATCGTGAGCCGACCGACCGGAGTCTCATGAACCCGAACGCTGTCGAGGTCATAGTCGGTCCGGCCCAGCCAGCGACGATCTCCGCGTGGGTACTCGGTGAAGGGCAGGGCCCACTTGGTCTTCAGCGCCAGCGCGGACGCGAGCACCAGCAGCACATCCTGGGTGAGCCGGATCGGCATCCGGCGCAACAGACCGTCCGTCCGCTCGACCACCCAAGCATCCAGGGCGGCCTGATCGGTCAACGTGCCCTGAACCTCCGGCGGCAGGAACCGATCGACGCCCGGCTGCAACACGATCTCCGGCCGGGTCCACAGCCCCAAGGCCATCCGGAGTTCGGTCGTGTGCGGGAGACCGTCGTACCGTCCACCGGCGGCCGCGGCGAGCTCGCTGCGCGCCGGGTCGTTGGCGAGCTCGGCGAGGATCGCGAGCAGGGGCTGGACTCCGAGGCCGGAGACGACGGTGCTGTCCTCGCCGGGAAGGCTCTCGATCCAGCGAGCGGTCAGACGAGCGACGTTGCCGGCATCCATCGCCTCAGACGTCCGTGAAGTGCTCGACGTGCGGCGGGTTCGCGAAGTGCGGGCCGATCAGGCCGCGCCAGACACCGAAGGCGTCGCTCGCGCGGAACGCCTCGTGCGCCGCGACCGACTCCCACTCGACCTGGAGGACGAAGCGGGTGGACGTCTCGATGCCGCGGACCATCCGGATCTGTCCGCTGCCCTCCGCGTTCTCGAGCTGCTTGCGGGCTTCCAGATAGGCGGTCGCAAAGGCGTCCTCCTGGCCGGCGATCACATCGAACAACGCGACTTCGAGCACCATGCCGCCAACCTTCTCATGGCTCAGGCCGCCGACTCGCTGAGGATCCGTTCCCCGGACTCCACCGGGCGCTGCGGACGCCGCCGGATCACGGTGCAGGCCATGCCGCCGATCACCAGGGCCGCCGCGATCGCCTGCTGGAGTCCGACCGCCTCGCCGCGGACCAGCCAGGCGGTGGCCATCGCCACGATCGGGACTAAGAGGGAGAACGGCGCCACCGTGCTGGCGTCGTACTGGCGCAGCAGATAACCCCACGTGCCGAAGCCGAACAGGGTGGCGACGAACGCGAGGTATCCGATCGCGCCGATGCCGGTGAGCTGGATCCCGCGCAGCGCGTCCAGATCCTCCCGCGGTCCTTCGGTGAGCAGGGACAAGAGCGTCAGCGGTACGACGGCCACCGCGCTGACCCAGATCATGAAGCGCAACGTGTCCTGCGGCTTCGCATGCCGGGTGATCGTGTTGGAGACGCCCCAGCAGGCGCCGGCCGCGATCACCAGGACGAGCCCGCCGAGCGGCGCGGAGAGTCCGTGGTCGAGCATGATCAGGAGCATTCCGACGCAGGCGATCACGATGCCGGCCACCTGCGCCCGCCGCGGCCGTTCGCGCAGTACGACGATCGCGAACACGACCGTGAAGATCACCTGACTCTGCAGCACCAGCGACGCCAGACCCGCCGGGACGCCGCCCTTCATCGCGATGAACAGCAGGCCGAACTTCGCGACACCGAGCGCGAGGCCGACGCCGATCACGTACCGCCAGGCGACCCGCGGCTTGCCGAGCAGGAAGATCGCGGGCACGGCGGCGAAGAAGAACCGCAACGCCGAGAACAGCAACGGCGGGAAGTCCTCCAGCCCGACCTCGATGACGACGAAGTTCACGCCCCAGACGAGGACGACGGCGAGCGCGAGCAGCAGGTCACGGGGTTTCATGCCGTCCAGTCTCGGCGGGACTACACTTAAGGACCAGCACTGATTTCTACTGCCTTCGATGTAGGAGTGCTACATGATGGATCTCGGCCGGCTCCGCGCTCTGCAGGCCGTCGCGCAGTACGGCTCGGTCAATCGCGCCGCCGAGGTGCTCGGGTACACACCGTCGGCGGTGTCGCAGCAGCTGGCCAAGCTCGAGCGGGAGACGCGCACGACGCTGGTCGAGCGCCAGGGACGCGGGATCGTGCTGACCGACGCGGCCCGGCAGCTGGCAGCGACCGCGACGCAGATTCTCGAGCTGGTCGAGGACGCCGAGCTGACGCTGGAAGAGCAACGGGGACAGGCGATCGGGACGCTGACCATCGCCGCGTTCCCGACCGCGGCCCGAGGATTGTTGCCGCATGCCTTGGGGCGGTTGATGGACGACAATCCGGGCCTCGATGTCCGTCTCGTCGAGACCGACCCGTTCGAGGCCGTTGCCGCGGTCAACCGTGGTGAGGTGCACGTGGCGGTCGTGCACGACTGGCACAACGCGCCGCTCAGCCTGCCGGAGGGACTGTCCCGCGTAAAGCTCGGGTCGGATCCGGCGGATGTGCTGGTCCCGGCGACGCATCGCCTGGCCGGCAAGGAGTTCGTCCGCGCCGAGGACCTGGTCGGCGAGCGCTGGATCTGCCAGCCGGCCGGTTCGGTCTGCTACGAGTGGCTGATCCGGACGATGCGCCGCGCCGGCGTCGAACCGAACGTCGCCTACTCGGTCGCGGAGTACCAGACCCAACTGGCCATGCTTGCCCGCGGCATCGGTATCGGCCTGCTCCCGCGGCTCGGCCGCGGCACACTCCCCGACGGCGTGGTCGTGATCCCGCTCCAGCCCGCCCCGAGCCGCCGCCTGTACGCCGTCTGGCGGACGACGACCTCCCGCCGTCCGGCGATCTCGGTCACCCTGCAGACATTGAAGACAGCCTGGCCCGACCGCGACACCGCATGATCGAATGTGATCACCTTGCGCGACCGGTTGACAACACTCCGGAGTGACCACTAGGTTCACTGAACTATTAGGAAACCTTCCTAACCATCCTCTCGCCCCCGCCCCGACGCAGTACCCCGGCCGCCCTGCCCGGCGGCCGGGGTACGGCCGGCCGGTCCGCCCGGCGGCCGGACTCCGGGCCGGCTGACCGCCCCTCAGCCGGCCCTTCGTCCGGCCTTTCAGCTGGAGCCGACGAGTGTGCGGAGTTTGGTTTCGGTTTCCTCGTCGGCGGCGGTGTAGATGTTGGCGCGGAGTTGGCCGGCGCGGGTCAGCCACATGATCGCCGGCTCGATCCGCAGGATGCCGGCCTTCGCGTTGTCCAGCACCTTGATCCGGGTGCTCGGCGCGGCAACGTCGTACCGCTCCCACAACTCCGAGAACAGCGCCGAACTGGCCAGCAGCCGCTGGGTCAGGTCCTGCCACACTGGCTCGCCCAGATGATCGGCCAGCGCGGCCCGGTACGCGGCGACCATATGGTGCTTCATCGACTCCGCCTCCGTGAAACTGCACCGCCACTGTTTCGACACGAAGGTCAGCCAGAGGATGTTGCGCTCCTCGACCGGGATGACGCGCAGGTCGAGGATGACGTCACAGTACGCGTCGTTGAACGCGAGGATGTCGTAGCGGGCGTTGAGTACGAGCGCTGGGTACGGCGAGACCGTGTCGAGCATCTTCTGGATGGACGCGGGCAGCACCGTGCACTCGCCACGGGCAGGGCCGAGTGGGAGACCGGCCAGTGTGTAGAGGTGGTCGCGCTCCAGCTTGTCGAGCCGCAGCGTGTTGGCCACGGACTCCAGCACCTGCGCCGACACGTTGATGTCGCGACCCTGCTCCAACCACGTGTACCAAGTGACGCCCACGCCCGCGAGCAACGCCACCTCCTCCCGCCGCAGCCCAGGCGTCCGCCGCCGCCCACCCGGCGCGAACCCAACCTCCTCCGGCTGAATCCGCTCCCGCCGGCTCCGCAAAAACACCCCCAACTCCCGCCGCCGCTCCCCCTTACCCACACCGTCCCGGATCGGCAGGGCAGGACGCTCCGCCTCTCCAACCACGCGGCGCGTGGCGTCGCGGGTGGGAGTGTCGGTGGGGGGTGGGAGGGTGGTCATGGTTCCATCATGCGGGGAACTGCAGCCTGGTTCCAGGTGGTGTGAATACCAGGATAAGTAGACTCTCACCACCAGGCTGCGAGTGAGCGCAGGGTGGGGGCATGACAGACCAGCTCCAAGCTGCCACCGCCCGTGACATCCCCGCCGCCCCGCCGCCTGCCGTCGCGTCGCCGCTGGGGCCGGTGGCTCTGACCACCCTGCTCTTCGGCGCCTTCCTGCCGATGCTCTCCTTCTTCATCATCAACGTCGCGCTCCCCGCGATCGGATCCGACCTGCACGCCAGCTCCGGCGAGCTCCAGCTCGTCGTCGGCAGCTACGGCATCGCCAACGCGACGCTGCTCGTGGTCGGCGGCCGGCTCGGCGACGGCCTCGGCCGCAAGCGCCTGTTCCTGATCGGCCTGATCGGCTTCACCGTGATGTCGCTGATCTGCGCCATCGCACCGACCATCGGCGTACTCCTGGCGGCCCGTGTCGCCCAAGGTGCAGCAGCCGCCGCGATGACCCCACAGGTCCTCGCCTCGATCTCCAGCCTGCTCACCGGCGAACACCGCGCCCGCGCGATGGCCATGTTCGGTGTGGCCGGAGGCGCCGCGGCCGCACTCGGTCAGATCCTGGGCGGCGTACTGGTCGAGGCCAACGTCTTCGACCTCGGCTGGCGGGCAGTGTTCCTCGTCAACGTCCCGGTCGGCATCCTCGCTGTCGCAGCCGCGATCCGGCTGCTGCCGGAGACCAAAGCCGACAAGGCACAGCGCGTGGACCTCGTCGGCGCCGCACTGCTCGCAGTGACCCTGGTGCTCCTGCTCCTGCCTCTCACCGAGGGCCGACCACTCGGCTGGCCGCTGTGGACCTGGCTGTGCCTCGCCGCAACCATCCCGGCCGTAT
This sequence comes from Kribbella sp. NPDC026596, assembly GCF_040638415.1. NCBI lineage: Bacteria > Bacillati > Actinomycetota > Actinomycetes > Propionibacteriales > Kribbellaceae > Kribbella > Kribbella sp. NPDC026596. The sequence continues at coordinate 38,795 of NZ_JBEZYF010000070.1, read as the reverse complement.
CGGTGCTCGGCGTACACCAGCACCGGTCTGAGCGGTCCGGCCAGTCACCGCTGATCCCACCGACCGTGCTGCGGCTGAAGGCGATGCGGATCGGTCTACTGCTCGCGGTGGCGTTCTTCACCACGTTCGGCGGCTTCATGTTCGTGTTCGCGCTCGCCACCCAGGGTGAGGCGCACATGTCCCCACTGGAAGGCGGTCTGAGCCTGCTACCGATGGCGGTCGGGTTCCTGATCACCTCGATCTACGGCCCCCGCCTGCAGGTGCGGTACGGCGCCGGCCTGATCCTGCGCGGGTGGATCATCCAGGCCGTCGGGTACGCCGTACTCGCGGTCGTCGCCCTCACCCTGTGGCCGGACGTGGACCCGTGGAGGCTCGCCGTACCGATGCTGATCGCCGGCTTCGGTTCCGGCCTGGTCATGGTGCCGCTGATCGGCGTTGTGCTCAGTCAGGTCCCGCCGACCCAGGCCGGCCTGGGTAGCGGCATCCTGCTCACCAGCCAGCAGACCTGTCTCGCACTGGGCACGGCCACGGTCGGTACGGCGTACCTCGCACTGGCTGGCACGTCGTGGGGCCAGGGCAAGGCACTCGCCGCGGTAGCGCTGGCCATCACCGCAGTGTCGCTGCTGATGACTCCGATCACGCACCAACTGCGCTCACGCGCCTGAGCGGTGCTCACCAGTGCGGCGGGCGGCTGACTGCCTGCGGGAGTTTGGTGGCTTGGTCGCCTCTGGCGGCGTTGACCTGGGATTGCGTGAGGAAGAGAGCGCCGGTCAGGTCAGCGCCGCGCAGGTCCGCGTCGCGGAGGTCCGCCCCGATCAGGTCCGCCTGGCGGAGATCGGCATAGCGGAGGTCCGCGGCGATCAGGTAGGCACCACGCAGGTTGGCCTTCGCGAGGTCGGCGCCGCGGAGACGGGCGCCGATCAGGTCGGCGCCGCGGCGCTCCTTCTTCTTGCTCTGCTTGCCACGGACCAGCTGACTGGTCTTCAGCAGCAGCTCGTTCACCGCGGCCCGCTCCGCCATCACGTCGATCGTCGTGAGGTCCGCCGTACGACTGACACCCTCGACTCGCTCGATGGCCGCCCGCACCTCCGCGTCGAACGCCTTGTATTCAAGGGCTTCCGTGAGATACCAGAGCAGCTCGTGCAGCTGACGCAGGATCGGTAGCGCCGCGAACATCTCCTGTCCCGGCTGCTCCCGCCAAGTCTGGCCGGCCCGGCGTGAGATCTCCTGACCGGCACCGAAGCAGTCGTAGACCGTGCACCCCTGGAAGCCCGCCGTACGCAGCTTGCTGTGAATCGTGCAACGGAAGTCCTGGCTGAGATTCGGGCAGGCCTCACCCGCGGGCTTGTCCAGAGCGAAGTCCGCCGACTTCGCGAACGTCAGCGCGACGCAGCAGAGGCCGAAGCAACTGCCGCAGTCCGCGCGCAGATCAGTTCTGCTCAGCAACCGTCTGGCCGGTGCGGCGCCAGCGGATGCCGGCCTCGATGAACTCGTCGATCTCGCCGTCGAAGACGCCGGATGTGTTACCGGACTCGTACTGCGTGCGCAGGTCCTTCACCATCTGGTACGGGTGCAGGACGTACGACCGCATCTGGTCGCCCCACGAACCCTGCACGTCACCGCGCAGCGCGTCGATCTGGGCCCGCTCCTCGGCCTTCTTCAGCGCCAGCAGCTTGGCCTTCAGGATGACCATCGCGGAGGCCTTGTTCTGCAGCTGGGACTTCTCGTTCTGGCAGGAGACCACGGTGCCGGTCGGGATGTGCGTGATCCGGACCGCGGAGTCGGTCGTGTTGACGCTCTGACCACCCGGGCCGGACGAGCGGTACACGTCGATCCGCAGTTCCTCCTCGGGTACGTCGATCTCGTCGGTCTGCTCGAGCACCGGAACCACCTCGACCGCGGCGAACGAGGTCTGCCGGCGACCCTGGTTGTCGAAAGGCGAGATCCGGACCAGGCGGTGCGTGCCCGACTCCACACTCAGCGTGCCGTACGCGTACGGCGCCTTGACCCCGAAGGTGGTCGACTTCAGGCCGGCCTCTTCGGCGTACGACGTGTCGTAGACCTCGGTGGGGTAGCCGTGCCGCTCAGCCCAGCGCAGGTACATCCGCTGCAGCATCTCGGCGAAGTCGGCCGCATCCACACCGCCCGCGCCGGAACGGATCGTGACCAGCGCCTCGCGCTCGTCGTACTCACCCGAGAGCAGCGTGCGGACCTCGAGGGACTGGATCGACTTGCCCAGCGAGCCGAGCTCCTTCTCCGCCTCGGCCAGGCTGTCCGCGTCGTTCTCCTCGCGACTGAGCTCGACCAGGACCCCCAGGTCGTCGACGCGACTGCGCAGCGCGGTCACCCGCTCCAGGTCGGACTGCAGGCTGGACAGCCGCGACGTCACCTTCTGCGCGTTCGCCTGGTCGTCCCACAGGTCCGGCGCGGCGACCTGCTCACCGAGGTCGGCGATCTCGCGGCGCAGAGCGTCGAGATCGAGCACCTTCTCGATCGAGGTCAGCGTCGCGTCGAGCTGCTTGAGCTCCGCGTCAAAATCCAGTCCAGCCACAACCAAGCAGCGTACCCGCTAGGCGGTAGTTGTCGCTAAACCATGCCTTAGTACGGCGAACACCTCGGAGACTGACCGTTCGAAGTTCTGCTGCACTTGGGGCAGTTCGACAGCAGTCGACTCATCGGGCAGCAGCCGGATCAGCTCGTCCTCGAGCACCTTCATCGCCGCCGCGAACTGGGCCGCGATCAGACGGTTCCGGAGCCGGCCGGGGTGCCGCTCGTCGAGCGCGGCGGTGAGGAGCGTCTCCATCTCGGCCGCGTTCAGCCGCCGGCGGGCCTGCAGCGCGGCACTGCCTTCGATCGTCCGGACGAACTGCTTCCAGGTCGCCAGGTGCCCGACCTCCAGCCGTTCCCGGATCCCGGCCAGGTAGCTCGCCTCCAGCACATCCACCGGATCCGCGTCCGCCGGTGCCTCCCGGATGGCCCGCGCCGGGCCGCGCCACCAGCCCTGCTCGTCGAAGAACAGATCCTCCTTGGCCGGGAAGTGGTTGAAGACCGTCTGTACGGCGACGTCCGCGGCGCGCGCGACCTCCGCCACGGTCACCGCGTCGAACCCGCGCTCGATGAACAGCGTCGTCGCGACGTCCGAGATCGCCTGCCGCGTCTGCCGCTTCTTCCGCTCCCGGCGCCCGCTCTTCTCCATTGGACAGAGCGTAGGGCATCCTGCTTTACTTCATCCAATCTTGTAGTCACTACACTTTTGGAGCATATCCAATGACGATCCTCGTCACCGGCGCCCGCGGCAAGATCGCCCGCGCCGTCACCACCGGCCTGGCTGCCGCCGGCCACAACGTCCGTGTGGCCTCTCGCGAGCCATCCGCCGTACCCGCCGCTCCTGGCATCACCGTCGCCGGGTACGACGCAGCCGACCCGGCACCCGCCTTGGACGGCGTCAGCCAGGTCTTCCTGTACTCCGACCCGTCCTTAGCACTCGCATTCGTCGCGGCGGCCGACGCGGCCGGGGTCAAGCAAGTGGTGCTGCTCTCGTCGCTGTCCGCGCTCGGAGGTCCCGAGGACCCGCATGCGAAGACCGAGCACGTGATCGCCGGCGGGTCCTACGCGACCACCCGGCTGCAGCCCGGCGCCTTCATGAGCAACGCGATGTTCTGGGCCCACCAGGTCCGCGCGACCGGGCAGATCCGGCTCCCGTACCTCGACGCCGAGGAGGCCCCGATCCACGAGCAGGACATCGCCGACGCCGCGCTCCGCGTGCTCCTCGACGGTCCGGGCAACGGCCACGACGGTCGCGGTTATCCCCTGACCGGCCCGGCGTCCATGACCCGGCGCCACCAGATCGAGCTCGTCACCCAGGTCACCGGCGTACCGATCGAGGCCGTCGATCTCACTGCCGACCAGGCCCGGGCCGAGCTCCAGATGCGCGACGCCGGCCAGCGCGAGACGCTGCTCGCCTACTGGGCCTCCCGCGTCGGCGTCTCCCAGCCCATCGAGCCCGGCGTCGAACTCCTCACCGCCCACTCACCCCGCACCTTCACCACCTGGCTGACCGACCACCCAGGCCTCTTCACCTGATCGGTACGACGGCCGCGGCCTCTGAGGCGATGTCGGCGGAGCCTTGCCAGCCTGGGGGCTTGAAGGGGAGGTCGACGGATGAAGTGAGGCGTACGGTGACTGTCGTACCGGCGACGTCGGCGGACCAGTCGAGGCCGTCGAATCTGTTGCTGGCGGCAACTTGGTCCAGGTACGCCGCGGTCAGTCGGCGCGCCTCGTCCGGATCGAGCTCCGCGTTTCCGTCCGCCGCGGGCTGCGCGTAGATCGCCGCCAGGCCGTTCGCCGCGGCCAGTACGGCGCCGTCCGCGGTCGCGTCCAGATCGCGGCGTACCAGGAACACCTTGGAGATGTCGGTCACCACCACGATCATCAGCAAGATGATCGCCGTGAACCCGATGATCAGGACGGTCATCTGACCTTGCTCGTCGCGGCGCCTCATCCGTTGCCTTTGGCTTCGCGGTAGTCGCCGTACGGCTCGGTGTGGGAGGCGCTGACGTGGATCGCCGGGGGTTCGCCGCCGAGGGCGTCCGGGATCAGCGGCAGGCGTACTTCGGTGTCGAGGGTGACCGTCACGGTCGAGCCGGGCTCGAGGCAGGCGGGGCTGCAGGTGATCGTGAGCTGGTCAGGGCTCAACTCCATCCCCTGATCCTTCATCGCCAGCCGTGCCGCCTCGAACGCCCGCGTCCGGGCGTCGTCCTCCGACAACCCGGCCGGCACGATGATGAACGCCCGCCCAGCTGCCCGGGTCGCCGCGGTCGCGCCGTACGAGGCCCGCTGTACGTCGAACACCGCGAGCATCACGTACACCAACGGGACCATCAGCAGGATCGCCAGCCAGGAGAACTCCACCACCGCACTCCCGCGCTCATCCCGCCGGCGGAAGAGCCACCAGGCGTCGCGCGGACTCATTCGCCGGTCTCCTTGATGGCGTGTCCTTCGACGCTGAAGTCGATGCCCGGCCCCCACAGACCGAGCGGTGGCATGTGCGCCTTGACGACGACCTCCACCCCAGGCTGCCCGTCGACGTCGGTCGCCTCGGCCGACACCGAGTCGATCAACTGGTCGCGAACCACACCGCTCACCAGCTCACGCGTCCGCGCCGCACCGTCGCCGGGCATCCGGTTCAGTACGGCCGCATAGTGCGCACCCTCCGACGCCGCCGCCGTCACCGTGTTGCGCACGTACAGATACATGCCCACCTGCAGAATCCCCAGAAACAACGGCACGACGAGCGTCGACACCAGCACGAAGTCGACGACCGCCGAACCACGCTCCCTCCGCGGCCGGGGTCCCAGGAGCATCACTTGCTGCCGACGGAGTCCAGGGCGTCTTGGAGCATCTGCTTGAGCTGGGTGCCGGCCAGTTGCCAGATCGCGACGACCAGGCCGGCGGTCATCACGGTGATGAGCACCCAGCCGGGCACATCGCCGCGTTCCCGCCGCGCCGGGCGCGGCTTCAGCAGCAACGCCAGGAACACTCTCGTCAGTAGCAGGGACATGACCTCTCCTCAGTTCATCCGGCGATCAGCCGGATTCCGACAGCGCCCGGATAGAAGGCGAAGGCGATGGTCACCGGCAGAACCAGAAAGATCACCGGGACCATCATGGCTACCTCACGGCGCGCGCCGGACTCGATCAGCTCGCGCCGCCCGGCCTCACGGATGTCGCCGGCCTGCGCCCGCAGCACGTCGGCCAGCGGGGTGCCGCGTTCCAGCGCCACCGCCAGCCCGTCCGCGAATCGCGACAGCGCCAGCAACCCCGTGCGGTCCGCGAGCGCGTCCAGCGCGCGGATCAGTGTCTCCCCCGCCCTGGTCTCACCCAGGACACGTTTCAGTTCGTCGGCCAACTCGCCCCGGCAGGACCGCGCCACCCGGTCGAGGGCCGCTGCCGGACCTTCACCGGCCGCCACCGACAACGCCAGCAACTCGGCCACGGTCGGCAGCTCGACGAGCAACCGGCGCTCGCGGCGCCGGACCTGCGAGGTCAGATAGGTGTCCCGGGCAAGCACTCCGAGGACGCCGAGCAGAGCACAGACCACCAGCATCCCGAACGGATTGCCCTTGCCGAGCGACAGCGCTACCGCCGACGCGAACAGACCGGCGCCGAAGGCAACGGTCCCCCACAGCAGCTGCTCGATCCTGAACTCCTCGATCGTCCGCTCCAGCCCCGCCCGCGCCAACCGCCGCCGGATCGAGGCCGCTCCACCGAGCAGTCGCTCCAGCCGCCGGGCACCCGCCCGCAACGACGGCCCGAACAACCGCAGGATCGCGTAGAACGGTGAGCTCGAGTCCACCACGCCGACGAACACCTCGGGCCCACCGAGATCGCGCAGGTACGGCGAGATGCGCTCGTCCGCAGTCGGCTTCCGCAGGAACGGCAAGCGCCGTACGACGACGAGCAGGCCGGCACCGAAGACCGCACCGACCAGACCTCCCATCAACACCGGGCTCATCGCAGCACCCGCTCGGGCTCGGGCAGTCGTCCGATGCGCAGCATCAACCGGTACGCGATCACGCAGACGACAGCGCCCGCACCGATGATCAGCGCGCCCATCGGCGAGTTGTAGCGCTGGATCACATCGCCCTGGAAGGACAGCAACGCCAGCACCAGCCAGGGCGCGGCCACCGCGACGCGGGCACCGTTGACCGACCACGACTGCCGCGACTCGAGCTCGGACCTGGTCCGGGCGTCGTCGCGCAGGAACGTCGACAACGAGCGCAGCAACCGGCCGAGGTCACCACCACCGACCTCGCGGGCGATCCGCAACGCCTCGACCACGCGATCGCCAACAGGATCCGCGAGCCGCGCCTTCAACCGATCCAGCGACTCCGCGAACCGGCCCGTCGACGCGTAGTCCGCGCCGAACCGGCGGAACGGCTCCCGCAACGACAGCGGCCCGCGCTCGCCCACCTGCGCGAGCGCCTCGGACAGCGACAGCCCGGCCCGGACCGCCGACGCGATGTTGTCCACCACGTCCGGCCACAGCTCCCGGAACTCGGCGAGCCGCTTCCGCGCCCGGCTCCGCAGCACCGCGATCGGCAACCCGCCGGCCATCAGGCCGAACACCACGCCCACCGGCCACGCGCCCGACACCAGGAACATCGCCACGAACCCGACGAGCCCGGTGATCACGCAGGCGCCGATGAAAGCACCAGGCGTCACGCCTTCAACCCCGGCACTCGCCAGAAGCTCGCGGCTTCGGGCGATCAACCGGCCATCCGCAGCGGGCCCGGTCTCGGCCGGCGCCACGAACGTCGCGATGATCAGCAGCAACCCGATCCCGAAGAACAGCCCGAGCAGCAGCCCCATCAGCCCACTCCTCGCGGCAGCTCGGTGAGCAGCCCGGCCAGGTTGTATCCGGACTGCAGGAACCGCTCGGGATGCGGCAGGTGCCCCTCGGCCCGGCGCAGCAGCCCGTCGACCGTGCCGAAGATCGTCTCGGTCTCGATCGTCTGCTCCTCGATCCGCCCGCTGACCCCGACGATCTCCCGCACCCGCCGCTGCCCGTCCGGCCCGATCCCGAGGTGGATGACGAGATCCACACACCCGGCCACCGTCGGCAGCACGAACCGGCTGCCGATGTTCTCCCCGGCGAGCAGCGGCAGCGTGCACATCTTGGTCAGCGCTTCACGCGCCGAATTCGCATGGATGGTGCACATGCCCGGCAGCCCGCTGTTCAACGCCAGCAGCAGATCCAGGCACTCCTCGCCGCGCACCTCACCGACGATCACCCGCGACGGACGCATCCGCAGCGACTCTTTGACCAGGTCGCGCAACCGCACCTCGCCGGTGCCCTCGAGACCCGCCTGCCGCGTCTGCATCGACACCCAGTCGGGGATCGGCAGCTTGATCTCGAAGACCTCCTCGCAGCTGATCACCCGCTCGCTGCCCGGGATCGAACCGGCCAGCGCGTTCAGCATCGTGGTCTTGCCCGCCTGCGTGCCGCCGGAGACCAGGATGTTCAGCCCGACCGCGACCGCTGCCTCCAGCACCGCGCCCGCGTGCGGCGTCAGCGAACCGAGCGCGACCAGATCGGTCAGCCGGGTCGCGCGCACGGTGAACTTGCGGATGTTGATCGCCGCGTACCGCTGGGTGATGCCGCCGAGAACGATGTGCACCCGGCTCCCGTCCGGCAGCCGCGCGTCGGTGAAGGGCTGGGACACGTCGATCCGCCGGCCGGTCGTCTTCAGCATCCGCTCGACCAGATCGCTGACCTCTTCCTCGGTCAGCACGGTCGTGGTCAGCTCGTGCCGGCCGTCCCGGGCGATGAAGACTCGGCTCGGCTCGTTGATCCAAATCTCTTCGACCGCCGGGTCGTCCAGATACCGCTGCAGCGGGCCGAAGCCGGCGACCCGGTCGTGCACCTCGCGGCTGACCGCCTCCAGGTCACCGATCGGCGGGACCACGCCGGTCAGGCTGCGCTCGTCGTACTCCCGGACGACGGTGGCGACGATCACGTTCACCGCGGCCGGGTCACGGAGCGGGTCGATGCCCTCCCGGCGGACCACATCGCGCACCTGCGCGTCGATCAACTCGACCGCACCGTCCCAGCCCGACGACCGGCGCGCGGCAAGTCTGTCGGCTGTCATCGGTCTCCCCGTGTGTGTCCCGTCTGGCGACCACGCGGTCACCATGCGCGACCATCCTTTCAACCATGGGGCACCCGGCGCCACTCGCCTCCGGCGCCCTGTGGACAACCGTGACATGCGAAAGGCTCACCGAGCGTATCCGCCAGTTCACGGCGAGGCCACGAAATTGCAGCTTGTTGCAGATTCAGCGATGGACGAGCGTGTGCTCGAAGGAATAGCGGCTCGCCCGGTAGAGGTGGGAGCCGTACTCGACCGGCTGACCGTGGTCGTCGTACGTGATCCGGGTCGTGGCCAGGAGTGGTGAGCCCGGCTCCTCCGACAGCAGGCGAGCGTGCTCGAGTGAGGCGGGGATGGCCGAGATCGTCTGGTGCGCCACCTTCAGACGGACACCCTCGGCGCGCAGCAACTGGTAGAGCCCACGCTCGGCCAGCGTGGCCGGGTCCGTCTCCAGGAGGTCCGCCGGGAGCCAGTTCCGCATCAGAGCCAGCGGCTCGCCGTCTGCCCGCCGCAGGCGCTCCAGCCGAAGCACTCGGTCGCCCTGCTCACACTGCAACGCGGCAGCGACCTCCGCGGTTGCCGGAGTGATGCCGAAACGCAGTACTTCGGTCTCCGGCTTGCGGTGCGCCGCGGCCAGGTCGTCGTACAGGCTGGTGAGCTCGAGGGAACGTCGTACCTGCCCTGAGTTCCCCACGACCTGCGTGCCGACGCCGCGCTTGCGCACCAGCAGTCCCTGGTCGACCAGTCGCGCGATCGCCTGCCGCACCGTCGGCCGGCTCAACCCGTAGGCCTCCGCGAGGTCGACCTCGTTGCTCAACCGGGATCCGACCGGCAACTCACCGCCCTGGATCGCCGCTTCGAGCTGCTGCGCCAACTGCACGTGCAACGGCGTACGGCTGTTCCGATCGACTCGGACCTGGACGGTGCTCATGCGCACATCTTGCGGCCTCGGGCCGATTCCGTCGACCCACTACCCTGATTTGATCAGAGCCCTTCGTTGGTGAACGCCGCGCGGAAACGACGCAGGGCCAGCTCACTGTCCGTGGCGGCGAACGCTTCCAGCCCGACCGTGCCGTCATATCCCAGCTCACGCAGGGCAGCCGCGACCGCGGGGTAGTTGATCTCACCGGTCCCCGGCTCACACCGGCCCGGTACGTCGGCCACCTGGATCTCGCCGAGATACGGGAACGCCTTGCCGAGCAGCTCGATCAGGTTCCCCTCGCCGATCTGCGCGTGGTACAGGTCCAGCATCAGCTTCAGCTGCGGGTGATCGACAGCCTCGACCAGCGCGAGCGTGTCGGCCGCCTTCCCGAACGGCACGCCGGGATGGTCGACTTCGGCATTGAGGTTCTCCAGCACGAACATCACGCCGTACCGCTCGCCGAGCTTCGCCAGCTTCTCCAGCGTGCGCGCGGCCGTCAGCCACATCCGCCCGGTCACCTCGTACGCCGGTACGACGGGCAGCCCGCGATCGTCGAGCTCCGTGCCGTGCAGGTTGAGCCGTGGACACCCGAGCTCGAGGGCGACGTGGACGGACTGCTCCGCGGTCTCCAGCAGCCGATCCTGCTCGTGGGTCAGCGATCCACCGACGTACCCGGTCATCGACGAGAACACCGCACCGGTCTTCTTCAGCTCGGCAAGGTCCTTGGTGGTCCAGTTCCAGATCTCGACGTCGAACCCGGCCGCGTGGATCCGCTCCACCCGCTCGGCGAAGGGCAGATCGGTGAACACCATCTCGGCGCAGACGGCCAGCCTCATCCGAGCTCCTCGATCCGCACCGGACGGTTCTCCTCGTACGACGCGATCGCCGCCAGCGCGACCCGCAACGCATTGCGGGCATCGGCACCGGTGACCGGCGGGGCCGCGTTCGCCCGGACGACCTCGGCGAAGTCGGCGAGCTCCTGCACGTAGGCGTCGCGGAACATCTCCTCGTCACTGCGGAAGGTCTGCTGACGCAGGCCGTTCGCGTCGTAGTGGACCAGCGGACTGCTCGGCAGGCCGCCGGTGACGACCATGCCCTTGCTGCCGAACACCTCACCACGGACGTCATAGCCGTACAGCGCCGAGAAGTTCGCTTCCGCGGTCGCGATCGCGCCGTTGTCGAACGTGATCAGCACGACCGCGGTATCGAGCAGGCCGTCGTTCTTGTACTCCGGGGCGACCAGCGCATCCGCCTTCGTGAAGACCTCGACCGGCCGGGCACCAGGGTTCAGCCAGAGCAGCGTGTCGAAGTCGTGGATGAGCGTCTCGCGGAAGATCGTCCACGGCGGGATGCCGGCCCGCAAAGTCGCCGGACCGGGGTCCCGGGTGATCGACCGCATCAACTGCGGCGTACCGATCCCGCCGTCCTCGACGGTCCGGCGCGCCGCGGCGAAGTCCTTGGCGAACCGCCGGTTGAAGCCGACCTGGAAGGCGACCCCGGCGGCGTCGGTCGCGGCGATCGCCTGGTCGATCTCCTCGAGCGTCAAGGAGGCAGGCTTCTCACACCAGACCGGCTTGCCCGCGGCGGCCGCGCGCTGGATCAGGTCCAGGTGGGCGGCCGCGATCGAGGTGATCACCACGCCGTCGACGTCCTTCAGCAACCCGTCCACGTCCTGGGCCTCGGTGCCGTACCGCGCCGCGAGCTTCTCCGCCGCCTCCGGCCTGACATCGGCGACCGCGGCCAGCTCGGCGCCGGGCACGTGCCGCGCGATGTTACCCGCGTGCATGGTGCCGATCCGGCCGGCTCCGATCAGCCCGAGCCGCACCAGCGGCAGTCCGTGGTCTGTGCGCATCCGCCACCCCTTCACCAGCAAGGACTAGAGCGCTCTAGTCATCGCTAGCGAACACTGCTTTGATGGCCCTGGTCAAGACCCTGGGAGAATCGCCGAGATGAACCACCGACCGACGATGGAGGACGTCGCCGCCCGCGCCGGGGTGTCCCGTGCGCTGGTCTCGATCGTCTATCGCGGCGTACCGGGGGCGAGCGACGAGACCCGGGCCCGCGTGTTCGCGGCCGGCGACGACCTCGGGTACCGCCCGGATCGTCGGGCCCGGCTGCTCGGACGTCAGCGCACGCGGCTGATCGGCGTGGCGTTCGACGTTCGCTATCCCTTCCACGGCGATCTGGTCGAGGCGCTCTACCCGGCGGCCGAAACACTCGGCTACGACCTCACGTTGAGTGCGGTCACCGGCTCTCGAGGTGAGGCGGTCGCGGTCCAGTCCCTGCTGGACTACCGCTGCGAGTCGCTCGTGCTGCTTGGTCCTACCTCACCGCGGGCTGCGTTGGCCGCTCTGGCCGAGGCTCAGCCGACGGTTGTCGTCGCGCGTAAAGTACGGGCCGCAGGCGTTCACGTCGTACGCACGGATGACGCTGCCGGCTCACGTCTGGCGGTGGAGCACCTGTTGTCGCTCGGCCACACCCGGATCGCTCATGTCGACGGCGCGCGGGCTCCCGGCGCGGCCGAACGTCGTACGGCGTACACCCAGACGATGCGCCGCGCCCATCTCGAACCACTCGTGATCCCCGGCGGCCTGACCGAGGCCGCGGGCGCCGCCGCCGCGCGCGAGTTGCCACCCGAGGTCACCGCCGTCGCTGCCTTCAACGACGCCTGTGGGATCGGTCTCCTGCATGCGCGGAGATCTCCGGAGCTTTCGATCATCGGGTACGACGACTCGACGCCGTCGCGCTTGGATCACATCCAGCTGACGACCATCGCACAGAACGCCGATCGGCTCGCGTCGGCTGCACTCGGGCTCGCGATCTGCGAGGACCGCGATCCGGCGCAGGAGATCATCACCGACCCGGACCTGCTGGTGCGTGCGACCACCAGGCCTATCTAGACCCGACTGGATCGCCGGTACGCCGATGGCGACTGGCCGGTGTGGTTGGTGAAGACGCGGCTGAGGTAGAAGGCGCTGCGGTATCCGCTGCGTACGGCGATCGCCTGCAGCGTCTCGTCGGTCTCGGTCAGCAGCTCGCGGGCCTTCTGCAGTCGGACGCCTCTGAGGTAGGCGACCGGTGTGACGCCGTGAACAGCGTGGAATCGCCGCGTGAGTTGAGAGGGGCTGATCCCCAGCGCTGCCGCCAGTTCGCCGAAGGAGAAGTCCGGCGAGGTGAAGTGGTCGAGGATGAACGTCGTCGCACTCCGCACCACCTGATCCCTGCGGACACCCTGGCGCTGCATCATCAGGATGAGATCGGTGACGACATGAGCGACCACCGGCTCGCTGTGACTGTCGAGCATGGAGAGATTGGTGCGGAGGCGTGCGAGATCCTGCACCCGGCTGCATCCGGCGGGCGGCACCAGGTCGGTGCTGAAGCGCGCATGGAAGAACGAGGTCGGCGACGTCATCCGGCGGTGCAGCGTGCCACCCGGCGGGCAGACGACGATGTCGCCGAACCTCGCCACCCCGCGGACGTCGCCGACCTCGAAGGTGAACGAGCCGGTCCGCGGCAGCAGCAGGCACCAGTTGTCGTAGGTGTCGAAGCTGAGGCTGAACTGCGTCCGGCGCGGCGCGAGCAGGTAGCCGTCGAGCGTGAGCACGGCAAGAAAGTACATGTGCATGCTCAAATCCGCCATACTGCTGGTACTTGCGCTCTTCTTAGAGTGCATGAGTGATCGATATCTGTGTCTACGGAGGAACGCCCGCGGGCTGCGTCGCCGCGATGACGGCACACCAGGAGGGTGCGTCCGTGATCCTCATCGAGCCCGGTCGCTGGCTCGGCGGGATGCTGAGTGCGGGGATCAAGCCGGCGCAGGACTGCCCTGTCCCCGCAGCCGTCGGCGGCCTCACGCGCGACGTGGTCTTCGGCTTCGGGGACAACCCGTACGACGTCATGCGCGCCTTTCACGACTGGATCGCCAAAGCCGGCATCGAGGTGATCTTCGAGCGCCGCGTTCGCTCGGTGACCCGAGAGGGCAACCGCATCACCGACCTTCACCTGGAGACGTCGTCGCCGGACCAATGGGGCGTCCCGCTACCGGCCGCGGAATCGGTGCCCGACGGTGAGGTGCGAGCGAGAGTCTTCATCGACGCGTCCTACGAGGGCGACCTGATGGCGAAGGCCGGTGTCCCCTACCGCACCGGACGCGAGTCACGCGACGCCTTCGGTGAAGAGGTCGCCGGCGTCTGCCCGGTCACGAACTGGACGCCGATCGACCCGTACGTCGTACCCGGTGACAGCACCAGCGGACTGCTCCCACTGGTCGAGCGAGACCACGGTCTGCCGGTCGGTGCGGCCGATGACTACACCCAGGCTTACAACTACCGCTTCTACGTGACCACCGACGCGGAGCGCCGTGCTGAGCTCACGGCCCCCGACGACTACTCACCAGATGACTACGAGCTGGTCCGGCGGTACGTCGAACACCTCGACCTCGAGGGTCTCCGGGGCATCTTCCCCGGCTGGCTCAACTCTGGCGAGTACAACTACCAGCGTGCGTCTCTGGTGACCAACGCTCCGCTCGGAGTGAGCCGCGAGTACCAGGACGGCGACTGGGACGATCGCTCGCGGATCTGGCGCCATCACCTCGACTATCTGCGCGGACTCCACCACTTCCTCTCCACCGACCCCGCCGTACCTGCGGAGTTCCGTGCCGAGACGGCGGCATACGGGCTGGATGCGAGCGTCTTCCCGGACACCGACGGCTGGCCGCCGCAGCTGTACGTGCGGGTGTCACGGCGACTGGAGGGCCGCTACACAATCACGCATGCGGACGTGATCAACCAGACCGACCCGACCGACAGCATCGGCCTCGCACTGTTCGGTGTGGACATCTATCCGGTACGGCGGATCCCGCATCGGAACGCGTCGGGGCAGCTGGGGGTCGCGACCGAGGGCGACATGTTCATCGGCGGGCACCTTGGCACCGGTCGGCCGTATCCCGTTCCCTACCGGGCGATCACGCCGAAGCAGGAAGACTGCGGCAACCTGCTCGTACCTGTGTGTCTGTCCGCGACGCACGTCGGCTATGCGGCCACCCGGATGGAGCCTGTCTTCTGTGTGCTCGCCGAGTCGGCCGCTGTCGCCGCAGTGCAGTCGCTTCGCTCGCAGATCGACGTACAGGAGGTGGATGGGGCGGAGTTGCAGCAGCGGACCGTCGAGCGCGGTCAGGTCATCCGGGCAGGTTGTACGGCGTGATCGGGTGCAGGTTGCTGGGCGTCGTACGGACCGCTGGGAGCAACTGGTGAGCCTGCAGGACGTGCTGGCAAGCGTGGTGGAGATCGGTCGGGAGGTCGTGGTGCAGGACGACGGACAGGGCGCCGGAGCGGAGTAGCGCGACGTTGTCGGCGTCGAGGTCGTGGGCGACGAAGCAGCGGTACGTGCGGTTGAGATCAGTGAATGCTTGAACGATGGCACTGTTGCCGCCACCGATGGAGTAGACCGCGTTGATGGCCGGGTCCGCGGTCAGTGCGGCCAAGGCTTGCCCGTGCATGGTCGTGTCGAGCCCGTCCGTCTCGGCCAGCTCGACAACCGACCGGTCCGGTGACAGCCGGCGCAGCGTGGACCGGAAGCCCATCTCACGTTCCTCCTCACCCCGGAACGAACCACGGCTCAGCGTGACGAGCACGTTGCCGGGCTCGGTGCCCAGCCATTGCGTGAGGAAGTACGCCGCGGTCGCGCCGGCGGAGCGGTTGTCGATCCCGACGTACGCGAGGCGCCGGCTGGTGGGCAGATCGGTGACGAGAGTGACGACGGGGATGCCGGCGGCGACCAGGCGGTCGACGGCCTCGATCACCTCGGGTCCGTCCGGCGCTTTGAGGATGACGCCCTGCGAGCCGCGCTTGCGCAGCTTGTCCAGGGTCGCGGTGACGTCGGCGGCGGAGGCGGTCTCGCTCAGGTCGAACCG
Organism: Kribbella sp. NPDC026596; assembly: GCF_040638415.1. Classification (NCBI taxonomy): domain Bacteria; kingdom Bacillati; phylum Actinomycetota; class Actinomycetes; order Propionibacteriales; family Kribbellaceae; genus Kribbella; species Kribbella sp. NPDC026596. Next base: position 23,315 of record NZ_JBEZYF010000070.1, on the reverse strand, counting down.
AGCTCTGATCACTGCCGGACGCAGACCGGGCAGGGCCGCCTCGAGGGCGGTGCGGACCGCTTGGGAGAAGCGGCTGGGGGCCTGCATGACCAGGTCGATCACCAGCGTGCGCCCGCCGAGCCGGATCTGGGTCGCCTGCCGGTCCAGGTCGTGCACCGCCTGGTCGACCTGACGGCGGGCGCGGGCACTCACGCCGGCGCGGTCGTTCAGCACCCGGTCCACGGTCGTCTCGCTCAGCCCGGCCTGGACCGCGATGTCGCGGACCCTGTGCTCGCGTGCCATCGCCCCTGCCTTGTCTGGAATGACGGGTTTTTGGTGGATTCAGGGGATTCCAAACCCACCAGGAAACCCCCACGCTAGAACAACTAGGCAGAGAGGAGCCACCCCCATGTGGTTGACAACGTCCGACGTCCGGCTCGAGGACCTGCTGACCGTGCTCAAGCAGCAGACCGACCCCGCGGACTACCCGCACGCCGAGCGGATCGAGCAGCAGGTGCCCGTGTACGACGCTGCGCGGCTGCGGAGCGCGGATCCCCGGGCCGTGCAGGCCGAGTTCGTCACCGCGTTCGCCGACGGGCCCGGGATCGTCGTCCTGAAGGGGGCCTTCGGCAACGAGGTGGTCGATGCGACGACGACCGAGTTCAACTGGCTGATCGACGAGCAGCGCCGATCCGGTACCGCGGCCGGCGACCACTTCGCCAAGCCGGGTGCGAACGACCGAGTCTGGAACGCCCTCGAGAAGCTGGCGGTCGGTGCGCCCGAGGTGTTCGCGGCGTACTACGGCAACGACCTGCTCGCGCTCGTCGCGTCCGCTTGGCTAGGTCCGGCGTACCAGGTCACGTCGCAGGTGAACGTGGTGAACCCGGGTGGCGACGGGCAGACGGTCCATCGCGACTACCACCTCGGATTCCAGTCCGACGACGTGGCGGCGCAGTACCCGGCTCACGTGCACCGGTTGTCGCCCGTACTGACGTTGCAGGGGGCGGTCGCGCACTGTGACATGCCGGTGGAGTCGGGGCCGACGCTGTACCTGCCGCACTCGCAGAAGTACGAGCTCGGGTATCTGGCGTACCGGCGGCCCGAGTACTCGTCGTACTTCGTGGAGAACCATGTGCAGCTGCCGTTGGAGAAGGGCGACGCGGTGTTCTTCAACCCGGCGCTGTTCCATGCGGCCGGCAGCAACCACTCGGCCGAGATCAAGCGGATGGCCAACCTGCTGCAGATCTCGTCCGCCTTCGGCCGTGCGATGGAGAGCGTCGACCGGGCCAGGATGATCGACGCCGTCTACCCCGTCCTGCTCCGCTTGTCGGATCGTGCGATTGTCGACAACGTCATCGCGGCCACGGCCGAGGGGTACGCCTTCCCCACCAACCTCGACCGCGACCAGCCCATCGGCGGCCTCGCACCGCAGTCCCAGGCCGACCTTGTCCGTACGGCGTTCGCCGAAGCCTGGCCCGCCGACCGGTTGCGGGAGGCCCTCACCGACCACGCCACCCGCCGCCACACTCAGTGAGTGCCCACGGCAAGGACGTGAACGTTGGGTGAACCCGGTCCGGATCTCGGGCAGGTGGTGTTCGGGCGGGGTGATCGTCAGGCAGGATGGCACGTTCGCCAGGTCGGAGTAGGGCTACCCTTACCTGCGCGCCAATCGAGGACCCCGCCGGACGCCGCCCGTACGGCCGACCATCGAAGGAGAAGGCATGGAACCGCTGCGTATCGGGATTCTCGGGGCTGCCCGGATCGCCGACCGGGCGATCGTGGCCCCGGCCAGGACGACCGGCGCCCGGCTGGTCGCGGTGGCGGCCCGGGACTCCGGCCGAGCCGAGGCATTCGCGGCGGAACACCAGGTCGAACGGGTGCACGCGTCGTACCAGGACGTGCTGGACGATCCCGAGGTCGAGGCGATCTACAACCCGCTGGCCAACGGCCTGCACGGGCCGTGGAACCTGCGCGCCATTGCCGCGGGCAAGCATGTGCTGACCGAGAAGCCGTCGGCCAGCAACGCCACTGAGGCAGTGCAGGTGCGCGACGCCGCCCTCGAACGCGGCGTGGTCTTCATGGAGGCCTTCCACTACGCGTACCACCCGGTGATGCGCCGCCTGCAGGAGCTGCTGGCCAAGGGCGAGCTCGGCGACCTGCAGCACGTCGAGGCCACCATGGTGATGCCTCCGCCGCCGGACCAGGACCCGCGCTGGTCGCTACCGCTCGCCGGCGGCGCCGTCATGGACGTCGGCTGCTACGCCATCCACGCGCAGCGGATGTTCGCGCCGTACGCCGGTGGTGCACCGAAGCTCATCAGCGCCCGCGCCGGCGAACGCAAGCGACTGCCAGGCGTCGACGAGTGGCTGAACGCGGACCTCGAGTTCCCCAGCGGTGCGAGCGGTGCCGTCCGCACGAGCATGGCCGCCGAGAACGTCGAGTTCAGCCTGAAGGTCGTCGGCACCCGAGGCGAAGCCTTCGCCCCCTTCTTCGTCCTCCCCCACAACGACGACCGCGTCATAGTCACCACCAAAGAGGACACCTGGGTCGAACACCTGGGCACCCGAACCTCCTACACCTACCAACTAGAGGCCTTCACAGCGGCGGTCCGCAACCGCGCCCCGGTACTCACCGACGCCCAGGACGCGCTGGCGACGATGGAGCTCATCGACGCCTGTTACCAGGCCGCCGGCCTCCAGCCCCGACCGGTCTCCGAGATCTAGGCGGGCCACGCCGGGCAGCGCCAGCTGTAGCCGTCCCACTCGACGAGAAAGGGCTCCGCGTGGGGTAGCGGTGCTCCCCACACGGTCGCGCCGAGGTCGCAGAGCTGATCGAGCGCGAGGGTGAGGCTGGCGACATGTCCGACTACCAGCACGGTCTCGTCCGTGTGCCGTTCGGTGATCTGCTGAAAGGCTGCCGCCATGCGCTTCAGGACCTCGTGGCCGCTTTCGCCGTCCGCGACCCGCTGACCGAGGTCGCGCTCGACGATCCAGGAGCGCAGCACCTCAGCGGCACGCCCGCGGACGACCGGATCACTGCTTCCTTCGTGCCTGCCGACGCCACCCTCCACCAGCTCCGGCACGGCCTGGACCTCGACGCCGGACGCGACGGCGAACGGCTGTGCGGTCTGTCGAGCGCGTACGGCGGTGCTCGAGTAGACCCCGCTGATCGACTCACCCGCGAGGCTCCTGGCTGCGATCAGGGCTTGCTCATGGCCGCGTTCGGTCATGGGCTCACTCGGCACTGCGCCGGCCATCCGCTTGATGACGTTCTCCGACTCGCCGTGCCGTAGGCACCACACTCGAACACTCACACGCCCAAGCATTGCTCACCGCCCTTACTGACTGGCTGCGCGGGCGAAGGCTTGGATCAGGGCGTGGGGGCGGGTGCCGTCGCCGGCTAGTTCCGGCTGGAAGAGGGTGGCCAGGTAGAACGGGTGGTCGGGGAGTTCCGCGATGCGGGGGTCGCCGGCGTCGTCGTACCCGCTGAAGACCATGCCGTGCTCGCGGAGCAGATCCATCCGGCCGCTGTCCAGGCCGTAGGAGCAGTGGTACCGCTCCACGGTCCGCTCGACGCCGAGCAACTCGGCGGCGCGGGTCCCCGGGGTCACCTGGATCGGCGCCTCGTGATCTACCAGTGAGCACGCGAGCGGGACGATGAGCAGGTCGTCGGACTTCGGATTGTTCTCACCGTGCTGCACGCCGGCCGCGCCACACACGGTACGGGCGAATTCGAGCATCGCGTGCTGGAAGCCGGCGCAGGTACCGAGGAACGGGATCCCGTTCTCCCGCGCGATCCGAACCGCGGTCAGCGCGCCGTCCTCGTCCTGGTACGGGCTCCCGGGCAGCAGCCAGATCCCGTCGAACTCCTTCAGTGCCTCGTCTGCCTCGCCGGTCGGCACCCAGTACACGTCGAGATCGAGCTGGTCGCGATCCCGTAGCCGGTCGAGCAGACCGGGCACCCGGGTGTGCGAGCGAACGTGCGGCGAGCGGTCAGCGACCAGGGCGATGCGTCCGGAGTATGCGTTCATGGCACTCATCCTGTGCGCTCGACCATCATCAGTGCCAACGATGATCTCTGCACAGTCGATAAGCGATGCTGATCGACGTGGATCCTCACCTGCTGCGGACTTTCGTCGCGGTCGCCGAGTGCGGTTCGTTCTCCGCCGCCGCGGCCCGCCTCGGCTACACCCAGTCGGCCGTCTCCCAACACATCGCCGCCCTCGAACACGACCTCGGTACGCCGCTTCTCCACCGCCGACCCGTGGTCCCGACCCCGTCCGGCGAGCGCCTCCTCGAACACGCCGGTCCCATCCTTCTCCGCTTGGACGCCGCCCGGGCCGACGTCCGCCGTACCATCGCCGACCCACCCGGCGCGCTCACCATCGCCGCCTCCCCCTTGGCCGCGGGCCACCTGGCCATCGCGTTGCGCGAGGTGCGTCGCTCCCGGCCAGGAACCGAGGTCGCGCTGACGGTCTGCGGCCGCGCGGCGGTCACCGAAGGCGTCGCGGCCGGCGAGTTCGACCTCGGCCTGGTCGACGGCATCGCGGCCCCCAGTGATCCACTCCGCTTGTCCGACGCCGGATCGCTCCGCACCACGGCCGTCGCCCACGAGCCGCTGGTACTGGCGCTCCCGAAAGACCACCCGCTGGCCCGCCGCCGCGGCCTCGCCCTTCACGACCTGGCCAACGCCCGCTGGATCGACGCGCCCGACCTCGCCGCGCCGCTGTCCACCCTGCGCACCGCGGCCGGGTCCGACGCCTTCCGTCCCGCCCTCACCTACACCGGCACCGACCTCCACAGCCTGCTGACCCTGGTTGCCGCCGGCCACGGCTTGGCCGTCCTCCCCCAGTCAGCCGCCTCTGCCGGCCCCGCCGCCGTACCTGTCACCACGCCGCGGCTCGTCCACCGGATCGAGCTCCTGCACGGTCACCTCACGGAGCCGGCCGCCACCGCGCTGGCGTCCGTACTCTCGGGCGAGTCAGACGACGAGTAGTTGCTCGAGGCCAGCACGTGTCATCGGCCGGTCGAGAAGGCCGACGGCCTCCCGCTCGAGGAACCCGGCGCGCTCCGGATCGTTCGGATCATCCGGATCGATCGCCTCGCAGATCGCGTTGTAGGTCCAGTTGAGCCAAGCGGTCACGGCGACGCCGAACGAGCTCAGGTCGAGCTTCGGCCACTCCGCGACGTCGAGATAGCCTTCGCGGAACGCCGCAACCGCCTTCGGGTTGATCGACGGCCGCATGGTCCAGTGCGTCAGCGCGATGCCGACTTCCAGTTCGGCGGTGAGCGACCCGGCGAAGTCCCACTCCATCACGACGAGCTCGCCGTGACGGCCTAGCCGGACGTGCGACGGGATGCAGTTCTGGTTGCAGAGGATGAGCTTGGCAGACGCGATGTCTGCTTCGATCCCGTGCAGATCGAGGAGAGCCGGAAGCAACGCGTCGAGCTGCTCGGCCCACGGTTTGCCGGCCGCACGAGCTCTGTCGCGCAGCAGATACCAATCGGCCTCGGGACGGCGCCAGATCACGTACGGGTTGATCGGCGTCTCGCTCGGGATGGCCAGCGCATGCAGCGTCCCGTACGTCGTACCCGCCCAGCACCGCCCCATCGGCGTGAACGAAACCGGCCTCGCCGGCTCGCTCAGCGAGCCCAACCCGAACACACCGGCCAGCTCCTCAGCCAGCCCATCAGGAGCAGTCGGCGTCTCCGCGGCCCGCCGCTCGACCTCAGCCTTCAGCGCCGGCCAATCGCGCTCGCCATACTCGGCAGCCAAGGCCCGCTGCGCGTCCGCCAACGACGCGTCGGGATTGGATTCGCGCAGTACGCCCAGCAGATCCTTGGCCTCTTTGCGCAGGTACTCGATACTCGGTCGATCCGGCAGCAGTCTCACAACGCGTCCTCTCGCACCCGGACTCGCACAGGCCACAAGAGAGCGTTACCCACCGCGCTCGACCAAGGAACCGTGAGGTGGCTTCCAGCCTTCCGGCGAGTCTCGACGCGTCCTCACAACGCCCTCCAGAAGCTACCCCACGGCGCGGTCAGACGGAAGCGGCGGCTGTGAGGAGCGTCTTGGCGGCGTACTCGATGCCCTCCAGTTGGCCGAGCTCCTGGTCCTCGTGCTCGATGTTGACGGCCATGTCCGGGTCGATCCGCTTGATCGCGGCCAGGAAGTCGGTCCAGAACGCCACGTCGTGGCCGCGGCCGACGGCGACGAAGTCCCAGGACGAGTTCTCCGGCCACCGGCTCAACGTGTCCTTGCCACCTAGACCGATTGCACCGGGATCGGTGGGCAGCACCCGCCCGAACCGGTCGTCGAGTACGCCGTTGATCTTGGCGGCCTCGTTGATCCGGGTGTCCTTCGCGGCCGCGTTGTAGACGAGCCCGCCGAGGCTGTCCAGCGCCGCGACCGGGTCGATGCCCTGCCAGAACAGGTGGCTCGGGTCCATCTCCGCACCGACGTGGGTGGCGTTGATCTCCTCGGCCAGCCGCACCATCGTGGCCGGGTTGTAGACCAGGTTGTGCGGGTGCATCTCGATGGCGATCTTCACGTCGGCGTCGGCGGCGCGGGCCTGGATGTCCTTCCAGTACGGGATCGCCACCTCGTTCCACTGGTAGTCGCGGGCGTCCAGGTACACGCTGACCCAGGGCAGGACCGTCCACGACGGCGCCGTACCACCGGCGTGCGCCTCCGGCAGGCCGGACATCGTGACGACCCGCTTGACGCCGAGCAAGGCGGCCAGCTCGATCGCGTCGATGACGTCCTGCCCGTGCTTGCGCCGTACCTCGGGATCGGGGTGCAGTGGGTTGCCGTTGCAGTTCAGCGCGGTGAGCGCGATCCCGGCGGCGTCGAACTGGGCCAGATACTCATCGCGCGCGTCCTGGCTGGCGCGGATGTCGTCGATCGGCAGGTGCGGCGCGGGCAGGAAACCGCCCGAGTTGATCTCCGCACTGTCCAGGCCGAGACCGCTCAGCGTCTTCAGCGCGTCGGCGAGGGGTACGTCGTGCAGGCAAGCGGTGTAGGCACCGAGCTTCATGGTGATGGTCCTTCCAGGTCAGTCGATGGTGACGGCAGCGCCGCCGGATTGGGCCGAGGAGACGACTGCGCCGAGCAGCCGCAGGTTGCGCAGACCGTCCTCGAAGGTCGGGCAGGGCAGCAGACCGTCGACGCCGGCCACCTGGCCGAGGAAAGCCCTGGCCTGGAAGGCGAACAGGTCGTTCTGCCCGTGGCCGACACCGGGGAAGTCCATCGGCAGACCGCCGGTGATGTAGGGGTGCTCCGGTCCGACCAGCACCTGGCGGTACCCGCTGGTGGCGTGCGGCGCAGTGCCGTCGACGAAGCCGAACTCTGACGCCCGGGCGAGGTCGAACGTGGCCGCGCCCTGCTCGGCGAAGACCTCGAACCCGAGCCCGTTCGGATGTCCGTACGCCGTCCGCGAGGCCGACAACGTCGCGGTGGCACCGGACGCGAACCGCGCGGTGAAGCTGACCAGGTCCTCGTTCTCCACCGGCTCGGTCTCCTCGCTGATCTCCGCCAGCGCGTGCCCGACCACCGCACCCACCGGCAGGTGCCGCTCGGTGATGTACGTCGCCAGCACCGCGCCACTCACCGACTCGATCGGTCCGCACAGGAACTCGGCCAGATCGACCAGGTGCGCACCGATGTCGGCGAGCGCGCCTGATCCCGGACCACCCTGGTACCGCCAGCTCATCGGCCCCAACGGGTCACAGCCGTAGTCGCACCAGTAGTGCCCGTCCAGGTGCACCGGCCGGCCGATCGTCCCGGACTCGAGCTGCGCACGGATCGCGTTGATCGCCGGCGACCGGCGGAACGTGAACCCGGTCGCCGTCTGCCGGCCCGAAGCCCGGGCCGCGGCCACCATCGCGGCCGCGTCCTCGACACTCGGCGCCAGCGGCTTCTCACACAGCACGTGCTTGCCCGCGGCGAGCAAACCCTCGACGATCTCGCGGTGCAGCGGGTTGGCGACCACCACGCTGACCACGTCGATGTCGGGTGCGTCGGCGATCGCCTGCCAACTGGTCTCGGCCCGCTGGTACCCGAACCGGTCGGCGGACTCCTTGGCGACCGCGGCGTTCACGTCACCGACGGCGACGAACCGCACCTCGGGCAGCCCGGCACCATGGATCGCGGTCGCGGACCGGTATCCGGCCAGGTGGGCGCGACCGGCCATCCCCGCACCGATCACCGCCACTCCGATGCTCGAAGATGACATGGCTACTCCTCGGATTCCCTGCAATAGTTGAACTTCAAGCGCTTTAAGACTCTTGTACTATGATTGTCCTGACAAACCACTGTCAAGGGCTCGAAACCGGGAGATTCCGTGCGCGATCGAGGTACGACGAGCAGACGTCCGCGGCTCGAGGACGTCGCAGCCGCGATCGGGATGTCGCCGTCCTCGGTGTCATTGGCGCTCAGCGACCGGCCGGGACCCAGCGAGGGCACCCGGCGCCGGGTGCGTGAAGCTGCCGACCGGCTCGGCTACCGTCCCGACCGGACCGCGAGCCTGCTGGCGCGCCGCCGTACGCGGCTGCTCGGCGTCCTGCTCGACATCCGGAACCCGTTCCACGCCGAGCTGGTCGAGGACCTCCACCATGCCAGCGCGGGCCGTGGCTACGAGTTGGTGCTCAGCACCGTCACCGCGCATCGGGACGAGCGACGCGCGGTCGAGACGCTGCTCGACTTCCGCTGTGAGGCCCTCGTTCTGCTCGGCCCGACCGGACCGATCCCCCAGCACGATCTGCCGGTCGTCGCGATCGGTAAGCACACAGGCACCGACATCGACGTGGTCCGGGCCGCGGACGACCTCGGCGTGGCACAGGCGGTCGAACATCTGGTGGAGCTCGGCCACCGCGACATCACTTTCATCGACGGCGGCAAGGGACCGATCGCGTCCCTGCGGCGGCGTGGCTATCGGACGGCGATGCGCCGGCACGGCCTGGCGGACTCGCTACGGATCGTCCCAGGCGGCCACGACGAACTCGCCGGCGCGCAGGCCGGTCGCGCGCTGCTCGACTCGACCGCCGGCTCGCCCGCGGGCGGCCCGCGGCGCACCGGACAACTGCCGAGCGCCGTGGTCGCGTCCAACGACATGTGCGCCGTCGGACTGCAGGACGCGTTCACGCGCGCCGGCGTCCGGGTGCCGGACGACGTCTCGCTCGTCGGGTACGACAACAGCACCCTGGCCCGGCTGGCGCACATCGACCTGACCTCGGTCGATCAGGACGCCACCCAGCTGGCCAAGCACGCGGTCGAGGCGGCAGCCGACCGTCTGGAGAACGGCCGCACCACCGCCGAGGAGTTCGTTCTCACCCCCCACCTCGTCATCCGAGGCAGCACCGCCCCTCCGGGCTAACCAGCTGACGTGTAGGTGCAAGCCCGCCACGGCGTATGCCGGTTCCGATGCCGGCGGTGTGGGTCGGCCCACGCCGTCGGTCTCCGAGCCGGCGAGTGGCTCCCCGACCGGGGCCGGGGAGCTCAGCCCTCGGCCCGGCCGGGGAGTTCGCGACGTGCGGCTATTTCCGCGCCTGCTTGGTGGGCGGGATGGTCCCGCTGTCGGCCGGGTTGGCCTTCGGCTGTTTGGGTTGCTTGGGTTTGCGGACTTCGCGTCCGCCTTTGTTCTTCGCCATGACGCACTCCCGGTGCTGATGTTCGCTGGGTTCGGACGGGCCGACCGGCCCTTCGTACGCCGCGGTACTCCTGATGCCCCGGGGGTTGCCTTCGACGCTACACCCAAGCAGTCCCTTTCAGTCGTGGGTCGGGAAGCCGAGGTTGAGCCCGCCGTGCGAGGGGTCCAGCCAGCGCGACGTGACGACCTTGCCGCGGGTGAAGAAGTGGACGCCCTCCATGCCGTGCGCGTGGGTGTCGCCGAACAGCGAGTTCTTCCAGCCGCCGAACGAGTAGTACGCCATCGGGACCGGAATCGGCACGTTGATGCCGACCATCCCGACCTCGACCTCGTTCTGGAACCGCCGGGCCGCGCCACCGTCGTTGGTGAAGATCGCCGTGCCATTGCCGTACGGGTTTGAGTTCACCAGGTCGAGCGCCGCGTCGTACGACGGCTCCCGCAGGACCGACAGGACCGGGCCGAAGATCTCGTCGGTGTAGATCGACATCTCCGGCGTGACCTTGTCGAACAGCGTCGGACCGAGCCAGAACCCTTCGGCCCCGCCGTCGAAGTCACCCTCGCGGCCGTCGACGACGAGCTCGGCGCCCTCCTCGACACCGGCGGAGACGTACCCGGAGACCTTGTCCCGGTGCGCACCGGTGACCAGGGGGCCCATGTCGCACCCGCGCGTACCGTCGCCGGTCTTGAGCTTGGCCATCCGGTCCTTGATCTTGCCGATCAGCTCGTCGGCGATCGGCTCGACCGCGACCAGCGCGGAGATCGCCATGCAACGCTCACCCGCCGAGCCGAAGCCGGCGTTCACCGCGGCGTCCGCGGCGAGGTCCAGGTCAGCGTCGGGCAGCACGATCATGTGGTTCTTCGCACCGCCGAGGGCCTGCACGCGCTTGCCGTTCTTGGTGCCGTTCTCGTAGACATAGCGAGCGATCGGGGTCGAGCCGACGAACGAGACCGACTTGATGTCCGGGTGCTCGAGCAGCCGGTCGACCGCCTCCTTGTCGCCGTGCACGACGTTGACGACGCCGTCCGGCAGGCCGGCCTCTTTCCAGAGCCCGGCCATCGCGTTCGCCGCCGACGGGTCCTTCTCGGACGGCTTGATCACCACACTGTTGCCACAGGCAACCGCGATCGGGACGAACCACATCGGCACCATGGCCGGGAAGTTGAACGGCGAGATCACCGCGCAGACGCCGAGCGGCTGGCGGATCGAGTACACGTCCACCTTCGTCGAGACGCCCTCGCTGAAGCCGCCCTTGAGCAGGTGCGGGATGCCGCAGGCGAACTCGATCACCTCGAGGCCGCGGGTCACCTCGCCGAGCGCGTCGGACAGCACCTTTCCGTGCTCGGAGGTGATGATCGCGGCGATCCGCTCCTTGTCCCGGTTCACCAGCTCCCGGTAGGCGAACAGGACCTGCGCGCGCTTGGTCAGCGACGTCTGCGCCCAACTCCTCGACGCCTCGTGGGCGACCTTGACCACCTCGTCGACGGTGGCCGCCGAGGCGAGGTCGAGCTCGCCGGTGACCGCGCCCGTGGCCGGGTTGTAGACCTTGCTGGTCCGCTCCGAGACCCCGGCCCACGGGGTGCCGGCGACCAGATGGGTGATTCGCTCGGTACTCACAGCTGCATCCCTTGCTTCGTCATCAGTTCGGTGATCTTGTCCCGCATGAACGTGCTCGACTCGCGGGCTCGTTCCTCCCACGCGAAGACACAGGTCGTCACGGTGCCATTGAAACCCGCCGCGGCCAGGCAGGCGAACAGTTCGTCGAAGTCGACCTCGCCCTGGCCGATGTCCAGGTGCTGATGCACCCGGACGGTCGAGCCGGGCGGGTTGACGATGTAGCGCAGGCCCGACGAGCCGGTGTGGTCGAACGAGTCGGCGACGTGGATGTTCGTCAGCAGGTCGCCGGCGTAGTCGATGATCCCCTTGGCGTCGTTCCCCATGTGGAAGGTGTGCGGCGCGCAGTACAGGAAGGTCACCAACGGGCTGTTGATGCCGCGGATCAGGTCGACCGCGGCCTTCCCGTCCTCCTCGAAGTCGTCCGGGTGCGGCTCCAGCGCGAGCTTGATGCCGTCGCGCTCGAACACCGGCAGCAGTTCCTCCAGCGAGCGCCAGAACTGCGCCTCGCTGCGGGCCGCGAGCTCCGGCCGGCCGTTGAACTCCGAGTTCATCGTGTCGACGCCGAGCGCGGCGGTGATCTCGATGGCACGCTTCCAGTACCGCACCGCGGCCTGCCGGTCGTCCTCGTCCGGGCCGGACCACTTGAACAGCGGCAGTACGGACGAGACACCGACACCGGCCGCGGCCAGCTCCTTCTTGAAGGCGGCGACGGTCGAGTCGTTCACCCTGGGGTGGTTGAAGAACGGGATGAAGTCGTCCCGCGGCGACAGCTCGATCCACTCGTAGCCGAGGTCGGCGACCAGGCGCGGCAGCTCGAGCAACGGCGTACCGCGGAACATGTACGGGTCGAGGGCAAGTTTCATGGGTCAGCCCTTCGTGTAGAAGTCGGGCCGTTCGTGCGAGGCGACTTCGACTCGCTGACCGGTCCGCAAGGCCTCCAGGCAGGTGTCCGACACCACCGCCGCGAGGTGACCGTCCCACGCGCTCGGACCGGTGAACCCACCGGAGGCGACCGCGTCGACCCAGTCCTGCAGCTCGATGTCGTACGCGCGGATGAACCGCTCCCGCCAGTCCGCCGGCACACGTCCGGCGTACCGGCCGTCGTTCTTGACGACCGCGCCGGAGGTCTCCGCGAGTGCCGCCGTACCGAGCTCACCGACGACCTCGCCGCGGATGTCGTACCCGAAGCGGATGTTCAGCGACAGCTCGACGTCCACCAGGACTCCGCTGGCCATCTCGAGCAGCAGCATCAGCGGATCGTGCAGGTCGTCGGCCGCGTTGCTGTTCCGCCGGGGTTTCAGCACCGTGGCCGCCGCGATGTCCTCGTCGAACATCCACCGGACCAGGTCGATCTCGTGGATCGCGGAGTCGGTGATGATCATCTCGGTGGTGAAGCCGTACGGCGGGACCGACGGGTTGCGGTGCGCGCAGTGCATCAGCAGCGGAGCACCGATCGACCCGTCGTCGACGGCCGCCTTCACCGCCTGGTACGCCGCGTCGTAGCGGCGCATGAAGCCCACCATCACCAGCCGCCGGCCGCTCGCCACCTCGGCGTCGACGATCCGCCGGCAGGCCTCCTGCGTGGTGGCCAGCGGTTTCTCGCAGAACACCGGCTTCCCGGCCTCGATCGACGCCAGCACGTACTCCTCGTGCGTCGGCCCCCAGGACGTCACCATCACGGCGTCGACCGTCTCGTCCTTGATCAGCTCCTGACCGGTCGCGTGCACCGCGCAGCCGGGCAGCCCGTCCGCGATCTGCTGCGCCCGCGCCGGGTCCACATCGGTCACCGCGACCACCTGCGCACCGGACAGCACGTGGGTGAGCCGCCGGATGTGGTCCTGCCCGATCATGCCGACGCCGATCACTCCGACCCGGACCGTCATCACTGGTCACCTCCGATTCCCACGCTGCGCAGATAGTCGTACGTCCGCCGTGCGATCGGCTCGGGTACGTCGAACTCGCACGGGTACAGGTCCTGCTCGACGATCACGAAGACCTCGTCCCGGTCGAGCGCCCGCAGTGCCTCGGCGATCGGCTCGACCTTCGGCTCGGCGTTCGGCGGCTCTGCCATCACGCCGCGTTTGACCGCCTCACCGAAGGACAGATCCTCGGCGTCGACCACCTTCAGCACTTCGGGGTCGACGCCCTTGATGTGCACGAACCCCAGCCGTTCGGGGTACTTCTCGATGATCCCGACGTTGTCACCGTGCCGGTAGGCGAAGTGCCCGGTGTCGAGGCAGAGCGAGACATAGCGCGGATCGGTGTCGTGCAGGAATCGCTCCACCTGGGCCTGCGTCTCCACGTGGGAGTCCGCGTGCGGGTGGAACGCCACGGTGAGGCCATACTCCGCACCGATGATCCGGCCGAGCTCGTCGTTGTTTCGGATCAAGGTGTTCCAGCCCTCGGCGTCGAGCTCGCGGACCGCCTTCGACGCACCGGTCTTCTCGTCCCGGTACGCGCCCGGCAGGATCACCATGAACTTCCCGCCGACCGCGGTGACGAGCTCCGCCACCCGCCGGGCCTCGGCCAGCGTCGACTCCCACTGACTGCTGTCGTGCAGCGGTGCGCCGACGGCCTGGCCGGAGACCCGGAGACCACGCCGGCCGAGCTCGTCGGTGAGCCGCGCGGGATCGGTCGGCAGGTACCCGTACGGGCCGAGCTCGATCCACTGGTAGCCGACACCGGACAGCTCGTCCAGGAACCGCTGCCACGGTGTCTGCCGCGGGTCGTCCGCGAACCAGACCCCCCAGGAGTCCGGGCAGCTGCCCAGGTGCAGACGAGGGCCGCCGGCGGGGTCGATCGTCGTCATGAATCAGTGGTCCTTCCGGATGCGGTCGTTTCGGTGATGCCGAGCTCCTGCACCTCGGCCTGCAGTTCCTGGGCCACCTCGGCGGCCGCTGCCCCACCGCGCTGGAGCTCGTGGTGCAGCTCCTCGAGCTCCGAGCCGCCGGCCATCAGCGCGGTCAGCTCCTCGCGGGTGATCTCGTCCTTCGCGTAGTACCCGAGGACCCGGCCGCGCTTCAGCAGCAGGAAGCGGTCGCCGACCGGGTAGGCGTGGTGCGGGTTGTGGGTGATGAAGATGACACCGAGGCCGCGTTCGCGGGCCTGGATGATGTACTTCAACACGACGCCGGACTGCTTGACGCCGAGCGCCGCGGTCGGCTCGTCCAGGATCAGCACCTTCGCACCGAAGTACACCGCCCGGGAGATCGCGACACACTGCCGCTCACCACCGGACAGCTGGCCGATCGGCTGGTCGACGTCGCGCAGGTCGATGCCCATGTCGAGCAGTTCCTTCTTGGTGGTCTTGCGCATGAAGTCGATGTCCAGCCGGCTGACCGGCCCGAACTTGCGCCGTACCTCGTTGCCGAGGAAGAAGTTCCGCCAGACCGGCATCAGCGGGACCACGGCCAGGTCCTGGTACACGGTGGCGATCCCGCGCTCCAGGGCCTCGCGCGGCGAGCCGAACGTGACCGGCTCCCCCTCGACCTCGTAGGTGCCATGGCTGGGCCGGTGCAGGCCGGCGATGATCTTGATCAGCGTCGACTTACCCGCCCCGTTGTCACCGAGCACGCAGGTCACCTCACCCGCGTCCACCTCCAGCGAGACGCCGCCGAGCGCGATGATGTTGCCGTAGTTCTTGTCGCAGCCGGTCAGCCGGACCAGGGGCGCCTTGGTCGGCGCGTCCTTCACTGTCGCGGTCATCGTGAAGCCTCCGCACGTCGACGGATGTAGGTGTTGAGCAGGATCGCGCCGAGCAGCAGGACACCGACGAAGAAGTAGAACCAGTCCGGGTTCCAGCCGGCCAGCGTGATGCCCTGGTTGGACATGCCGAAGATCAGCGCACCGATCGCCGCACCGACCGCGGAGCCGTAGCCACCTGTCAGCAGACAGCCGCCGACGACCGCCGCGATGATGTAGTAGAACTCGTTGCCGACGCCGTTGCCGGACTGCACGGTGTTGAACGCGAACAGGTTGTGCATGCCCATGAACCAGGCGGTGAACCCGACCGCCATGAACAGCCCGATCTTCACCTTCTTGACCGGTACGCCGACCGCGCGCGAGCTGTCCGCCGAGCCGCCGACCGCGAAGATCCAGTTCCCGACCCGGGTCCGCAGCAGGATCCAGGTCGCCACCAGGACGAAGACGAGCCACCACAGCAGCGTGACCTTCAGCTCGGCGCCGCCGACCGTCACCGTGGAGGCGAAGACCTTGCGGGCCGAGGCGAAGCCGTCCATGTTCGACACGTCGTCGGTCGCGACGTTGCCGGTGATCACCTTGGTCATACCGAGGTTCAGGCCGCGCAGCATGAAGAACGTCCCGAGCGTGACCAGGAAGCTCGGGATGCCGGTCCGCACCACCAGCCAGCCGTTGGCGAAGCCGACCGCCAGCGAGAAGACCAGGGCCAGCACGACGGCCACCCAGACGTTCGTGCTGAGCTGGAACGCGAACATCGCCGCGAACAACGCCGAACTGATCACCGCGACACCCGCGGACAGGTCGAACTCGCCGCCGATCATCAGCAGCGCCACCGCGACCGCCGGGATCCCCCAGGTCGAGCTGACGTACAGCACGGTCGCCAGTGCGCCGGCGCCGCGGAACGGCGGGGCCACGATGTAGAAGAAGACGAAGATGAGGATCGCACCCGCGAGCGCGCCGACCTCCGGACGTCCCATCAGACGCTGAATCAGCGACTTCTGCTTGACCCGCTCGTCCGGCGCCGTCGGCGCCGGGGCCGGAGCGGCCACTGTCTTACTCATCCGATACCTCCGATTCCCGGGGTTCCGGGCCCGCCGGCTCGTGGCCGGCAGGGCCCGGAGGCACACCTAGCGGGTGCCGCCCGACGCGAACTTGGCGAACGCGTCGACGTTGGACTTGTCGACGAAGTAGGGACCCGTGGGAACCGGCAGACCGCCACCGATGACGTTGCCGTTGGCCTTGTACAACCACAGTGAGTCGACCGCGAGATAACCCTGCAGGTACGGCTGCTGGTCGATGACGAACTGCACCTGACCGTTCTTCACCGGGTCGATGATCTGCGGGTTGCTGTCGAACGTCCCCAGCTTGGCCGAGCTGCCGGCCGCCTTGATCGACTGGATCGCGGTGAGTGCGATCGGCGCGCCCAGGGTGATCACGTAGTCGATCGTCTTGTCCTGGGTCAGCTTCGCCGTGATCGTCGACTGCACGGACGGCATGTCGAGCTGGTTCACGTACAGCTTGGTGTACTTGCCGCCCGCCCCGGTGAAGCCCTTCTCGACACCGTTGCAGCGGGTCTCCAGGGCGAGCGAACCCTGGGCCTGCGGCACACAGAGGATGTGCTTGGCGCCGGCCTCCGCCGCCCGCTTGCCGGCCTGTTCACCGGCCTCCTGCTCGTTCGATCCGAAGTACGACAGCGCGCCGCTTTCCTGCCAGGCCTGGAAGCCCTGGTTGAAGACGACGACCGGGATCCCCGCGTCGGTTGCCTTCTTCACCATCGGGCTGATCGCGGCCGGGTCGGACAGCGTCAGCGCGATGCCGTTCACCTTGCTGTCGATCGCGCTCTGGATCAGGCTCGCCTGCTTGGTCGAGTCCGGGTCGGACGAGTACTTCAGGTCGACGTTGTCCTTCGCCGATGCCGCGTTCGCGCCCTTGCGGATGATGTCCCAGAACGTGTCGCCCTGGGCCGCGTGGGTGATCATCGCAACCGTGATCTTCGGGGTGTCCGCCTTGCCTGCCGCCGCGTTGTTCGCGGCGTTCTCCTCGGACTGCTTCCCCCCGCTGCTGCTGCACCCTGCCGCCGTGACCACCAGACTCACAGCGACGACGGCAGTCAGCAACCGCCTCCTTGATCCGAACATCTTCCTCTTCCCCTTCGTGGAGGACCCTTCTGCATGAGGAGCCGGACGGTTCCCGGCCCGTGATTCGCGTAGCCCCGTGGAGTGTGTGGCACCGTCAGTCGTCCACCTCCCGCGTGTACGTCACCGGCGCCACGTAGGGGCGCTGCCCCGCCTTGGACTCCTCGTAGGCCGTCCGCGCCGTCGAGGTCGACGCGAGCGTCGACACCTCGCTGACCGGAACGTCCCACCAGGACTCGCTGTCCGGCGCACCGACCAGCGGATCGGTCCGGACGTGGATCACCATCGGCCCGGCCGCCGCCTTCGCGAGGCCAATCGCCTTCTCCAGCTCGGCGCGGCTGTCCACCTCGACCACCTCGACGCCGAGACTGCGGGCGTTCGCGGCCAGGTCGACCGGCAGGTAGTCGCCGTCCAGCCGGCCGTCTCCGGAGCGGTAGCGGTACGACGTACCGAACCGCTGGGACCCCAGCGACTCCGACAGGGCGCCGATCGAGGCGAAGCCGTGGTTCTGGACCAGCACCACGATCACCTTGACGTTCTCCTGGACGGCGGTGACCAGCTCGGTCGACATCATCAGGTACGACCCGTCGCCGACCATCACGAACACGTCCCGGTCCGGAGCACCGAGGCGTACGCCGATCCCGCCGGCGATCTCGTAGCCCATGCAGGAGTAGCCGTACTCGACGTGGTAGCCCTTGCCGTCGCGGGTCCGCCACAGCTTGTGCAGGTCGCCCGGCATCGAGCCGGCCGCGCAGACGACGACGTCGCGCGGGTCGGACAGCTCGTTCACACAGCCGAGCACCTCGCCCTGGGTGAGCAGGCCGTCGGCGAGCTTCCCGGTCACCTCGGCCGGCGGGTTGTACGCCCGCTCGACGATCGCGTCCCACTCACTCGCGAGCTGCCGCGTCTCGGCCCGGTACTCGTCGTCGACCGACCAGCCGCCCAGCTCGGTGCTCAGCGCGACGAGCGCCTCACGGGCGTCGGCCACCACCGGCAGCCCGGCGTGCTTGCCGCCGTCGAACCTGGCCACGTTGATGTTCACGAACCGTACGTCGGGATTCTGGAACGCAGTGCGCGACGCCGTGGTGAAGTCGGCGTACCGGGTGCCGACGCCGATCACCAGGTCCGCGGACTCGGCCAGCGCGTTCGCGGCCGTGGTCCCGGTCGAGCCGATCGCGCCGACGGACTGCGGGTGGTCGTAGTGCAGCGACCCCTTACCTGCTTGGGATTCCCCGACCGGGATGCCGGTCGACTCCGCGAATGTCCGAAGTACGTCGTTCGCCTCGGCGTACGCCACTCCACCACCGGCCACGATCAACGGACGCCGGGAGGTGCGGATCAGCTCGACGGCCTGGTCGAGGATGCTTGTCTCGGGCAACGGTCGGGAGACGTGCCACTCGCGCTCGGCGAACAGCTCCTCCGGCCAGTCGAAAGCCTCGGCCTGCACGTCCTGTGGCAGTGCGACGGTGACCGCGCCGGTCTCGGCAGGGTCCGTGAGTACGCGCATCGCGTTCAGCAAGGCGGACGGCAGCTGCTCGGGGCGGCTGACGCGGTCGAAGTACCGCGAGACCGGACGGAACGCGTCGTTCACGCTGACGTCACCGGCGCCGAAGTTCTCCAGCTCCTGCAGCACCGGCGTCGCGACCCGGGTGGCGAAGGTGTCCGACGGCAGCAGTAGGACGGGCAGCCGGTTGACCGTGGCGAGGGCGGCGCCGGTGATCATGTTGGTCG
Organism: Kribbella sp. NPDC026596; assembly: GCF_040638415.1. Taxonomy (NCBI): domain Bacteria; kingdom Bacillati; phylum Actinomycetota; class Actinomycetes; order Propionibacteriales; family Kribbellaceae; genus Kribbella; species Kribbella sp. NPDC026596. The sequence continues at coordinate 4,510 of NZ_JBEZYF010000070.1, read as the reverse complement.
AGCCGGGGCCGATGCTCGCCGTACACGCGTAGGTCTGCAGGCGGTTGGTGGTGCGGGCGAACGCGGCCGCGGTGTGCACCATGGCCTGCTCGTTGCGGGCCAGGATGTACGGCAGCGCGTCCGGATCGGCCAGCTCGGACTGCAGCAGCGCCTGGCCGACGCCGGCCACGTTGCCGTGACCGAAGATGCCGAAGCAACCGGCGAAGAGCTTCTGGCGGCGGCCGTCGCGCTCGGAGTACTGCACGCTCAGGAAGCGCACCAGCGCTTGGGCGACCGTGAGGCGCACCTTCATGAGTTCTCTCCTCCTGCTCCGAAGGGCAGCCGGGGATCGATGGGCTGCGTGTTCCACAGCTCCCGGACCCAGGCGTGCTGCGGGTCGTCGGTGATCAGCCACTGCCGCTCGCTGCCGGGGCCGGCCATCACGTTCAGGTAGTACATGTCGTAGCCGGGCGGTGCCATCGCCGGACCGTGCCAGCCGTGCGGGACGAGCACCAGGTCGCCGCTGCGCACCTCGGCGAGAACGTCGATCGGCCGGTCCTCGGTGCCGTACACCCGCTGGTAGCCGATCGGATCGTTGCCCTTGACACCTTCCGGTACGTCGTCGGACAGCTGCAGCTCGAAGTAGTAGATCTCCTCGAGCTCGCTCTCCTTGCCCGGCCGGTGCTCGTCGTGCTTGTGCGGTGGGTACGACGACCAGTTGCCGGCCGGCGTGATCACCTCGCAGGCGATGATCGAGTCGGCGTCGAGGACACCGGGGACGCCGAAGTTCCGGACCTGCCGGGAGGCGACGCCCGCACCGCGCAGTTCGGTCTCGACCTCGTCGACCGCGATCCGCCGGAACGGGAAGTCCTTGGCGGCCTTGGCGTTCGGGAACGCGACCCGGGCGCCGCCGGCGCTGACGACGGCGAACGTCGTACCGCGGGGGACGTAGGCGAGGTCGGTCGCGCCGGCGAACACGTCGGCACGACCGCCGAGCGGAACCGACTCGCCGTCGATGATGACCTCGGCCGATCCGCTCAGCGGGAGCACGAGGTACTCGCAGTCGCCGGTGTCGATCTCGACCGACTGGCCGGGAAGCAGGGTGCGAATCGACAGGCCTGTGTGATGCCAGTCGGCCTCGCCCGGGCGCACCACCAACTCGAACCCGTCGCGCGCAGTGGTCCCGGCGGGCCTGAACCATCGACTCATGGACGTCCTCGCTTCGCTCCGGGCGCCCATGAGGCACAAGTCAGGCTGTACTTTCTGATTCCCTCGCTCCGCTCAGTCATGCGGCACCTCCGTGGACGAGAGTCGCGGCGTGGTCGACGGCGGCCGCCACGTCACCGTCGGGTGGGAAGAGCAGCGCCCGGCCGACGACGAGACCGCGCACGGAGGGCAGACTGAGCGCCTTGCCCCAGGACGCGTACGTCGCTTCCGGCGCGACTGTCGGGTCACCGCCGAGCAGCAGCGTCGGGAGGGTCGTTGCCTCCATCACCCGCTCCAGTTCGTCGACGACCGGGAGCTTGAGCCAGGTGTAGGCGCTCGTCGCGCCCAGTGCGGAGGCGATGTGGATCGACTTGATCACCGAGTCCGGGTCGAGCAGGTTCGTCACCCGGCCGTCCTCGGTGCGGGTCGACCAGAACGGTTCGACCATCGCCATCAGCTTGTGCTCGGCCAGGCCGGTGACGGCGGCGGCGCTGGACTCCAGCGTGGCCACGGTGCCGGCGTCGCCGAGGTCGATGCGGGTCAGCATCTTGCCGCCGTCCAGCCGGCGGGCGGCAATCTCTTCCGCGGAGCGGTAGGCGGTGAAGCGGTCGTCGACCTCGAAGATGGCGCCCTGCAGCCCGCCGCGGTTCATCGAGCCGATGACGACCTTGCCCTCCAGCGCTCCCAGCAGCAGCAGGTCCTCCAGGATGTCGGGGGTCGCGAGGACTCCGTCGACGCCGGGGCGTTGCAGGGCGGTCATCAGGCGGGCGATCAGGTCGGGCCGGCTGGCCATCGCCATCCGGTTGCCACGGACACCGAGCGCACCGCGCGCCGGGTGGTCGGCAGCGACGATCAGCAGCCGGCCGTCGTCGCCGACGAGCCCTCTGGTCCGCCGCTGCTGCCACGCCTCGGCCAGCCGCTCCGGGTGCCGCACCCGGATCTCGGTGAGCTCCGCCAGCCGATCGCCGTACTCCCGCCACCGCGGCGAGCTGACCGGCCGCCCCGGCGCCTCGACGGGCAGCTCGAGATCACCGATCACCGTGGTTTGCCCATCCGCCGCCCGCGGTACGGCGACCTCGACGGTGGGGTCGTTCGCACCCGGACGCTGGGCGACCACCGTCGGGTCGTTCGCACCCGGACGCTGGGCGACCACTGTCGGGTCGTTCGCACCCGGGCGTTGAGCGACCACCGTGGGGTCGTTCGCACCGGGGCGTTGGGCGGCGACCGTGGGGTCGTTGGGGCCGGGCTGGAAGACGGTTGGTTCGTCGTCGGGGCTCGCCTGTGCGCGCTGGATCGGGATCGGGCGCGCTTCTTCGGGGTACGGGTCCTGTGTGGTCATGCTTCCTCCCCCATGGATGTCAGGACTTCCTGGGTGGTGGGCATGGCGGTGGAGCACTCGAGGCGGGACGCGACGATCGCGCCGGCCGTGTTGGCGAAGCGGATGATCTTCTCCAGCGGCCAGCCGGAGAGCAGTCCGTGGCAGAGAGCACCACCGAAACCGTCACCCGCGCCCAGGCCGTTGACGACCTCGACCGGGAACGGTGGCACCTCGACCCGCTCGTCCCGGGTGCGCGCGAGCGTACCCTTGGGTCCTTGCTTGACGACGGCGAGATCCAGGCCGCGGTCCAGCAGTGCCTGCGCCGCCTTGTCCGGGTCCGTCTCGCCGACCGCGACCTCGCACTCCTCGCGGTTGCCGACGGCAACGGTGCAGTGATCGAGCGCGCGGCTGACCTGCTCGTGCGCCTCACTCGGATCGGCCCAGAACATCGGCCGGTAATCGAGGTCGAGCACCGTGATCGCCTTCCGGCCACGGGCTTCCCAGGCGGCGAAGTGCGCCGAGCGCGACGGCTCGGCCGACAGCCCGGTCACCGTCGACCAGTAGATCCGGGCGTCCCGGATCGCCTGCAGATCCAGCTCGGAGGGGTTGATGACGAGATCCGGCGCCTTCGGGAACCGGTAGAAATACAAGGGAAAGTCGTCCGGCGGGAAGATTTCGCAGAACGTGATCGGCGTCGGCAGCCCGTCGACCGGACTCACGAACCGGTCGTCGACACCGAGCTCGCCAAGTGTCCGGTGGATGAACGTGCCGAACGGATCGTTGCCGGTCCGGCTGATCACGGCCGACTTCCGCCCGTGCCGCGCCGCGGCCACCGCCACGTTCGTCGCGCTGCCACCGAGGAACTTCCCGAACGACTCGACGTCCTCCAGGTGCGTGCCGACCTGCAACGGATACAGGTCGACCCCGATCCGCCCGATCGTCAGTACGTCGTCCACTCGGCCGGTCATCACACGCTCCCCGCGATCTCGTGCAGGTGGGCGATACTCGCTCGTACGTCGACCACCGGGCCCTCGTCGGCCGGGCGGTCCGGGAGAATCGTGTCCTGTTCCAGGACGTACCAGCCGTCGTACCCGGCCTTCTCCAGCGTGCTCACGATGGTGGCGAGGTCGATGTCGCCGGCACCGAGTGGGCGGTACATCCCCTGGCGGACGGCGTCGGTGTAGGTCACCTCACCGGACTGGACCTTCGCGGCCCATTGCGCGTCGACGTCCTTGAGGTGGATGTGCTTGATCCGGGCGGTGCTCCGAACGGTCAGCGCGACCGGGTCGACGCCGCCGATCAGGAGGTGGCCGGTGTCCAACGTCAGACCGATCGACGAGCCGGCCAGTACGCGGTCGACGTCGTCCGCGTTCTCGACCATGGTGCCGACATGTGGGTGGATCGTGGCCAGCACTCCGCGGTCGGCGGCCAGCGCGGACAGCTTGTCCAGGTTGGCGAACAGGGTGCTCCAGCCGGTCGCGTCCAGCACCGGGCGGCCGTCGTACCCGTCCTGGCCGGTCGCTGCGGCCAGGACCAAAGTGGTCGCACCGGCGGCGACGAACCCTTCGAGCGCTGTGGCCACCTCGGGTGCCGGGTCGTGCGACGGATCGTGCAGGACGACCGGGACGAAGCCGCCGACGGCGCGCAGGCCCCGGTCGGCCAGCGTCTTCGCCTTCTCGGCCGGGTCGTCGGGCAGGAAACCGTCCGGGCCGAACTCGGTCGCAGCGATGCCGGCGTCGCGCATCTCGGTCAGCACCGTCTGCGCGTCGTACTGCCAGCCCCACCCCGGGACCTCGCACACGCCCCACGAAATCGGGGCGCCGGCGATCCGGAGAGCAAGGTCAGTCATCGGCCGATCTCCTTACTTTTGGCCGGGCCTTCGGCGCCGGCGGGGTCATGGGCCTTGGCTCCCGGCCTTCCCTCGTCGCTCCAGTCGCTTCGCTCCCAGCGCTCCTCAGTCCAGGCCGGGAGGCCCCAAGACCGCGCCCGTTCGTCGACACTGTCAAG
>NZ_JBEZYF010000069.1:0-46295 GCF_040638415.1 Kribbella sp. NPDC026596 | reverse complement strand
GGGAGTCACAGGAGTCGCCAAGCGCTCCAACATCCCGACCCGCCACCACCAGCATAAGAGCTACCCAGGTGGCTTGACTTCCCTTAGGAACTCAGTTCACGACCCAGCGACGGTGATCGTCACGGTCGCTCCCGGGGCCACCATCGTGCCGGGAGCCGGTACAGCCGTGAAGATCGTTCCAGCCGGGTAGCCGGGCGACTTCCTGGTCCGGAACTCGGCTTTCAACCCCGCCTGCTCGAGCAGGGGGGCATAGTCCTCCCCGGTGGGCTGCTTTCCGTCCCGGTCGATCGCGCGGTACCCCGGTACGCCGACCAGGTCCGGCTCAACCACGATGCGGCCGAGCATGCGGTCGACTTCTTCGGCGTTCGTCGATGACTCAGCCAAGAACCACACGTCCAGCGACGGGATGAACACGGCGCCGGTACAAATCGTCCCCTGGCCTAAGAAGTTGCCCTCGTCCGAGCAGGTCGTCCGTTGACGTTCCGCCCGCACTCCGTCGATCTCAAGGGTCTCTTCGGCGTGGAAATCAAAGACCTGCGGGACACCGCGGCCCAGTTCCAGGCTCTCGACCCCGACGGGGCGAGGCATGCCGCACAGCGTCACCGCACCGACGTCGATGAGAACTGTGTCCTTCTTGGGCGTCGCACAGGTCAACTCGTTGGTGCCCCAATTCTTCGGCACCGCGATCGCCGCGTGCCCGAGACCCACCAACCGCATACCGGCAGGCACCAGCCCTGGCGTGGCGGTGGCGACCGGTGGCGACGGGTCGCCGGAGCCTTGTGTTGCAAGCAGAGTCGTCCCACCGATCACGGCAGCCACGGTCAGGGCACTGACGGCCGACCAGGCCGCGGTACGGCGGTGGCGGCGGCGGGCGGCGCCCGCGCGCAGGGCGTCCAGGGGTGGGGGGCCGACGGCGGTCTGGTCGCCGGTGCGTTCGAGGAGCTCGGTCAGCTTCGATTCGATCATTGGGTTTCTCGCAGTTCTGCCAGGTTCGGGTCCTGCGCCAAGGCCTTCACCGCGCGGGACAGGCGGCTCTTCACCGTGCCTGTGGCGATGCCCAGGGCGGATGCCATCTGCTGCTCGCTCAGGTGCGCGTAGTACCGCAGTACGACGGCGGTGCGTTGGTCGGTCGGCAGCCGGTCGAGTGCGCGCATCACTGCGTCGGTTTCGTCCACGCCGGCGGTCTGGTCGCTAGCGGAGGACTCAGGAAGGACCGCCGACGGTCTCTCCCCGTGCCAGCGGCGGCGCCGGGCGGAGAGGAAGCTGTTGATCAGGACCCGGTGCACGTAGGCGTCGCGGTCGTCGGCCGCCCGTACCTTGTTCCACTTCACCAGGCACCGCTCCAGGGCGGTCTGGACGAGATCCTCGGCTTCCGGATGGCTGCACCCCAGAAGCACCGCGGAGCGCACCAGCGTGGGCCAGCGCGCCGCGACGTACTCGCTGAAGTCGTCCATTCGTCACCCGCCTTTCACCCGTAAAGACAGGCTGACGGCACGCCCAGGTTCCACGAAAGTCGTCAGGGGGCTGGATCAGGGTCCCAGGGGTCGGATCAGGGGTCGGTCGGTACCGATCCTGATGTGCCGGAGGGTCCTCGGACGGGAGAGTTGAGCCATGACGAACTCCAACGCACCGTTCTCCAACCTCTCCGGCAAGGTCCTCCGTCGTTCCCGCGAGCAGCGCATGCTGTCCGGTGTCTCCGGCGGTATCGCGGAGTACTTCAACATCGACGTCACCTTGGTCCGCCTCGGCATCGTCGGCCTGACCCTGATCACCGGCGGCACCGCTCTGCTCGGCTATGCGGTGGCCTGGATCGTGATCCCCGAGTCCGACGGCAAGGCGGTCTGGCAGAACGTCCAGCAGTCGGTGAACCAGCAGCACAACTCGCCCGAGGCCGACATCGCCTCCCGCATCTACGACGACAGCAAGACCGACACCAACAACAAGCCGCCGGCAGCATGATCCGACCTGCGCCCCACTCGGGCGCAGTACACGACCAAACTGCGGCGGGGTGACGACACACCGTTCGTCACCCCGCCGCGAAGTATCTAGACCTTCAGGGCCGGTTTGCGGAGTGCGGCGACGGCCTGGTCGGGGTGGTCGGCGAACAGGCCCTGGATGCCCAGTGCGGCGAAGCGGGTCAGTTCGGCGCGGAAGTCCGTGGCGGTGGGCAGGAAGCGCCGCTCGGCGCGAAAGGTCCAGAGCTGGACCGCCAGACCGGCGCGATGCGCCTGGTCAACGAGCCGAGTCGGTTCACCAAGAGCCCCGCTGGCAGTGCGCGGGATGACCAGGTCCTTGTGCGGAGCCAGAACCTGCGCGTACGTCGCGATCTCACGCAACCCGGCCGGCTCGAGCAGATCGGCGTACGTACGACCGTCGCCCATGCGGAGGAAGTCGTTCGGAGCACTCTCGGAGTCCACCAGCTGCACCAATGGCACTCTGGTCATGACCGACAACCGGCGCAGGCTGGTCGGCTCGAACGACTGCACCATGATCTCGTCGTCCCGTAGCCCCAGAGCCAGGATCCGCTCGGTCAGCAGCTCCTCCAGCGGCAGTCCGAGCCGCCGGAAGTACGCCGGGTGCTTGATCTCCGGGATGACGCCGATCCGCCGCCCGAGCCGGAGCGACTCCCGCCGCGCCAATGCCACCACGTCGTCGAAGGTGGGGATCTCCTCGAGGCCGTCGTACGCCGTGTTGCTCGCGCGCAACCCGGGCATCCGCTCGACCGCCCGGATGGTCCGCAGCTCCGCGTAGGTGAAGTCCTCGACGAACCACCCGCTGACCGCGGTCCCGTCGACGATCTTGGTGATCTTCCGATCCGCCAAGACCGGGTGCGCGGCGACGTCCGTCGTACCGGAGATCTCGTTCTCGTGCCGGCAGACCAGGACGCCGTCGAGGGTGGCGACCAGGTCGGGCTCCAGATAGTCGGCCCCTTGGGCCGCGGCCAGGCGGTACGCCGCCGGGGTGTGTTCCGGGCGGTAGCCACTCGCTCCCCGATGCGCGATCACCAGCATGGTTCCAGGACAGGGGCCGCAGATTGCCCACCGGGAACTCGTTGCCCAACGCAAGGTGAAGGTCTACCGACCGTCACCGGCACCCATAATTCGCATGCGGACTGTCGGTGCGCGCACCTAGCCTTAGTGGGTTATGAAACAGCTTCCCGTCGCCGATCCCGGCGTTCCCGATCACCGCTCGCCGACCCGCTATCTGTGGTGGGTGGCGCGGCGGCAGGCGCCCACGATGATCGGCGGGATGACGTTCGGCATCCTGTGGATGGCGGCGCAGGCGTTCATTCCGGCGATCCTCGGCAAGGCGATCGACGAGGGCATCGCGGCGCAGGACGGCGAGGCGCTGCTGAAGTGGACCGCAGCGCTGTTCGCGGTCGGCGTGGTGCAGGCGCTGGCCGGCATCATGCGGCACCGGTTCGCGGTGACGAACTGGCTGTCCGCGGCGTACCGCACGGTCCAGGTCGTGACCCGGAAGTCGGCCGACCTCGGGGCGAGCCTGCCGAAGCACCTGGCGACCGGCGAGGTGGTCAGCGTCGGTGCCGGCGACCTGGCGTACGTCGGGAACCTGATGGAGATCTCAGCCCGGTTCGCGGGCGCGATCGTGGCTTTCGCGGTGGTCGCGGCGATCCTGCTCTCCTCGTCGACCACGCTCGGCCTAGTGGTGCTGATCGGCGTCCCCGTGATGCTGTTCACCCTCGGCCCGATGCTGCGTCCGCTGCACAAGCGGCAGTCCGCGCAACGCGAGGCGGTCGGCGAGCTGAACTCGCTGGGCTCCGACATCGTGGCCGGCCTGCGCGTGCTGCGCGGGATCGGCGGCGAGGACTCCTTCTCCCGGCGGTACCGCACCGAGTCGCAGCAGGTCCGGCAAGCTGGTGTCCGAGTCGCCCGTATCCAGTCTGTGCTGGACGCCGCCCAGGTGCTGCTGCCCGGTGTCTTCGTGGTGCTCGTGGTCGGCCTCGGTGCGCACTTCGCACTGCGCGGCGACCTCAGCGCCGGCTCGCTGGTCGCCTTCTATGGCTATGCGACGTTCCTGGTGCTGCCACTACGCACCGCCACCGAGTTCGCCAACCAACTGATGCGCGGTCTGGTCGCGGCGGGCCGAGTGATCCGGGTGCTGGCGTTGCAGCCCGACATCACCGAGCCGGTCCAGGCAGTCCGCCTGCCCGAACGCGGTGACCTGGTCGATCCGGTCTCAGGCATCCGTGCACACGACGGACTGCTCACCGCGATCGTGTCCGCCGAGCCGGACAGCTACGCCGAGCTGGCCGACCGCCTAGGTCGGTACGACGACTTGAGTGAAGTCCGGTACGGCGGAGTGACGCTGGCCAGCGCGACTCGTGCGGACGTGCGTGAGCGGATCCTGGTGAGCGACACCGGCTCACAGCTGTTCACCGGCACGCTGCGCTCCGAGCTCGACCCGGCCGGCCGTCGTACCGATGAGGAAGTGATGGCCGCGCTGCGTACGGCGTCCGCCGAGGACGTGCTGGTCGCGTTGACGGACGGGCTCGACTCCGACGTCGAGGAGAAGGGCCGGTCGTTCTCCGGTGGCCAACGGCAGCGGCTCGTGCTGGTGCGGGCGCTGCTGGCCGACCCGTCCGTGCTCGTGCTGGTCGAGCCGACGTCGGCGGTCGACGCGCACACCGAGGCGCGGATCGCGGACCGGTTGCGCGACCACCGCGCCGGCCGGAGCACCGTCGTGCTGACCGCAAGCCCGTTGCTGCTGGACCGCGTCGACGAGGTGATCTTCGTCGCCGCCGGACGTGTCGTTGCCTCAGGCAAGCACCGTGCGTTGCTCGAGGACGAACCGCTGTACCGCCGTACCGTGACCCGCCAGACCGAAGAGGAGGTCCTCCGATGAAGCAGATCCTGCCCGTCGCCGGGCCCACCGAGATCCGGCGGCACGCGCGGCGGCTGGCCCGTCAGCACCCACGGACCCTGCTCGTCGCGCTGCTGCTGCACGCACTGGCGGCGGTCACCGGCCTGGCCGCGCCGCGCCTGATCGGCAACCTGGTCGAGGACGTTCAGAACGGCACGACCGCCGGCAAGGTCAACCAGGTGATCATCGTGATCGCCGTGTTCATCGTCGCGCAGTCGCTGCTGACGCGCTGGGCCCGGTTCAAGTCGTTCGCGCTCGGCGAGCAGGTGCTGGCCGAGCTGCGCGAGGACTTCGTCGACAACGCGCTCGCGTTGCCGATCGGCACGGTGGAGCGGGCCGGCACGGGCGACCTGCTGTCCCGGACCTCGCGTGACGTCGACACCCTCTCGCGGACGGTGCGGTTCGCCGTACCGGAGACCATCATCGCGTTCGTCACGGTGCTGTTCACGGTCGTGGCCACGGTGCTGGTCGGCGTCTGGGTGCTCGTGCCGCTGGTCGCGATGGTGCCGGTGCTCTGGCTGAGCACGAAGTGGTACCTGCGGCGCGCGAAGGACGGTTACCTGCGCGAGAACGCGGCGTACGCCCAGATGACGAGCTCGTTGGCCGAGACGGTCGAGGGCGCGCGGACGGTCGAGGCGCTGCGGCGGTACGACGACCGCGTCCGGCAGGGCGATGCGGACATCCGGGGCTCATACCTCGCCGAGCGGTACACGTTGTTCCTGCGGACGGTCTGGTTTCCGGTCGTCGAGGTCGGGTATCTGGTGCCGGTCGTCGGGACGTTGCTGTTCGGTGGCTGGCTGCACCTCGGCGGGCAGGTCTCGCTCGGCGCGGTCACGGCCGGCGTGCTGTACGTCAACCAGCTGATCGATCCGGTCGACCGGCTGATCTCCTGGATGGACGAGCTGCAGTCGGGTGGTGCCGCGTTCGCACGGTTGCTGGGGATCAGCGACGTACCGGACGACCGGACCCCGTCGGGCCGTTCGCCGGCTGGTGAGCTGGTCGAGGCGCGCGACGTGCGGTTCTCGTACGTCGATGGCCGCGACGTACTGCATGGCGTGGACCTGACCATCCAGCCCGGTGAGCGGATCGCGATGGTGGGTCCTTCCGGGGCGGGGAAGTCGACGCTGGGCAGGTTGGTCGCGGGCATTCATCCGCCGCGGACCGGTTCGGTCACGGTCGGCGGGGTCGGGATGACCGAGCTCCCCTTGGACGAACTGCGCAAGCAGGTCGCGCTCGTGACGCAGGAGCATCACGTCTTCGTCGGCACGTTGCGGGACAACCTGTCGATGGCGCGGCCCTCGGCCTCGGACGACGAGTTGCTGTCGGCGCTCGAGGCCGTGGATGCGCGGGAGTGGGCGGAGGCGTTGCCGGACGGGCTGGACACTCGCGTCGGGTCCGGTCAGTTGGCGCTCACGCCGGCGCAGGCGCAGCAACTGGCGCTGGCGCGGCTGGTGCTGGCCGATCCGCACACGCTCGTACTGGACGAGGCGACCTCGCTGATCGACCCGCGCGCCGCTCGGCACATGGAGCGGTCGCTGGCCGCGGTGCTGGACGGCAGGACGGTCATCGCGATCGCTCACCGGCTCTACACGGCGCACGATGCCGATCGAGTTGCGGTGGTCGAGGACGGGCGGATCTCGGAGCTGGGCAGCCATGACGAACTGGTCGCCCGACAGGGTTCGTACGCCGCGTTGTGGAACTCCTGGCACGGCTAACAGTTGGGTCCCCCACCCGTTCGGTGGGGGACCCTTCTACCGTTTGCGCAGTACGAGGACTGCTGAGTCGACATGCGGAGGCGGGGTGAAAGCCTTGCGGGGAAGGCGAAGCCCGATCGACGGGTCGTAGTGCCGGAACCACCGGTTGGCCCCCGGCGCGTCGCCGCGAGCCCACCGATTCGCCAGCTGGCGCTGCAGAACGAGATCCGCCGACACCAGGCGGGAACCTGGCGCCAGCAAGCGCTTCAGCAGTGCGGTGGAGACGTTGTACGGCGGACTCGACACCACCCGGAACGGCCGAGCCGGCAACCGCAGATCCGCGGCGTCGGCGCGGACGACCGTCACCGACGCATCCGCGAACCGCCGACGCAACCGGTCGGCCCTTTGTGGGTGGAGTTCGACAGCGACCACCTGGGCACCGGCCCGAACCAGTGGCGCGGTCAGCGCACCCAGTCCGGCCCCGACGTCGAGGACGAGTTCACCGGGTCTGACCCCGGCCGCGTCCACGACCTTTTGGGCCCAACGACTATCGAGCGGATGCCATCCCCAGGCACCCCTCGCCTGCCCGGAGCCGGGCACGACGGACCATCACGAAGTACGTAATCATGCGACCGACCCTAGACCGCCAAACTCCTTTGACTCAAAGCATTTTCGGCGTCGCCCCGAGTGCTCCGACAGTCTCCGCCGTACGACGCTGCGCCAGTTCCAGCCACCTCGGCCGCGATGTCGTGGGCTCGGTCGCCGCGAACCAATACAGGTGGACTAGGCGATCAGGCCGGAGGAGTCCGGTGGGGCGTCGGCCACGTGGTTGTCATGGCAGGCGGCGACCAGGGTGTCGAGGGAGAGGTCGAGGGTGGCGGCGACGGCGGCGACGGTGAACAGGGCCGGAGTGGGGATGCGGCCGGTCTCGATCTTGCGCAGCGTGTCGACGGAGACGCCGCAGGCGGCCGCGACGTCCACCATGCTGCGCTCACCCCGCGCCTCGCGGAGCAGGCGGCCGAGCTGGCGGCCACGTTCGCGATCCCAGCTGGACAGAGGCGGTCGGACCATGAGCGTGATAATAGTACCGGTATAACTATCCCGCAAAGTTGAGGAAGCAGCCAATGGTCGAGTTGAAGACGCCGGCGGAGATCGAACAGATGCGTGCCGCCGGTCGCGTCGTCGCCAACGCCCTCGCAGCAGTGAAGAAGGAGGCCGCGGTCGGCGTCTCCCTGCGCGAACTCGACGAGGTCGCCCGCGACGTACTCCGGTCGGCCGGCGCCGAGTCCCTGTTCGAGGGCTACCAACCCGGCTTCGCAACCATCCCGTTCACCGGCGTCATCTGTACGTCGGTCAACGACGCCGTACTGCACGGCCTGCCGACCGACCTCAAACTCCAGGACGGCGACCTCCTGAACGTAGACTGCGGCGCCTCGGTCGACGGCTGGTGCGCCGACGCCGCCACCAGCTTCTGCGTCGGTACGCCGCGCGCCGAAGACCTCGAACTGATTGCGACGACCGAACAAGCCCTCGCCGCCGGCATCGCAGCCGCCATCGAAGGCAACCGCCTCGGCGATATCGGCGCCGCCATCGGCCGCATCGGCCACGCCGCGAACCTAGGCACCAACCTCGACTTCGGCGGCCACGGCATCGGCCGCCGCATGCACGAGGACCCCCACGTCCCCAACGGCAGCCGCCCCGGCCGAGGCCTCAAACTCCGCGCCGGCCACGTCTTCGCCATCGAACCCTGGTTCTGGTCCGGCCCCGGCACCACCTACGTCATCGACGAAGACGGCTGGACCCTCCGCTCCGCCGACCAAACCCGAGGCGCCCACGCCGAACACACCGTCGCCATCACCCCAACAGGCCCCGAAATCCTCACCCTCCCGTAGCTGGTTTCAGCCCCACGCGCCCGCTCCGCGCGCTCCTATCGTCGCGTGCTACGCCGGTCGCTCCCACCCACCCCTTTGCGCGCGGCTGCCGCCGCTCAATCGACCACCAGGTGGTCCCGCCAACCGCACTCAGCCCTCACCCCATCTAGGCGATCGGATGGACAGCACGACGACTGGTATCACCTCACGACGCTCTGCCCGACTACTCGCGCGAGGTCGGCCAGCCAGACCAAGCCATAGGACGTGGCCGTCGACGGATCGGCAACGATCGAGTTCAGGTTGTCCAGGCATTCCGTGAGCTGGCCGACTGTAAGGTCCGACGGCTCATGCAGGACGTCGTACAGCTGCTCAGGTGCGATCGCCCAGTAGTAGTCCTTATCAACCGAAACGAACTCTCCTTCGATCGCCTCGACGTGCTCTAACAGGACCTTCGCCGCCTGCTTGAGCGTCGCGATCGGGACGCGAGTCTGTTCAGTCACGTGCCACCTTCCAAGACGACCAGGTCATCATCCATTCCAGTCCCCCACGAAGAAGTACTCGATCTGAAGGTCGGCACGCTCATCCGACAGACCAACCGCTTCAGTCATCGAGACCAGGTTGTGAATACACCGCACGAAGGTATGCACGCTCCGGCGCATGAAGCGATCGAACCCGTCGATTACCACCGCAATCGGCGGCTCTCCAGGGGCATGCTGCAAATCCCACAATCGATCCTCGAACGCAGCCCAGCTCCCGGCCCCACCAGCGGCGAACCCCAGTCGCTCGGTCAGCTCGATGAGCAGGGCCTCCTCGAGATTGCCTTCCTCAGGTGCTCGCGTCCGCACGACACGAAATCCGAGCGCATCGAGTTCGCGCAGGGTCGCCTTCAGATCGCCGGACTCAAGCAGGTACGGCTCCTTTGGCAACCAGCCCATACGCGCTTCGAGATCGGCCCACACCCTTGGTTCTCTCGACTTGTCAGCATCCATAGCCCTGTCCTCTGATCTCGGTGAAGCCATCTTCAAGTGCTCGGCGCAAGTTGCTGCCACTTGAGTCGTCGGCTCCGTCACCTCCAAGCGACGCAGGGAGAACATAGCCCTGCTGTTGCCTCCCGGTCGCTGGCTCGATGTGGTTCACGCGGATATGCACATCGCGACACCCGATCAGCTCGAAACCACCACGGTCGTTGGGGTTTCGCGTAGCGCGACGAAAGGAGCCCGCGTGGTACCGGGCGGGTGGGAGCGGCGCGAGTGAGCGACGCAGGAGCGAACCTAGCCGCCGCGCGGGATGACCAACCACACTCACCCGACACCCGACCGACCCGAAACCACCACGGTCGTTGGGCTTCGCAGAGCGCGCGACGAAAGGAGCCCGCGTGGCACCGGGCGGGTGGGAGCTGCGCGAGTGAGCGACGTAGGAGTGAACGTAGTTGTCGCGCGGGATGAACTACCCCGGCTAGAAGAGGGGTTGCTGGGGTGGGGGTGGTTGTGGGGTGGTGGGGAGGGGGTCGGATCTGTGGGAGGAGGTTCGGGCGAAGCCGTGTTTGGTTAGGAGGGGGCGGACTTTTTGTTCGAAGGCGGTTCGGTAGCTGGGGGCGGCGTTGGAGCCGTGGGCGTAGAGGGATTCGTAGCGGGAGACGAGGTGGGGGTGGTCGCGAGCCAGCCAGGTCATGAACCAGTCCTTGACGCCGGGGCGTAGGTGGAGGACGAGGGTGGTGACTCCGGTGGCGCCGGCGGCGGATAGTTCGGCGAAGAGGTGGTCCAGTTGGTCGGCGGAGTCGGTCAGCCAGGGGAGGACGGGGGCGACCATGACGCCGCAGGGAAGGCCTGCGTCGCGGACGGCGCGGATGAGGTCGAGGCGGCCGCGGACGGAGGGGACGCCGGGCTCGACGTGGCGGCGGAGTTCCTCGTCGCCTAGGGCCAGGGAGAGGCCGACGCCGACGGGGACCTGCTGGGCAGCTGCGGCCAGTAGTGGAAGGTCGCGTCGGAGGAGGGTGCCTTTGGTGAGGACGGACAGCGGCGTACCGGATTCTGCGAGTGCCGTGATGATGCCGGGCATCAGGCGGTAGCGGCCCTCGGCGCGTTGGTAGGGATCGGTGTTGGTGCCTAGGGCAACTTGTTCGTGGGACCACGACGGGCGGGCGAGTTCGCGGCGGAGGACCTCGGCCACGTTGGTCTTCACGACGATCTGTTGATCGAAGTCGGCGCCTTGGTCGAGCTCGAGGTACTTGTGCGTGGGCCGGGCGAAGCAGTAGCGGCAGGCGTGGGTGCAGCCGCGGTAGGGATTGATGGTCCAGTTGAACGGCAGCGTCGTACCAGGCACCGAGTTCAGCGCCGAGCGCGCGACCACCTCATGGAACGTGATGCCGCGGAACTCCGGCGTCGTCACCGAACGCACCAGACCCGCGATCGACCCGAGCCCGGGCAACGTCCCCGGAGTCTCTACGTCGAGTTGCTGACCAGCCCATCTCATGCACTACAGTCGAACACATGTTCGCCAGTGTTTCAACTGAAGTCCGAAGCATGAGCGACCGCCCACTCGCGATACGTCACCCCGGACCGACCTGTCAGCAACCCCACCGTCGGCTCGGGCTTCATCGGGTACTCAGCCATCATCCGAAACCCGTCCAGCAACCACTGCGCCGTCTCGAGCCCGATGACCGGCGCCAGCCCAGACAGATACTCAGCCGGCGTCAGTTCCTCGAACTTCACCTCCCGCCCGATCGCAGCCGCGATGTGCGCGACCTGCTCCGGCGGCGTGAGCGCCTCCGGCCCACTCATCGTCAACTTCTGCCCGCTGTAGCCCGAGGACAACAGCACGACCCGAGCCACTGCCGCAATGTCCCCCAGATCGATCGGCGTCTGCACAGGCCCGCCGTACGGCGCCCGCACGACGCCTTCCGCCTTGATCGACGGAGCCCAGTCCAGCGTGTTGTTCATGAACTGCCCTGGCCGCAGAAAGGTCCAGTCGAACCTGCCCGCCTCGATCGCCCGCTCGATCCGGTAGTAGTGCCACGTCGACGGATCCCCCTGCGCCTCGTAGTCCGCCGGCTCACCCGACAGTACGACGACCCGCCGCACGCCGGCCTCCTGCGCACACCGGACGAAGTCATCCACGTACGCCGGAAGTGGCGCGAGGTACACCGTGTCGACGCCGGCCAGCGCGGCGGGCAATGTCGCCGGCTTCCCCAGATACCCGCGGGCAACCTCCACGCCGGCAGGTAACGCCGCACGAGCCGGGTTGTTCGTCAACGCGCGCACAGGCGCACCCGCCGCCACCAACTCATCCACCAGCAGCCGCCCCACACTCCCGGTCGCCCCAGTCACCAGGATCGTCATGCCGTACTCCTTCCCGAGGATACCAATTCTCGTAGGGTATACGAGAATTAATCACAGCGCCTATGGTTGCTCTGTGACCGTGCGGCGAAGTGGTGAGGGGCAGCCCGAGCGGACGCTGGCGCTGCTGTGGCGCAATCACCGCCCTCCGACACCGGACACCGAGCAGGAGCAGGCGCGACGTGAGCGACGACGCGGTGCGGGCCGACGGCCCTCGCTGGACGTCGATGGAGTCGTTCTGGCGGCCATCCGGCTGGCAGATGAGCAAGGGCTGGGCGCAGCCTCGATGGGCGGGCTGGCCAAGGAGCTCAGCGTCGGAACGATGACGCTCTACACCTACATCCCATCCAAGGACGAGCTCCTGGACCTCATGGTCGACCAGGTGCTCGGTGAGCGCGACCTACCCGGTCCAGGTGAGCCCCGACCGGACGACTGGCGCGAGCAGGTCGAGATCTACTCCGTGCAGACGCGAGCGATGTTCCACCGCCACCCATGGCTGAGCCAGGTGTCCACCATCCGTCCGCCGATCGGCCCCGGCATGCTGGCCGCCCGCGAGTACCTGCTGTCCGCGCTCCTCGGTACAGGCCTCAGCCCGTCCGACACCAACACAGCCGCGCTCGCGATCACGACGTACGTCGACTCTGCCGCCGGGCTGGAGGCGGAGAGCGAACTGATCGAGCGCGCCACCGGTCAGAGCAACGACGCCTGGTGGTACGAACGCAGCGACCTGTGGGAGACGTACTTCGACGTCGAAAGACATCCCGCGATGACGACGATCTGGAACGCGAACGGCTACCAGTCCAGCACCCGCGAGGCCGCCGCAGACTCCTACCGCTACGGCCTCGACCGCCTCCTCGATGGGATCGAGAGCACCGCCCGGGAAAGCCTATAAATCAAGGGTGATCCAGGCCGGATCGTGATCCGTCCCGTCGCGGGCGAGCTTCTTGCGCCGACCGATGAAGGCCCCTCGCAATCGCGGCGCCAACGCCGGCGACAGCCAGATCTGGTCGATCAGGTCGAACGACCGCGGCTGCCCGGACGCCTTGAACGTCGACGTCCACGCCGGACTCGCCGGCAACGCGACCGTCGTCTTCACCGTGCCCACCTCGGTCGGCGACGTCAACGCACTGACCAACCCGGACTGCGCATACGCCACCAGCGCAGGCGAATCAGGCGTGTCGTTCATGTCCCCACACAGCAGGAACCGCTGCCGCGTGCTCGTCCGTGCCGAGATGATCCGCACGATCGTCTCGGCCTGCCGGGTCCGGAGCAGCTGTGCCGCCGCCGCGGCGGCCACCGGATCCGCCACGGTGAAGTCGACGAACTTCGACTTCAGGTGCGTCCCGAACACGGTCAGCACCTTCCGTCCGCGCGCGTCCAGGATCTCCACCTCGACCAGGTCGCGAGAGAAGATCGGCCGGTCCGGTACGTCGGGATGGAAGACCCGCTGATAGCTCGTCACCCCGCCGAGCGGCCGCCGGGACAGGATGCCGATGTCGATGAACCGGGTCGAGTCGTTGCCGTCGATCACCATCACGTTCGGGTAGCTGCCGTTCAGGTGCTCGCGATTGAACTCGCGCAGGACGTCGACGTTCTCGATCTCCTGCACCACCCAGACGTCGACGTCGGCGGCGAGCAGCCGTTCGGCCACCCGGTTGGTGTCCTCCGGCTTCTTCGCGACCAGCAGCTTGCCGTGCCCGTCGAGCTGCAGCCGGCGCCGGTGCTCGTCGTCGAACGTGTACGTCGCCGGCACCGAACTGGTCCCGGCCGCGAGCACCTCGAGCGCGCCCTCGAAGTTCCACCGGTCGAACAGGTTGTTGAGATTGAAGGTCCCCACCGTCAGCGTCATCGTGTCCTCCCCAAGACGCTCTCAAGGTAGCGCCGTACGCCACCGTCCGTCACCTACTCGGAGCGAACAGTTGCCGACAACTCCTTTCGGCGCCACCCGAAAGGCGCCCGGCCCCCTTCGGTTGGGCCCGAAACCGGGGGCGGGCGGGGTCCGCGGGGACCGAAGCTGAAGGCAGCGCTCCACCAGGGGGCAGCAGATCAAGGGGAGATCATGCGAAAGATCATCAAGGCCATCGTCGGCGCCGGCCTCGCCACCGGCGCGTTGGCGATGCTGACCGTGACCGCTCCGGCCGCGCAGGCGGTCGAGGCCGCCACGCCCACGAAGGTCATGGGCGGTACCTACCAGGGGTGCCCGTACGGCGCGGTATGCATCTACCCGCGGGACAAGGGCTGGAACAACGGGCAGCCCTCGAACATCTACTGGACCTACGGCGTCCACAAGCTCGTCAACCAGGTCGGCGTGCACATGGTCTTCAACAACCAGTACGGCGGCGCGAGCGCCTACCTGTGCAAGACCTACAGCGGCACGGACTGCCCTTGGTACTACCCGGAATACACGGCCAACAACTACGACCTGACGCCGATCAACTCGATCAAGCTGGTCGGCTGACCGATCCTTCCCCGGGCGCCGGGGACACCGTGATGCCGTAGGTTGTTCCGGCGCCATGGGGAAGGGGAATCGGTGAGTGAGAACTTCCAGGTCGATCTGCACGGGATCGTCGACCTGCTGAGCAACCACCTGTACAGCAGCCCGCGGGTCTACCTGCGCGAGCTGCTGCAGAACGCCGTCGACGCGATCACCGCGCGACAGGCCGCCGATCCCCGTGCGCCGCGGCGGATCGACGTACGCACGGCCGACGACGTGCTGAGCATCTCCGACACGGGCATCGGCCTCACGCCGGACGAAGTTCGGGAGCTGCTGGCAACGATCGGCCGGAGCTCGAAGCGGGACGAGATCGGCTTCGCCCGGACCGAGTTCCTCGGCCAGTTCGGCATCGGACTGCTGTCCGCGTTCATGGTCGCGGACGAGATCGAGGTCGTCACCCAACCGGCCGGCGGTCCGGCCACGCACTGGATCGGTACGGCGGATGGCCGCTACACGATCGCCACCACGGCGGACCGGTCTGAGCCGGGTACGACGGTGACGATCAAGGCGCGGCGTGGTGCCGAGCAGTGGTACAAGAAGGCCACCGTGGTCGAGCTGATCCGGCTCTTCGGCGCATTGCTGCCGATCGAGATCCGGGTCGACGGCGAGCCGGTCACCGACGGTACAGCGCCGTGGGAAGGCAGCCGTGCCGACCTCCTCGGCTATGCGCAGGACAAGCTCGGATTCACGCCGTTCGACGTGATCCACCTGAACAATCCGGCGGCCGGACTGACCGGTGTCGCCTTCGTTCTGCCGTTCGCCGCCAACCCGGCTGAGCGGGCGACGCATCGCGTGTACCTGAAGCGGATGCTGCTCGCCGAGAACGTCGAAGGGCTCCTCCCCGACTGGGCGTTCTTCGTCCGCGCGGTCATCGACACCTCCGAGCTGCGGCCGACCGCGAGCCGTGAGGCACTGTTCGACGACGGCAATCTCGAGGTCACTCGGGACGCGTTGGGTGCGCAGCTGCGCGGCTGGCTGGTCCGACTCGGCAACACGGACCCCGCCAAGCTGGACCGGTTCCTCGGCATCCACCAACTCGGGGTGAAGGCCCTCGCGCTGCATGACGACGACATGCTGCGGCTGGTGCACCGCTGGCTGCGCTTCGAGACCAACCACGGCCGGATGACTGCAGCCGAGCTCCAGGAGCGCAGCGGTGAGATCCGCTACGTCTCCACGGTCGAGGAGTTCCGCCAGTTGGCAGCGGTAGCGGCCGCACAGCAGATCATTGTGGTGAACGGCGGCTATACCTACGATAGCGAGCTTCTCGAGCGCCTGCCGGAGGTTGTGCCCGATCTGGTCATCACCCGGTTCGATCCGACCGAGCTGAGCACCAACTTCGACAGTCTGGACCCGGACACCGAGCTACGGCTGCGCCCATTCGTCCAGCTCGCGCAGGACGCGCTCGACTCGGTCGGCTGCGAGGTGGTGGTCCGTGCCTTCGAGCCGGCCGGACTGCCAGCGCTCTACCTCGTGGACCGGTCCGCGCAGTTCGCCAATGAGCTCAGAGCCACCAAGGACCGCGCGGACGCGCTCTGGTCCGAAGTGCTCGGCGCACTCGACACCCACGACGACAGCCGTCCACAACTCGTCCTGAACTACCGCAGCCCTTTGGTACGACGGATGGCGTCGCTGGACGACCGTGAGCTCGCACAGCTCGCAGTGGAAGGCCTGTACGGACATGCGCTGATGCTCGGCTACCACCCGATCAGTCCGGCGGACTCCGCGCTGGTGAACCGCTCCTTCCTCGGTCTGCTCGATCAGGCCGTCCCGACGCAGGAGGACCCGACCCGATGAACCAGGAACTCGTTGACCGGCTGCAGCGTGCGGAGAGCGCGCCGTACGGGAAAGCACGGTCCGCCTTGCTCGAGGACGTCGTACGGCGGGCCGATGCGGCTGGTGAGGAGGATCTGGCGTTCTACAGCCGGCTGTCGCTCGTGACGGCGTACGTGATGGGTGGGGAGCCGCGGAAGTCGCTGGTGCCGTTCGCGCGCTGTGTGGCGGACTGGGATGCGGAACCCGATCGCTACCGGGACTACGGGCACACCTTCCACTGGTGCTTCAAGTACGCGCCGAGTACGTTGTCGAAGTTCCCAGAGGTGCCGCTGGAGCGTACGTACGCCGTACTGGACGACATGGAACGGCGGTGGCGGCTGAGTGGTCACAGCATGCACGCCGTTCACCAGCACCGGTGGCTGGTTGCGCACCACATCGGTGACGCGGAGACGGCGGCCGAGCAGTTCCGGCTGTGGTCGACCGCACCGCGCGACGACCTGTCGGACTGTGTCGGCTGCGACCCGACGTCGAAGGTGCACCACCTGACCAACGTCGGGCGTACGGCGGACGCCGTCGCGCTGGCCGTGAGTGTGTTGGACGGGCAACTGACCTGCGCAGAGCAGCCGCAGCAGATGCTGACCGCACTGCTCCCGGCGTATGTTGCCGAGGGCATGTATTCCGAGGCGGTGGACGCACATCGCAAGGCGTACCGGATCCTGCGCGGGCGGGTCGGCGAGCTGAGCGAGCACGCGGACCACGTGGTTTTTCTGGCCCGGACCGGCAATGAGCTCAAGGCTGTCGAGCTGATCGAGCGGCACGCTGCTGAGCTGGCCGATCCGCCGTCGCCGTACGCGGAGATGGTGTTCGCGGCGGGAGCCTCGCTCGCACTGAGCAGGGTCGACGACGGGCTGATGATCCGGCAGCCGGGCGAGGCCGTGCCGGCGGCTGAGCTGGCTGACCGGCTGGCTGCGCGAGCGCTGGAGTTGGCAGCGCAGTTCGACGCGCGGAACGGTACGAAGCATCGCAGCGACGAGGTCCGGGCGACGCTGACCGCCGAGCCGTGGGTGGAGTACCTACCGCTGTCGGAGACCGCCCGGCGAGCCCAGCTCCGGAAGCCCGTACAGAAGGACGTTGCTGAGGAACTCCCACCGGCCAGTGGGCGGGGCTGGTTGGATCGAGCCGAAGACGCCTGGCAGGGCGCGCGCCCGGAGGCGGCGATCGCGGCCTGGCAGTCATTCGAGCAGGAGGTCCCGGAGACCGAGTGGACTCCCCTCGACCGGGCGCGTGTGCTGGACGGCCGCGGTCTGGTCGCGCAGGACCAGGCAGAGGTCGCACTGGATGCCTGGCGCGAGGCCCTGACTCTGTACGCCGAGCTCGGCGAGGACGTCCGCGTACTCCGCGACCGCGGCCGCATCGGCCGGACGCTGTGCTCACAGGGCCAGGTCGACGAAGGTCTGGCGACCGGTGAGGAGCCTCTGCGCTGGCTGATCGAGAACGACGACCCACACCGCCGCGGTGGTTGGCAGGAATCGCTCGCGACCATGTACGCACAGGCCGGTCGCTTCGACGACGCCGTACGCGAGCTGACTGCGATGCTGCAGCGCACCGACATCGACAACGAGCTCAGGGCGAGCGGTGCGATCCTGCAGGGCAATCTGCTGGCCCAGCTGGGTCGCATGGAGGAGGCGGAGCAGGCTGCAACCATCGGTCTGGGTACGTCGTACGACCTGCCGCGATCCTTCGCCCACCGGCAGCGTGGACGGATCCGGCTCGAGCTGGACCGTCCTGCGGAGGCAGCCGAGGACCTGACCGAAGCGGTCGCGTTGGCCACGGGGATGCCTGGTCTGGAAGTGCATGTGGCGCTGTGTCAGTTGGAGCTGGCCCGCGCGTACCTGCTGACCGGGCGGCCGTTGGAGGCTGCGGAGACGGGTGAGGAAGCACTGCCGGCGCTCACCGGCGACGCTCACCTGGCTGAGCCGCTGGCCGATGCACGCGGCGTACTGATCGATGCGTACAAGGCTCTGGGCGAGCTGGAGTCCGCACTGACCAAGCTGCGCGAGTTGCAGGCGTCGGCGCCCGCTGACGTGCATCCGGGCTGGCTGGCGATGGTCCGGCAGGACGAGGGTCTGCTGCTCGAGAAACTCGACCGTGACGACGAGGCGGTCGAGGTGTTCCTCAGTGCGGCGTCGTACTGCGCTGCTGCGGAGCAACCGATCGATCAGGTGCAAGCACTGCGCCTGGCCGCCCAGTCCGCCCGCTATACCGGCGACTTCGCCCGAGCCGTCGAGCTGACCGAAAGCGGTCGCCCGATCCTGGACGCCCTGCCATCAGCTGAACAGCCCGTCATCTTCCAGACCGCCGGCATCCACTGGGACCTCGCGATGATCGCCCTCCACCAGGGAGACTCGGCCACCGCGGTACAGCAGGCGACCCAAGCAGCCGACCACTACGAACGCGGCGGCTACGAAGACCAGCACCTCAACGCCCGCCTCCTCATCGCCGAACACGGCCCCGACGAGCAGTACCTCGAACAGCTCTTCCCCACCCTCACCCCCGGCACCGAACCCTGGTACCGCGCCGGCTGGCTCCTAGTCGACCGCCTCCACACCCAAGGCCGCACCCCCGAAGCAACCACCCTGGAGGCCGAGCTCAGCGAGAGGTAGACCCCGCGGGGGTGACTACTCCCACTCGATGGTGCCTGGGGGCTTGCTGGTGATGTCTACGGTGACTCGGTTGATTTCGTCGACCTCGTTGGTGATGCGGGTGGAGATGCGCTCGAGGACGTCGTACGGGAGGCGGGCCCAGTCGGCGGTCATGGCGTCCTCGCTGGTGACGGGACGCAGGACGACGGGGTGGCCGTAGGTGCGGCCGTCGCCCTGGACGCCGACCGAGCGGACGTCGGCGAGGAGGACCACCGGGAACTGCCAGATCTCGCGGTCGAGGCCGGCCGCGGTCAGCTCGGTGCGGGCGATCAGGTCCGCGGCGCGCAGGATGTCCAGACGCTCGCGGGTGACCTCGCCGATGATCCGGATGCTCAGCCCGGGACCGGGGAACGGGTGCCGGTAGACCAGCGTCTCGGGCAGGCCGAGGGCGATGCCGAGCTCGCGGACCTCGTCCTTGAACAGGGTGCGCAGCGGCTCGATCAGTGAGAACTGCAGGTCGTCGGGCAGACCGCCGACGTTGTGGTGCGACTTGATGTTCGCCGCACCGGTGCCGCCGCCTGACTCGACGACGTCCGGGTAGAGCGTGCCCTGGACCAGGAATTCGATGTGCCGGTCGGCGTCGAGCTTGCGCGCGGTCGCCTCGAAGGTCCGGATGAACTCCCGACCGACGATCTTGCGCTTCTGCTCCGGGTCGGTCACGCCGGCGAGTGCGCCGAGGAACTGGTCCTCCGCGTCGACGACCTCCAGCCGGGTCCCCGTGGCGGCGACGAAGTCCTTCTCGATCTGGTCGGACTCACCGGCCCGCTGCAGGCCGTGGTCGACGTACACACAGGTGAGCTGGTCACCGATCGCCTTGCTCACCAGGGCTGCCGCAACCGCGGAGTCCACCCCGCCGGACAGCGCGCACAGCACCTGCTTGTCACCGACCTGCTGCCGGATCAGCTCGACCTGCTCCTCGACCACGTTCGTCGTGGTCCAGTCGCCCGTACAGCCGGCGATGTCGTAGAGGAAGTGCTCGAGCACAGCCTGCCCGGCCTGCGAGTGCAGGACCTCCGGGTGCCACTGCACGCCGGCCAACTGCCGGTCCAGATCCTCGAACGCCGCCACCGGCGCGCCCTCGGATCCGGCCAGTACGGCGAAGCCCGCGGGCGGCGCGTGCACCGCGTCACCGTGGGACATCCACACGTTGAGATCTGTGGGGATCCCGGCCAGCAGCGTGCCCGGCTCACTCACCGTGACCGGCGTACGACCGAACTCCCGCAGACCGGTCCGCCGGACCTCGCCACCGAGCGTCTGCGCCATCGCCTGGAACCCGTAACAGATCCCGAACGCCGGCACGCCCGCGTCGAACAGGTCCGACTCCACCCGCGGCGCGCCCTCGGCGTACACCGACTGGGGGCCGCCGGACAGGATGATCGCCTTCGGCTCCCGTGCCAGCATCTCCTCGACCGGCATCGAGTGCGGCACGATCTCGGAGTACACCTTGGCCTCGCGGACCCGGCGGGCGATCAGCTGCGCATACTGCGCGCCGAAGTCGACGACCAGAACCAACTCATGCTGTGCAGTTTCCCGGGTCACCCTGCAAAGCCTATCGGTGCAGGTCAGCGGGGCTGTAATCCGCCGGTCCCCGGCTCACCGGCACCGGGTCGTTGGTGATCTCGAGACCGGGGAAGCGGCGGCGCATGGCGGCTTCGTGGCGCGCGGCCGAGGCGGGGTCGCCGATGTAGTCCGCGATCTGGTGCCGGCCGAACCACAGCCGCACCCGGCGGCGAGGTGGGAAGCTCACCCGCCGAACGCTAGCGCCGGCGGTTGTCGTCGGTGTTACTCCGCGTTACGAACTGAAGTCACCAGCAAGCGCTTCGGCGCGCGGAACGACAGTAGGTCGATCATCGGGGGCTCTTCCACCAGGCGTACGGCGCTCAGCAGGCCGGCCGCACACTCGAGCGCGACCCGAGCCTCCAGCCGAGCCAGCCCGGCGCCGAGACACCGGTGAATCCCCACCCCGAACGCAAGATCCGCCGGTCCTCCGTGGCCCGATAACCCGAGAAGCACGGGAGCGCCCGCAGGCAACTCAACCTCGCCGACCACGGCGGGCTGCGCCGTGACACGGCGCCAGGTAGGCACCGAGGATGCCTCCCGCAGCACCTCCTCGACCACCTCGGTGGGGTCGACGACCTCGCCACCCCTCCCCTCCTCGTGTTCGCCGCGCGGAGTGCGGCGGAGGGTCCGGTGGAAGGCTGTGGAGATGAGTTGGGTGGTGGTTTCCTGGCCGGCGATCAGGAGGAAGTAGCCGACCGCGCAGACCTCTTCGTCGGTGAGGCCCAGGCCGACCAGCACGCCGAACAGGTCGTCCCCGGGTGCTCGGCGGGCGGCCGTCGTACGCGATCTGAGCCACGCATAGAACTCGGCCGCACTGTGTGCGATCTCGAGCTGCCGGTCCTCGTCCGGCCGGCCCCAGAACAGTTCCAGCGACTCCAGACTCCACGCCTTCAGCGCCGGTACGTCGACCTCCGACAACCCCAGCATGTCGAGTACGACGAGCGCCGGTGGCTCGGCCGCGATCGCCTGGACCAGGTCGACCTGCCCACCACCAGCAAGTGCCTCCGCAGCACCCGTCACCCGAGCAGACGTCAGCGACCGCGCCAACGGCTCGACCGCCGCCACCCGCGCCGGGCTGAAGAAACGCGCCACCGCCGCCCGGATCGGCCGATGAGACTCCCCCGCGTTGTTCGCCAACGTCGGCGGCAACGCGAACCCCACGCCCGACAGCACCCGCAACGCCTTCACCGACAAGGGCTTGTGCGCCAGTACGGCGTTGTCCGGCCGGAACGTGTCCGGATCCAGCAACACCTCACGCGCGAGCGCCGGATCGTCGACGACCCAGTACCCGAGCTCCTCGTCGTACCGGGCCGGACACCCCGTCATACGAACCAACTAGGCGCTGCGCTAGTGAACGCCTCCCGATCCAACTGCCCAGCGCCGGCCGGAATCCGCCCGATCACCGGCACCCCCGTCACCGCAGGCAGATCCTCGAGGTTGCACTGCTCAGCCAAGTCAGGCTCAGCGGGCCACGCGCCGATGACGAGCCCCTCGATCGGCAGACCACGCGCGCGAAGAGCCTCGACCGTCAGCCCAGTGTGGTTGAGCGTGCCGAGCCCGGACCGTGCCACCACGACGAACGCGAACGGCGTAGTCAGGCAGGCGGCGAGGTCGGCGATGTCGTTGCCCTCAGCATCCAACCCGACCAGCAGACCGCCCGCACCCTCGACCAGCACGGTGTCGTAGCTGCCGGCCAGATCGTCGATGAACTTGGCATGCTCCGCAACCGACGGCAGCGGAACCCCTTCCCGCCGAGCCGCAGTGGTCGGCGCCAGCGGATCCCGCAACCGAATGCCTTCATGCAGTTCGGTCAGGCCGGTCAGCCGCTCGATGTCGGCCAGGTCGCCAGGTTCGTCCGCCAGAACACCAGTCTGAGCAGGCTTCACAACGGCAACTGCCCCACCCCGGACCGCGAGGGCGGCGGTGGTGATGGTTTTGCCTACGCCGGTGTCGGTGCCGGTGATGAGGATGATCATGAGACCTGGCCGATCGCGTCCACGATCACGGCGCAGGCGCGGTCCAGGTCGGCGTCGGACAAGCCGGCGTTCGCGGTCAACCTCAAGCGGGAGATGCCATCGGGAACGGACGGCGGTCGGAAGCTACCAACACGCACGCCGGCGGACAAGCAAAGGTCGGCGGCCTGAACGGTCTCCCGAGGACCCGGCATGGGGATGGAAACGACAGGGCCGGCGGCGGGCGGGACGCCGCAGGCGGTGGCGAGGCGCAAAGTTGCGGCGTGGATCGCGTCCGGCCGACTGGGCTCCGCCTGCAGGACCTGGAGTGCAGCGAACCCCGCGGCACAGGCGGCGGGATTGAGGCCGGTGTCGTAGATGAACGGCCGGGCGCGGTTGATCAGGTGATCCCGCAGCACCTGAGGGCCAAGGACGACGCCGCCTTGAGAGGCGAGAGCCTTGGACAATGTCATCGTGACGATGACATGGTCCAGACCGGCGAGGCCGGCGGCGTGGACCGAGCCGCGGCCTCCGCCGGTGACGCCGAGGCCGTGGGCCTCGTCGACCAGGAGTACGGCGTTGTGCTCGGCGGCCGTGGCGGCGAGGGCAGCCAGCGGGGCCTCGTCACTGAGAACGCTGAAGACGGACTCGGTCAGGACGAGAGCGTGCGGTTCGTTGCGTTCGGCAAGGATCTTGGTGACCGCGTCGACATCGTTGTGGGGAACGACCTCGACCCGCGAACGGGACAACCGGCAGGCATCCACCAACGAGGCGTGGACATGGTCGTCGGAGACCAGCAGCGTGCCCGGCCCGCCGAGTGCCGTGACCACGCCGAGGTTGGCGAGGTAGCCGGACGAGAACACCAGCGCCGACTCCTGGCCCACATAAGCGGCCAGCGCGGACTCCAGTTCCTCGTGCAGAGTCGTCGTACCGGTGACGAGGCGGGACGCGGTCGAGCCGGTGCCCCACGCGCAGACGGCGTCGGCTGCGGCCTCGATCACGCGAGAGTCCTGCGCCAGACCGAGGTAGTCGTTGCCGGCGAGGTCGATCAGATGTTCGTGAGCCGCGCGCGGCCGGAGCCGGCGGGTCAGGCCGCGGGACTCCAGCGCCGCGGCCTTCGGGGAAAGCCAGTCCTCGAGCATCAGCCGGCCTCCTCGACCGCACCCGTGATCGCCGCCGCGATGGTGGCGACCTCGTCATCGGTGCACACGTACGGCGGCATCGTGTAGACCAGATCGCGGAACGGCCGGACCCACACCCCGCGCCGCAGCGCCGCCTCGGTCATCCGCGGCAGGTCCACCGGCCCACCGAGTTGTACGACGCCGACCGCGCCGAGCACCCGCACATCCTTGACCCCAGGCAACGACGCCGCGGAAGCCAACCCCGCCGACAATCCCGCCGAGATCCGGGCAACCCGCGACGACCAGTCCTGGGACAGCAGCAGCTCGATCGACGCGAGCGCGACCGAGCAGGCCAGCGGGTTCGCCATGAAGGTCGGCCCGTGCATCAGCGCGCCACCCGGCCCGTCAGAGACCGTCTGCGCGACGTCCGTCGTACACAGCATCGCGGCCAGCGTCAGATAGCCGCCGGTCAAGGCCTTGCCGACGCAGAGGATGTCCGGGTCGATGCCCGCGTGCTCGGAAGCGAAGAACGTGCCGGTACGGCCGAAGCCGGTCGCGATCTCGTCCAGGATCAGCAGGAAACCGTGCCGGTCGGCGAGCTCCCGCAGTACCCGAAGGCAGGCCGGGCTGTATGGGTACATGCCGCCCGCACCCTGCAGGATCGGCTCGACGATGATGCCGGCGATCTCGTCCGCATGCCGTTCCGCCAACTCGGTCACCGCAGCGGCCCAGGCCTGCAGCTCCGGATCGTCGTCCGGCCGGTCGAACCCGGCCGGCGGCTGCGGGCCGAACACCTGCTCCTTCAGGGCTCCGGTGAACAGCGAGTGCATCCCGTTCACCGGGTCGCACACACTCATCGGCGCGAACGTGTCACCGTGGTACCCACCGCGAACCGTCAGCATCCGCGTCCGCCCGTTGTTGCCGCGGGCAACTTGGTACTGGAGCGCCAGCTTGATCGCGACCTCGACCGAGACCGAGCCGGAGTCACAGAAGAACACGTGCCGCAGCGGATCCGGCGTGATCTCGACCAGCCGCTCAGCCAGCCGGATGGCCGGTTCGTGCGTCAGCCCGCCGAACATCACGTGACTGAAGTCGTCCACCTGGCTCTTCACCGCCGCATCCAGCACGGGGTTGCGGTAGCCGTGGATCATGCACCACCAGGACGCCATCGCGTCGATCGCCTCGACCACTCCGCCGGACCCATCGTCCAGCTGCAGCCGTACGCCGGATGCACCCCGGACGAGCCGGACCGGCGAGGGCTCGGTCAGCGAGGAGTACGGATGCCAGAGCAGCTCCGAATCCCGCTGTAGCCGTGCATTGACCGACTGTGACACCGTGCCCGCCTCCATCCTGAGGATTCACCACGGTAATCGCTGGTCGACACCCGCAGCGGCGCGGGTGGTCGGGATGTGGGCGACATCTCCTACAGCTGCGTGCCGGCGGTTGCGATGTGCAACGTCACTGCGTCGGGATGCAGTCGCGGGCGGGCCATCGCCGTCACCGTCTTGGCTCCGTCGAGTGACTCGTCCCGGATCCACTGCACCGGCGCCGCGAGCCCGATCCGCCCGACCTGCGAGGTGGTCTCCAGGAAGTGCCGCGACTCCACCACGGTCCACGGACGATCCCGCTCCCAGGTGACCGCTTCGGCGGTCCGCCCCGGTTGCTGCCACTGCCCGTCGTCACGCTGGTTGCCGTAGATCAGCTGCCCGTCCGGACGCAGTACGGCGATCCGGTCGACCCAGTCTCCTTCGTCGACCAGCTCAGCGGCTCGCAGTACGCCGGCGTACCCGGCATCGTGGACGCTCTGCACCGCCAGCCGGCCGAAGCCGAAGTTCTCCAGCGCGCGCATGTGCCGCTCGAGTACGCCGAACCGGCTGAGCGCCTCGTGCATCGCGAGGATCGCGACCTCGACCTGGAAGCCCGCCTCCTTGAACCTGCGGGCCGACGCGGCGAACCCATCGGGGTCGAGGAACTCGGTCTCGACGATCGCGTCGTACCGCTCCTGGATCACCCAGTCCTCGGCCCGTGCGAGCCAGCGGCGGCCGTCGGCTCGCACGTACTTGCCGGCCGTCGGCAGGACGTCGGTGATCGGTTCGTGGAAGCGTGGATGGTACGGCTCGTAGGCGGTCGCGCTCAGTACGACGGGACGGCCGCGGCGATGCAGGACCGCCTTGACCATCGCGGTGATCGTGGCCTTGCCGTCACCCGGCTGACCACCGACGAACACCACGACCGGCTGCTCCTGCGGGACGCCGGCCAGCTGGTCGGGCACGATCCGGTCGCGGAAGATCCGCCCGCTCTCCGCCTCACCCAGCAGATAGCGGTCGTCTCCGGCCGACTCAGTCCCCCACCCCTCCGTCACGCTCGCCCCTGCACCTCGTCGTCCCCGTCCGCCTCGTCTTCCCCATCCGCCTCGTCGAAGTCGTCTTCGTCGTCGCGCTCGTCGGAGTCATCACCCTCGTCGTCGATGTCATCCGCGTCGTCGGACTCGTCCTCGTCGTCATCATCGTCGTCGTCCGGGACGCTGAGGAGGTCGTCGGCGTCGGCGCGGATGCGCTTGATCGCGCGAGTGTCCGACGGGGTGAGCTCCTGCCCGCGCGCCGCCCAGACCTGCTGGTCCGCCCGCAGGCCCGCGATGACGTCGGCATCCGGCTCGGCGGCGGACTCCTCCGCCCCGATCAGTTGGGCGTAGTAGCCGATCGCCTGCCGAACACCTTCCTGCGCGGTCTCGTACGCGATCGCCTGCGGCACCGTCCACGTCGCCGTACCCAGCTCGGCGAGCACGTTGACGTTAACCACGCCTGGACTTTAGCGGACCAGCCGGGTCACGCATACACGACCTGCACGCCCTGCTGAACGGCAGATGAACCCCAGCCGCAGTTATGTTTCCGATGCTCCGACCGGAAGGGAACCAGGGACCGGATCGGAGCGTCTGCTTGAACGCAAACCAACGATGATCAGCCGCGTCGGGCGGCTTCGACAGGAGGGACCGGCCATGGCCTGGGGCAAGGACGGTAAAGAGCGCGAGCACACGACCAGCAAGAGCAAGAGTTCCAGGGACCAGCACCAGGGCGGCCAGTCCCGGAACAAGGCCGACCAGCAGCGCAACCCCAACCCGAACACCAGGGCCGGCCGGGCGATCATCAAGGCCAACAAAGACAAGGGCAAGGGCAAGTAACAACCGCTGATCGGTTGACTCAGGCAATGAATCCGGGCCGCGAGGGGCGGCCTCTCCGGAAGGGTGGATATGGGGCTGTTCGGTAGGTCCAGCAGTGGCGGTAACGACAAGGACAAAGACAAGCCGGAGCCGGCCAAGGGGCACGACAAGAACGCCCGGCCGTCGACCCAGGGCAAGCACGAGCGCGGTGATTCGCGCCGTGGCCGGGACAAGCAGGGCGAGAAGGGCGATGCCCGCCGTCGCGGCAACCCGAACAAGAACGGCAACCCGAAGGGCGGCAAGGGCAAAGGCAAGGGTAAGGGCTGACCGCTGCTCGCCCGCCGGGCCGGGGCGACCGTCGATCGGTTGGCCCCGGCCGGCTCACGTTCTGAGCCTCAGCGGCGAGG
Source organism: Kribbella sp. NPDC026596 (assembly GCF_040638415.1). Taxonomy (NCBI): domain Bacteria; kingdom Bacillati; phylum Actinomycetota; class Actinomycetes; order Propionibacteriales; family Kribbellaceae; genus Kribbella; species Kribbella sp. NPDC026596. The sequence goes on along the minus strand of NZ_JBEZYF010000069.1, from coordinate 19,348 downwards.
TCCGCGCTTCCCCTGCCTGGGTCGGTTGTTACCACTCGAGCGACGAGGGCGCTGCCCGCCCGATCCTTGTTTCCCGGAAGGCGCCTGCTTGACAGGCCTTGCCTCCAGAGCAGCCTTGACCGCCGCGAAAGCGTCCGCGGCACCGCGGACCATCTTCACCCCGGTCAGCTTCGGAATCGCCGACCGCTGGCGACGAGTATGGACGCGGATGCGCTCGACCACCCGCTCGCGAACCTCGGCCAGGTCCGCCTCCCCCAGGCTGTCGACCGGCTTGCCGCGGTCCAGCGCGACATCGAACCACTCAGTGTACCCGTGCGTGTGGACGACCTGGTTCGGCGACTTCTGACCCAGCCGGCGGTACTGCGCGAGGACGTCGTACCGCTCGTCGAGACCGAGAACCTCGTCCCGCAGCCCGCGGCGGACCTGCTCGTCGTACGTCGCCGCCACCCGGCGATCGATGTCCGCGGCCGGCCGGTCCACCCCAAGCACGACGGGCCTGGCCGCGACCGACGTACTCGCGCGGTCCGGATCGTTGCCCATGGCATGGGCCAGCGCGTTCACGATCGCGTCGTAGTTGTTGGCGTGGATCTTCCCGGCCGCCTTCGGGTCGAGCCGGCCGAGTACGGCGTACGCGTCCTCGGCCATGCTGCGCGGGAAGTCGCGGCGGATCGCGTTCCGCGCCTCGGCGACCGCGTCCACCTCCCAGCCCTCGAGCAGCGAGCGGACGTAGACGCTCGTACCGCCGACGATCATCGGGACTCCGCCGGAGGCCCAGCAGCCGTCCATGTGCTGCCGCGCCTCGGCCACGAACGTCTCGAGCTCCAGCTTCCGCACCGGCTCGGTGACATCGATCATCGTGTGCGGGATGCCGCGCATCTCTTCTGGCGTGGTCTTGCTGGTACCGATGTCCATGTACCGGTACACCTGGCGTGAGTCGGCCGACACGACCATCGGCTCAAGTCCCAGCTCGTCCCGGATCCGCAGGCCCAGGTCGATCGACACCCCGGTCTTCCCCGCCGAGGTCGGCCCGTAGAGGGCGATCAGCAGGCGGGGCGCGGCGTCGGGCATGGCTCAACCCTAGTCGAGGTCAGTACGACGACAGCTCACCGTGAACCGAGCATCGGGCCGACCAGCCCATCGGGTGCACCTGGACGACCATCCGGCGGCGGCATTCGGCGCAGTACCTGGGTGGTTCCAGCGCCAGGGCCTGGCGGCAGTCCTCGTGGCTGCCGTCGGCGAGGTCACGGCCGCAGTGGCCGCAGTACACCTCGGTCATCACAAAGTCTTTTGGAGTTCTTTGACCGGCATCTTGAGCTCGGCCAGCAGGTCGAGGTCCGCTGTCGCCGGGCGGCCCAGCGTGGTGAGGTAGTTGCCGACGATGACGGCGTTGATCCCGCCGAGCAGGCCCTCGCGGGTCCCCAGGTCGCCCAGGGTCAGCTCACGGCCGCCGGCGTACCGCAGAACCGTGCGAGGCATCGCGAGCCGGAACGCGGCGATGGTCCGCAGCGCGTCCTTGCCGTCCATGATCTCCAGGTCGCCGAACGGCGTACCGGGGCGTGGGTTGAGGAAGTTCAGCGGGACCTCGTGCGGGCCGAGCTCGGCAAGCTGCGACGCCAGCTCGGCGCGCTGCTCGAGGGACTCCCCCATGCCGACCAGACCGCCGCAGCACAGCTCCATCCCGGACTCACGAACCATCAGGCAGGTGTCCCAGCGCTCCTCGAAGGAGTGCGTGGTGACGACATCACCGAAGTACGAGCGCGCCGACTCGAGGTTGTGGTTGTAGCGGTGCACGCCCATCGCCTTGAGCTCGTCCACCTGCTCCTGGGTGAGCATGCCGAGCGAGCAGGCGATGTTGATGTCGACCTCGGCGTTGATCGCCTCGATGCCGGCCTTCACCTGCGACATCAGCCGCTGGTCCGGGCCGCGGACGGCGGCGACGATGCAGAACTCGGTCGCACCGGTCTTCGCGGTCTCCTTCGCCGCCTCGACCAGCTCGGGGATGTTCAGCCAGACCGACCGGACCGGCGAGGTGAACTGACCGGACTGGGAGCAGAAGTGGCAGTCCTCCGGGCAGCCGCCGGTCTTGAGCGAGATGATCCCCTCGACCTCGACCTCCTCGCCACACCACTTGACCCGGACCTCGTGAGCCAGCGCGAGCAGCTCGGGCAATTGCTCGTCGGGCGACCGGAGAACCTCGACCAGCTGCTCCTGGCTCAGGCCGACGCCCTGTTCCAGAACCTGCTCACGTGCCACGTCCAGGATGTCGCTCATGGTTCTCCTGCCTCATCGAACGGTCGGCTCACAGTAGGACAGCCGGGTACGTCGTCTCTGCGGCGGGCGTCACGTGGAACACCTGGGGGCGACCTGCTTCAGCAACGCTCCGCACATCCCGGAGAAAGTTTTTGGATTTTCTCCGGAACCTCGTAACCCCCTGTAGATGGGCTCGTTGATGTGTACAGAGGCGGTTACCGCAAGGAAGACCGCCACCCGGTTACTAGGAGCGACGAATAGCTGATCATTACGATCAGCACGCAGAGTGGTCACAACCGCTCGGTAAGGGTCGAAACTCCGGGAATCGGATGTAAGGTAGTGACCAAGAGCTCGGGTCGCCAGCTATGGTTGGTGACCCGATCCCAAAGCGCCGGGCGCCTCACCCCGGCTTGAGTGGGTCCCTCGGGAAACGATTTGGGCGGAAACGTTCCCGAGGGACCTGCTCCCTTTTTCCAGGCCTTTGCAAAACCTCAGCCCCACCGGCGCTGAGGTTTTTTCATTTCTCCTCGAGACCATTCCCCACATGCCCCGCGCCCGGCAACCGGCGGCCCCACGACCGGCGACCTGCGGGGGGATTGCACCCTTTGTCGGGGCCTTGAACAGGCAATGACCTGTTCAAGGTCACCAGATGCTGTTCAAGGCACCGAGAAATGTCGTGGTGGTGTTACGGGTTCGTCACAGACTGTTTCGGGGTGATGGGGATGATCGGGAGGCGGAGGGCTCCGGGGGCGTCGGCTGGGACGACGGGGTGTCCCGGCTTCACGGGCTGAACCCGTTGGTACGGCGATCCGGCGGCGGGGCGGGTGTCGTGCTCGCCCTTGTTCGGCCAGAACGAGAGAGCGCGCTCGGCCTGGGCGGTGATCGTCAGCGACGGGTTGACGCCGAGGTTCGCCGAGATCGTGGACCCGTCGACGATGTGCAGGCCGTCGTACCCGTAGACGCGGTGGTAGGGGTCGACCACGCCGGTCTCGGCTGAGTCGCCGATCGCGCAGCCGCCGATGAAGTGTGCCGTCATCGGCACGTTGAACGGCTCCCCGATGGTCCCTCCCGGAGTCCCGTTCATCAGCTTGGCCATCCGCCGGACCACCTGGTTCGCGACTGGGATCCAGGATGGGTTCGGGGCACCGTGGCCCTGCTTCGAGCTCAGCTTCCAGCGACCGAGGCGATCCCGCTTGCCGAAGGTCGTGATCGAGTTGTCCGCGGTCTGCATCACGAGCGCGATCACGGTCCGCTCGGACCAGTGCTTCAGGTCGTACAGCCGGCGGATGTTCTTGCGCTGCACACCGAGCTCACGCAACCAGGTCCGCCACCGCGGCTTGTCGCCGTCGCCGTCGGTCAGCACGGTCTGCAGCAGCGACATCACGTTGCTGCCCTTCCCGTACCGGACCGGCTCGATGTGGGTGATGTCGTCCGGGTGGAACGACGAGGTGATCGCAACCCCACGGCTGTAGTCAATGTCGCGGTCCCGCGAGATCGCCCCCAGCAACGACTCCGAGTTGGTCCGGGTCAGCACACCGAGCCGGTCGGACAGGCGGGGCAGCTTGCCCTCGTCCCGGAGCCGATGCAGGAGTTTCGCCGTACCCAAGGCCGAAGCAGCGAACACGACCTGGCCGGCGGTGAACCGGCGGGTGCTCTTGCGATTCGACGTACGCCGGGTGTCCACGGCGTACCCGCCGTCCGGCAAGGGCTCGACCGACGTCACCGTGGTCATCGAGTAGACCTCGGCGCCGGCCTTCTCCGCCAGGTAGAGGTAGTTCTTCGTCAGCGTGTTCTTCGCGTTGTGCCGGCAGCCGGTCATGCACTCGCCGCAGTCGATGCACCCGGTACGCCGGGGGCCCGCGCCGCCGAAGTACGGATCGTCGACCTCGACACCCGGCTCACCGAAGAAGACGCCGACCGGGGTCGGGTGGAACGTCTCCCCCACACCCATGTCGTCGGCGACCTGCTTCATCACCTGGTCGGCCGGCGTGAAGCCCGGGTACGTCGTGACGCCGAGCATCCGCTTGGCCTGGTCGTAGTACGGCGCGAGCTCGTCTTTCCAGTCGGTGATGTGCGCCCACTGGCGATCGGTGTAGAACGCGGGCAGCGGCTCGTAGAGGGTGTTCGCGTAGACCAGGCTGCCACCGCCGACTCCGGCGCCGGACAGGATGATCACATCGCGCAGCCCGCTGATCCGCTGGATGCCGTACCAGCCGAGCTTCGGCGCGAAGAGAAACCGCTTGGTGTCCCACGAGTTCTTCGCGAACCCGGCGTCGTCGAACCGCGCACCGGCTTCGAGGACGGCGACCTTGTAGCCCTTCTCGGTCAGCCGCAGCGCACTGACGCTGCCACCGAACCCGGACCCGACGATCACCACGTCGTAGTCGAACGTCATGGACGGCCCAGCTTCTTGAGGATCCGCAGTGCGCCGGTCATCAGCTCGGCGTACGTCTCGTCGGACAAGCCGTGCGAGGCCGCGATCGGCAGCACGCGCTGGGTGGCGACGGTCTGTGGATCGACGTACCGCCGGATCCCCTCGGCGCCCTGCCGACGGCCGAGGCCGGACGAGCGCATCCCACCCATCGGGGTGTCGATCGAGCCGAAGCTCGCGGCGTACCCCTCGTTCACGTTGACCGAGCCCGCCACCAGTTGGGCCCCGACCGCGCGACCGCGCCGGCCGTCCCGGGTCCAGACGCTCGCGTTCAGCCCGTACTCGCCCTCGTTGGCGCGCTGGATCGCCTCGGACTCGTCGGAGAACCGGTAGATCGAGACGACCGGCCCGAAGGTCTCGTTGTCGAAGCACTCCATCGCCGGCGTCACCCCGGACAGTACGGTCGGCTCGTAGAACAGCGGACCGATGTCCGGCCGGGCCTTGCCGCCGACGAGCACCGTGGCGCCGTTCGCCCGGGCGTCGTCGACGTGCCGGGTCACAGTGTCGAGCTGCGCCCTCGAGATCAGCGAACCCATGTCCACATCCCAGCCGGTCCCGGCGGACAGCCGGATCTTCTTCACCCGGTCCACGAACGCCGTGACGAACGCGTCGTACACCTGGTCGGCGACGTAGAGCCGCTCCATCGAGACACACAGCTGCCCGGCGCTGGCGAAGCACGCCCGGACGGCGCCTTCGGCCGCGCGCTGGATGTCTGCGTCCCGCAGGACGAGCATCGGGTTCTTGCCGCCGAGCTCGAGGCTGCAGCCGATCAGCCGCTCACCGGCCTGCTTCGCGACCAGCCGGCCGGTCTTGGTCGAGCCGGTGAAGCAGATGTAGTCGGCGTTCTGGATCAGCTCGCCGCCGACAGTCGGGCCGTCGCCGTTCACCGCCTGCCAGGCGTCGCGGGGCAGGCCCGCTTCGTAGAGCAGCTCGATCGCCCGGAGCGCCGTCAGCGGGGTCTGGCTGTCCGGCTTGTGCACGACCGTGTTGCCGGCCAGCACCGCGGGCAGGCCGTCGGCCATCGCCATGCTGAGCGGGTAGTTCCACGGCGAGATGACGCCGACGACACCCTTCGGCACGAACCGCTGCTCGGCCCGGGTCAGGATCGGGAACATGCCGAGCTTGCGCTGCGGCTCGAGGAACTCGGCGGCCTTGCGGCCGTAGTACCGAGCGGTCAGCGCGACGTGCGCGACCTCCTCGAACGCCTGCTTGCGCGCCTTGCCGGACTCCCGGATGACCAGGTCGACCAGCTCGTGCCGATGGTCCAGGACGAGATCGTGGTAGCGCAGCAGGATCGCGGCACGCTCGGCGAGTGGCACCCGGCGCCAGGTCTGCTGGGTCTTGCGGGCCGACCGGACCGCGGCGATCACGTCGTCCGGGCTGGACACCGGCAGGTCCGCGATCGGCTGACCGGTCGCCGGCGCGTACGACGTCCGCGTTCCGGCCGTCGCCCGCAGCAGCCCCGAGAGCCGCCGGATGACCGACTGATCGGTCGAGTACGACGCCGTCGGATCGAGCTCGGGGTCCGCCGGAATCGAGGTCTGCTCACTCATTCACCCAGGCTACCTGCCGGTAATAGCCATGTCAGTAGTGGAACTCGGTCGTGTCAGGACTGAGAGTTCAGGGCAAATCCTGGTTAAGGTGATCCGTTGAACCTGCGAAGGGGTGGAACGTCAAGATGGTGGACAGCGGGGGGCTTTGGACGCCTCCTGAGGACGAGCTCGGCGAGGCGCTGCAGACAGCCCAGGTGCTGATCGAGGAAGGCCGTGCCGACGAGGCCGGGCCGTACCAGCAACGCGTCATCGAGCTGGCCAGGGAGCGGGCCGAAGGGCACCCGAACCACTACGAGGCCAAGCATCTGATGGCCGCGACCCAGTACGAGCTGGCCGGCTCGCTGAACGCGTCCGGCCGGCACGAGGAAGCGCTTGCCGCGTTGCACGAGGCCCAACTCGGGTACACCGAGCTCAGCGACGCCGGTGTGCTCGTCGCGACCTCGTTCCTGGCCGACGTACGGGCCCGGCGGGCGATGACCCAGGCGCACCGCGGTCACGGTGCGACCGCCGTACTGGAGATGGACGGCGCGGTGATCGCGTACGGCCAGCTGGTCGGTGGCGACGAGGGCCTCAAGCACCAGCCGGATTTCGCCCGGGTCCTCGCGATGAACGCGCTGATCCTGCGGCGGTACGGCGATCCCGCGCTGGCAGTCGCCTCCGCGGACGCGGCGACCCAGCTGTTCCTGCAGTTGGCCGACCAGATCAACGAGAGCCCGCAGTCGCTGTCGTACGCGCGCTATCTGTGTACGGCGACCGCCGTGTCGGCCGACGTGCACGCGGCCGAGGGCCGGCTCGACCTGGCACTCGAGGCCGACGAGATCGGCTTGACCACGGCCGACACGCTCGCCGACTCGGACTCGGCGACGGACATGCGCACGCTGGTCGCTGCCCTGACCCGGAAGGGCAAACACCTCGGCATCGTCGGTCGCCTGATGGAAGGCGAGGCCTGTCTGCGGACGGCGTACGACACCGACCCGGAGACGGCGAACCGGGTGACCGAGGAGCTGGACCGCGGCCTGCCGCTCACCCTGGTCGCGGCGCTGGAGAACGCGGAGATCAAGCTCGGTCCGTTCGAGCAGTACCACCGGTTGCTGGCGCTGAGCGAGCCCGCGCCGGGGATGACGCTGGCGACCGTGTCCGGCCGGACCGATCCCGAGTCGGCCGCCGTCCGGGCGACCGAACTGGCCGAGGTGATCCGGCCGCTGCTGCTCCAGGACGTGGAGACTGCTCTGACGCTCGGGCTCGAGGCGCACTATCTGTTCGCGATCTCGTCCGAGCGTGAGTCGCACCGGATGCGGTACGAGACGAGCACCTACGCGCCGATCTGGGCACAGCTGCTGCTCGACATCTCCGAGGCCTACTACCAGGGCGGGCGGACCGAGATGGCGCTCGACCTGGGCGGCTGGTGCGCGGAGGTGGCGACCGCGCTCATCCCGTTCACGGACGAGGACGCCGTGATGAAGGACCTGGCCGGCTCCTGCTACCGCCACCATGGCGACCTGCTGGCCGCCACCGGCGACCTGACCGCGTCCCAGCACGCTCACGAAGCCGCCCAGCAACTCCAGCTCGGCCGTTGACGCACTGCCCCCTCTGGCGGACGCTGACGCTGAGAGGGGGACTTCGTCATGGATGTCGTGGAGCTGCACAACCAGACCGTCGCCAAGTTCGCGAGGTTGGTCAACGAGGTCGGGCCGGACCAGTGGTCACAGCCGACGCCGTGCGCGGACTGGGACGTCCGCATGCTGGTGAACCATGTCGTCGGTGAGGAGCGCTGGACCGTCCCGCTGATGGAGGGCAAGACGATCGCCGACGTCGGCGACTCCCTCGACGGCGACCTGCTCGGCGACGACCCCGTCGCCGCCGCGTCCACAGCGGCACGCGACGCCGAGGTCGCGGCCGGCCGGACGATCGCCAAGGTGCACCTGTCGTACGGCGACGAGGACCCGGCCGAGTATCTGCGGCAACTCGCCGCCGATCACCTGATCCACGGCTGGGACCTGGCGGCCGCGATCGGCGCCGACACCCGGCTGGCCCCCGAACTGGTCGCCGCGGTGGCCGGCTGGTTCGCGGAACGCGAGGAGATCTACCGCTCGTCCGGAATGATCGGCGAACCGGTCGAAGGTTTCACCGACCCGGCGGACCAGTTGCTCGGAGCCTTCGGCCGCGATCCGCGGTGGAAGCCTTAGGAGTCCTGGGGGTCGGTCCGCAAGGCACCGACGAACAGGCCGGCCTCGGCCTCGGTCATGCCGGTTTCGGAGACGACCAGGGCGGTCGCCTGGTGAAGGTCGCCGGCGGCCTTCAGCGTGCGGGTGCGCTCGGCGAGGTTCGCGCCCGGCAGGCGGACGACCGGCGTACCGGTGGTGGGTGGCACGTAGCGGCCGAGCCGGATGTCGTCGACCATGCCTTTGGCGTGCTTCAGGTCCAGGCCGGTACGCTCGCGGATCAGCTTGACCGCGTGCACCATCTTCTTGGTGGTGATCAGGAACCGCACCTGATCGACATCATCGGGGGACAGTCGCGCCCGCGCTGCGGCGAGGGCAACATTGTCCGCGTCCTGGCTGCTGTGTCGGCTGAACAATCCCATGACGCAATCCTTCCAGAACCTCTCAACCCGCAAGCACTCGCCGCACGTCGTCCCACGCCCTGGCACCGAGCTCCCGGTCCGCGTCCCCGGAGCCACCGCGGGCCATCCGCTGCCCGGCGGTCTTCGGCTGCTCGCCTGGCAGTACGACGCGGTGCCCGGCTTCGGGCAGCGTCACCACGCGAGTCGCTCGATCACCGCGCGACGCGACGATCTGTTCGGCGAACTCCACGGCCGGCCAGACCTTGTCGTCACCGCCCGCCACCAGCAGCACCTCGCGAATGCGCTCCACCGGGATCCGGGCCAGCTCGGCGTACGCGTCGTATACCTGAAGGCTCTTGCGGTACCACCCGGTGTAGCTCGGCGGGTCGTCGTCCGCCTTCCAATCCAGATCGAACGGTACGAACGGCAACGGTTCGCCCTGCCACGTCCACGCCGATCGCTGCAGCCCGTCCTCCACGAATCGGCCCCAGACGTAGGCACTCGGGGCGAAGGCGACCACCGCATCCACGCGGTCGTCGAGGGCACCCAGGAGTAGCGCGGCCTCGGCACCCCAGGAGCTGCCCATCACAACCAACCGGTCGTTGCGCTCCGCGAGTTCGTCCAGCGGGAACGACTCCAGCGGGACCTCGCTGCGGACGGTCCATCGCGGCGCGAGTACGTCGTACCCCTCGGCCTTGAGGAGCTGGGCGCGCTCGATGTCCGGCGTGCCGCTTGATCCGTGCAGGAGCAGGACGCCGGTGGTCATGCCGTCACCCGACGACGACCTCGACCCGCTGGAACTCCTTGAGCTCCGTGTAGCCGGTGGTGGCCATCGCGCGCTTCAGGGCGCCGACCAGGTTCATCGTGCCATCCGGGACCCAGGACGGGCCGAACAGGATCTGCTCGAGGGTGCCGGTCACGCCGACCTCGACCCGCTCGCCGCGGGGCAGGTCCTGGTGCCAGGCCTCGGCGCCCCAGTGGTACCCACCGCCCGGCGCATCGCTCGCCCGGGCCAGCGGCGAACCGACCATCACCGAGTCCGCGCCGCACGCGATCGCCTTCGCCACGTCGCCGGACCGGCCGACCGAACCATCCGCGATCACGTGCACGTACCGACCGCCGGACTCGTCCATGTAGTCGCGCCGCGCCGCCGCCACATCGGCCACCGCCGACGCCATCGGCACCGCGACCCCGAGCACCTTCCGGGTGGTGTGCGCCGCGCCGCCGCCGAACCCGACCAGCACGCCGGCCGCACCCGTCCGCATCAGGTGCAGCGCGGCCTGGTGCGTCGCGCACCCACCGACGATCACCGGTACGTCGAGGTCGTAGATGAACTGCTTCAGGTTCAGCGGCTCCGCCTGACCCGACACGTGCTCGGCGGAGACCGTCGTACCCCGGATGACGAACAGGTCGACGCCAGCGTCCACGACGTGCTTGGCGAACTGCTTGGTGCGCTGCGGCGACAGAGCGCCGGCCACCGTGACACCGGAGTCGCGGATCTCCTGCACCCGCTGCGAGATCAGCTCGGGCTTGATCGGCGCGGAGTAGATCTCCTGCAGCCGATGCGTCGCCTGCTCCTTGCTGATGGTGGTGATCTCCTCCAGCAGGCTCGACGGGTCCTCGTACCGCGTCCAGAGGCCCTCGAGGTTGAGGACGCCGAGGCCGCCGGCCTTGCCGATCGCGATCGCGGTGGCCGGTGACATCACCGAGTCCATCGGCGCGGCCAGGATCGGCAGCTCGAACCGGTAAGCGTCGATCTGCCAGGCGACCGAGACCTCCTCGGGGTCCCGCGTCCGGCGCGACGGCACAATCGCAATGTCGTCGAACGCGTACGCCTGCCGCCCCCGCTTCGCGCGGCCGATCTCGATCTCGGTCATCTGGTTCCTTCGGTTGGCAGGCAGTGTCAGCGGCCGGAGTAGTTCGGGGCCTCGACTGTCATCTGGATGTCGTGCGGGTGGGACTCCTGCAGGCCGGCGGAGGTGATCCGGACGAAGCGACCCTTCTCCTGCAGCTCGGTGACAGTGCGGGCGCCGGTGTACCACATCGACTGCCGCAGGCCGCCGATCAGCTGGTGCGCGACCGCGGAGAGCGGGCCGCGGTACGGGACCTGGCCCTCGACGCCCTCGGCGATCAGCTTCTCGTCGCTGCCGACGTCGCTCTGGAAGTAGCGGTCCTTGGAGTACGACTTGCGCAGGCCGCCGGACTGCATCGCGCCGAGCGAGCCCATCCCGCGGTAGGCCTTGAACTGCTTGCCGTTGATGAACACCAGGTCGCCCGGCGACTCCTCGCAGCCGGCCAGCAGCGACCCAAGCATGACGGTGTCCGCACCGGCCACGAGGGCCTTGGCGATGTCACCGGAGTATTGCAGGCCGCCGTCGCCGATCACCGGCACGCCGGCCGGCTTGCAGGCCAGGGACGCCTCGTAGATCGCGGTGACCTGCGGTACGCCGACGCCGGAGACGACCCGCGTCGTACAGATCGAGCCCGGGCCGACGCCGACCTTGACGCCGTCCGCGCCCGCGTCGACCAGCGCCTGGGCGCCGGCGCGGGTCCCGACGTTGCCGCCGACGACGTCGACGCCACGGGTGGCCGGGTCGGCCTTGAGCTTGCGGATGATCTCCAGCTGGGCCTGGGAGTGACCGTGCGCGGTGTCCACCACGAGCACGTCCACGCCGGCCTCGATGAGCGTCATCGCCCGCTTGTAGGCCTCACCGAAGAAGCCGATCGCGCCACCGACCCGCAGCCGGCCGGTGCCGTCCTTGGTGGACAGCGGGAACTGGTCGCGCTTGACGAAGTCCTTCAGCGTGATCAGGCCGGTCAGCTTGCCGGCGTCGTCGACCAGCGGCAGCTTCTCGACCTTGTGCTTGCTGAGCAGCGCCATCGCGTCGTCGGCGGAGATGCCCTGCTTGCCGGTGATCAGCGGCTGCTTGGTCATCACCTCGCGGACCGGGCGGGACAGGTCGTTCTCGAACCGCATGTCACGGTTCGTCACGATGCCGACCAGGACGCCGGCGTTGTCGACCACCGGGACGCCGGAGATCCGGTACTGCGCGCAGAGCGCGTCGGCCTCGCCGATGCTGGCGTCCGGGCCGATCGTGATCGGCTGCGCGATCATGCCGGACTCCGACCGCTTGACCAGGTCGACCTGCTGGGCCTGGTCCTCGATCGAGAGGTTGCGGTGCAGAACGCCGAGGCCGCCCTGGCGGGCCATGGCGATCGCCATCCGGGCCTCGGTGACGGTGTCCATCGCGCTGGACAGCAGCGGGATGTTCACCTCGATGTTGCGGCTGACCCGGGACCGGGTGTTCGCCTCGGACGGGATGACGTCGGACTCGTTCGGCTGCAGGAGCACATCGTCGAAGGTGAGGCCGAGGACGGCGAACTTGTCGGGAACTCCAGTGGGTGTGATGTCCATGGGGAAAGCGAGCACCTTTACACGGCGAGATCGGAACCCCATGGTATCCGCGCCCGCCCGGAGCCCCGAACCGGCCGTCCACAAGTCCGCCCGCCGCTTGTCAGCGGCGGGCGGGACGAGGTGTGGACTACTTGGTCGGCGTGTTGACGATGCCGAGGATCTTCAGGACGTTCGCGTCGTCGGTGGAGCCGTGCGTACGGGCGATCGCGGCATGCCTGCCCTCGGCGTACAGGCCGGTGGAGTGCTTGCCCGTCGGGTAGACGTTCCGGACCGAACCGGAGGTGACCTGCCCGCTCGAGTGCTTCCCGATCGCCGCGACACTGCTGCCGAAGAACTGCTCGGCGCTCTGAACCTCGGCCGGCGTCGGCAGGATCGGCTTCAGGATCTTCTCGACCATCGCGGCCAGCGGGTCGATCACCGGTACGTCGCCGGCCGGCTTCTGGTCGTCACCGGTCCCGGTCTGGCCGGTGCCGGTCTGGTCCGAACCCGACTGGTCCGTGCCGGACTGATCCGTGCCGCCGGTGCCGGACCCGGTGTCGCTCGGCGGGGCCGTCGTCGTACCGCCGGGGTCCGACGTCTCGCCCTTGTTGTCACCGGTGCCGGCGTCCCCGCTGCTGCCCGTCCCGGTCTCACCGGTGTTCCCAGTCCCAGTCCCAGTTTCGCCGGTCCCGGTCTCACCGGTACCAGTGGTGGGCGGATCGGTCGGCGTCGTGACCGGCGGTTCCGTGGTGGTCGGCGGGTCGGTCGGCTCCGTGGTGGGCGGGGTCGTCGGCTCGGTGGTCGGCGGGGTCGTCGGCTCCGTCGTCGTCGGGTCCGTCGGCTCCGTCGTGGTCGGGTTGTCCGTCTTGGTGTCGTCCGTCTTCGCCGGCAGCTTGGTCGGCTGCGGGTCCGTCGGCTCGAGCTCCGTGACGGTCGGCTGCTCGGGGATCTGCGGCAGCGCCCGCTGCAGGACGTCCTGCTGGTCCTTCGGACGCAGCACCGACGCCGGCGGAATCGGATCCGTCTGGATCTGCTTCTCGTCGGCCGCGGCCTTCTGGTCCTGCTGCTGCTTGTAGTCCTTGGCGACCTTGACGATCTTCGTCTTGTCGACGACCGGCATGCCGTCGAGCTGTTCCTTCGGGAAGCTGGTCTGCGGGCTGACCGCGTCGACCACCTTCTCGATGACCTTCTCGTACGGCGACAAGGGGTCACCGTTGACGGCCGCGGCCACCCCGGAGACCGACAGCGCGGCCACCGCGGCGACACCGAGTGCCAGACCCCGCGCCGCCATCTTGCGGGCGAACGGGTCCATCACCGGGTTCAGCGCCGCGCAGCGCGCCAGGAAGCTCTCCGGATCGTCGATCGTCTCAACTGGTAGCTCGTCCTCGACCTCCACTGCGAGCCGCAGATCGGCCAGCAGCTTCACGGCCGGGTCGTGCTCGCCCGCGGTTCGCGCGGACTCCCCACCAGCAGCTAGCAGGTCGAGCAGTGCGTCATCGGCGTCGATCGCGTCGAGGTCGAAACGGTCAGCCATGATGCCCCTCCCCTGCTCCTCGTCCCTCATGCCCCACCACATACCCCCTGAGCGTGTTCAACGCTCGATGTTGTGCGACCCTCACCGCCCCCGGTGTCATCCCCAGTGCCCGGCCGGTCTCCTCGGCTGACATCCCCGCTACCACCCGGAGCCGCAGAATCTCCCGCAACTTCTCCGGCAACTTGTCCAGCAGCCCCATGATGTGCTGGACCTCCGAGTGCCGGACCGCGTGCTCTTCCGGCGTCGGTGACTCGTCCGCGCCGTCCGGCAGATCCGGCGTCGAAACGTCGGCCACCGCGAACGCACGCTGGGCATCGGCGACCTTGCGGGCCGCGATGCCGTAGACGAAAGCCTCGAAAGGCCTCCCCTCGTCACGATACCGGCCCAACGCGCCGAACACCGCGACACAAACCTCTTGAGCGACGTCGTCGACCATGTCGGCGCCGCCGGGATAGGTCCACAGACGGGACCGTACGTAGCGGTGCGCAACGGCGCGCACCCTGGTGAGCAGGTCGTTGAGAGCTGTGCGGTCCCCGTCGCCGGCCAGCGCGGCAAGATCCTTGAGCTCGACCCGGTCGTGGGTGTGCGGTACTTGTACCTCGGTCACCCCTCGCCCCCTCGTGTCAGACCGGTCAGCCTGAAAGATGGTACGGCGCTCACCTTCAGTTGCCTAGTGGCAATTCGTGAGCAAATTCAGATATTGATTACGATCCGTCACTACTCGCCCGTACGGACTTCCCTCTCAGATCCCGGGGCGTCGAAGTGCAGGACGGCGGAGGCGTGATCGCCGCCCCAGTCGATCGGCGTACGACCGGTTTCCCGCCAGCCGGCCCGCCGGTACAGCGTCACCGCCGCACCCCGGTTGTCCACAACCTCCAACGACAGCTTGCGCCCGAGCTCAGCCGCGATGGTGACGCAGTGGTCCAACAACTGCCGCCCGATTCCCGCCCGAGTCACCTTCGGATCCACGAACAACCGCTCGACGGACGCGCCGCCGGCGCCGTTCGGGGTCAAGGCCACATGCCCCACGACCCGCCCGTCGGCCACAGCCACCCAGCAGCCAAGGCCGTCCGCCGGCGTCAACCACCGCCGAGCATCCGCAGGCCAGTTGATCGGATACCCCGCCACCTCATGCACGTCCCCCAACAACCCCACGCACACATCCAGATCGTCGTCAGCCCGCTCCCGAATCTCCGCCACACACCCCATCCCACCAGATCCACGCCACCCGCCCGGTGGGCGGGGCGGCACCCCGATCCCATCACCCCGGACCGCAGGTCCGGCCATACAAGAACACCGCCCGCCAGTACCGCTGCACCGGGCGGGCGGTGCTGATAGTGCTTGTACTACCTGAGGATCAGTGACCGTGGCCGTGGCCGTGACCGGCTGCGGCGGGCTCCTCGTCCTCGGGCTTGTCGACCACCAGCGTCTCGGTGGTCAGCAGCAGCGCGGCGATCGAGCCGGCGTTGGCGAGCGCGGACCGGGTCACCTTGACCGGGTCCAGCACGCCCTCGGCCAGCAGGTCGCCGTACTCACCGGTGGCGGCGTTGAAGCCGCTGCCGGACTCGAGCTCGGCCACCTTCGACGTCACGACGTAGCCCTCGTAACCGCCGTTCTCGGCGATCCAGCGCAGCGGCTCGACGATCGCCTTGCGGACGATCCGGACACCGATGGCCTCGTCACCTTCGAGGTCCAGGCCGCCGTCCAGCACGGTGGCCGCGTGGACGAGAGCGGAGCCGCCACCGGCGACGATGCCCTCCTCGATCGCGGCCCGGGTCGCGGACACGGCGTCCTCGATCCGGTGCTTCTTCTCCTTCAGCTCGACCTCGGTGGCCGCGCCGACCTTGATCACACAGACGCCGCCGGCGAGCTTCGCCAGCCGCTCCTGCAGCTTCTCGCGGTCCCAGTCGGAGTCGGTGCGCTCGATCTCGGCCTTGATCTGGTTGACCCGGCCGTCGATGTCGTCGGCCTTGCCGGCGCCCTCGACCACCGTGGTGTTGTCCTTGGTGACCACGATCCGGCGAGCCGAACCGAGCACCTCCAGGCCGACCTGGTCCAGCTTGAGGCCGACCTCGGGGGCGACGACCTGCGCGCCGGTCAGCGCGGCCAGGTCCTCGAGCATCGCCTTGCGGCGGTCACCGAAGCCCGGCGCCTTGACGGCGACGGAGGTGAAGTTGCCGCGGATCTTGTTCACCACGAGGGTGGACAGGGCCTCGGCCTCGACGTCCTCGGCGATCAGCAGCAGCGACTTGCCGGACTGCACGACCTTCTCCAGCAGCGGCAGCAGGTCCGCGATCGCGGAGATCTTGCCCTGGTGGATCAGGATGTACGGGTCCTCCAGCACCGCTTCGCCGGCCTCGGCGTCGGTGATGAAGTACGGCGAGATGTAGCCCTTGTCGAACTGCATGCCCTCGGTGAACTCGAGCTCGGTTCCGAAGGTGTTCGACTCCTCGACGGTGATGACACCGTCCTTGCCGACCTTGTCGAACGCGTCCGCGATCAGGGTGCCGATCTCGGCGTCGCGGGCGGAGATGGTGGCGACGTGGGCCATGTCGCCCTTGTCGTCCACCGGCCGCGCGGTCTCGACCAGCCGGGCCGACACGGCCTCGACGGCCGCCTCGATACCGCGCTTCAGGCCCATCGGGTTGACCCCGGCCGCGACGGCCCGCAGGCCCTCGTGCACCAGCGCCTGCGCGAGCACCGTCGCGGTGGTCGTGCCGTCACCGGCGATGTCGTTGGTCTTGGTGGCGACCTCCTTGGCGAGCTGCGCACCAAGGTTCTCGAACGGGTCGTCCAGCTCGATCTCACGGGCGACGGTGACACCGTCGTTGGTGATGGTCGGGGCGCCCCACTTCTTGTCCAGGACGACGTAGCGGCCCTTCGGCCCCAGCGTCACCTTCACCGTGTTCGCGAGCTTGTCGACGCCGCGCTCCAGCGCGCGCCGAGCGTTCTCGTCGAACTCGAGGATCTTCGGCATGAAAAATCCAGTCCCTCTCTGAAATTCGCTCTTTCGTGACAGCAGGTACCGAGCGCTGTGTCCAACTCCCCCGCCCCACCACCCCGGTCGGGCGCCAGACCGACTCCGCCCCGGCGCCGGTACGGCACCAGGGCGGTGTCAGTCAGGAACAGCGAGCGGTCGTCACTTGCTGACGACTGCGAGGATGTCGCGGGCGCCCAGGATCAGGTAGTCCTGGCCGTCGTACTTGACCTCGGTGCCGCCGTACTTGGAGTAGATGACCTTGTCGCCGACGGCGACGTCCAGCGGGACGCGGTTGCCGTTGTCGTCGATCCGGCCCGGACCGACGGCGAGGATCTCGCCCTCCTGCGGCTTCTCCTTGGCGGTGTCCGGGATCACCAGGCCGGACTTCGTGGTCTGCTCGGCTTCGAGCGGCGCGACGAGGACGCGGTCCTCGAGCGGCTTGATCGTGACCGACACTTGCTGACCTCCACGGTCGATTTGCTTGTCTGCACTTCAGGGTGGTCGCGCTCCCCTGCCGTCGCGGGGGTCAGAGGCCGGACCGCTGGCACCCTCGGGTGGAGAGTGCCAACACCGAATCTAGGCCGCGATTAGCACTCGGTCAACTCGAGTGCCAGACACTTCTCAGGGTGAGACATCACGCCGCCGGGTCAGCTGTGACGAATCGGGCACGGAATGTGGTCAAACGCTGGGCCGAACCGGTGCCGGCGTGCGACCGTTCTGTGACAACGGTGTGCCGCCCCGAGGAGAGGCCATGGCTCTCAGCTTCCCGTCTCTGCCCAAGCTGTCCGGGCGCACCGTCGCGGTTCTGGCCGCGGTCGGAGCAGTCGCCATCGGTGCCGTAGCCGCCGGCGCTTCGAAGGATCAACCCGCGAGTCCCGGCGCCCAAGCCCCCGCTGCCGGCCCGGCCCCGCAGGCCGACGCGGACCAGGGCGGGGACGCCGCGCGCACGTCCGCGGATGCTGAGACCAAAGCCGCGGCCGCCCTCCCGCAGTGCCGCTCAGCTCGGCTCGTACCGGTGAACCGCAGCTGGGGCATCCCAATACCCTCGATCTACGGCAGCACCAGCACGACCTGCAACCTCATGTACGGCGACGACCCGGACCGCGGCTCCACCCGGTACGGCGACCCCGACACCGCCATCCGGGTCCTCCAGCGCAACCTGAACTTCTGCTACGGCTCTAAGCTCGCCGTCGACGACATCTACGGCAGCAACACCCGTGCGATGGTCAAGGCGGTCCAGAGCAAGCACAAGCTCGTGGCCGACGGCATCTACGGCCCCAAGACCCGCTCCGCCATGAACTGGCGCCTCTACTCGTCCGCCACCAACAGCTGGAGCAAGGGCTGCTCGAGTCCCCTCTAGAGTTGCCGGGTGACAGTCACCGCCTTGCTGGAGGGCCCTGGGGCTGAGGTGCTTGCCGTTGCCTGCGCCGACTACCACCCCGGCCGCGAACTGCAGCTCGTGGAGAAGCTCCGGCGACGGTACGACGCCACCCTCGTGACTGCTGCTGTCACCCAGGCCGCACTGCGCCACCGAGCCGTCGCCAAGTTCGGTACGGACTCCACGCGGATGTACTTCACCCCGGATGGCCTGGAACAGGCCACCAGAACCACTGTCGGCTCACACCGAGCCGCACGCATCGCATCCGCCGTGCCGGGAGGCAGCGTGGTCGACCTGGGTTGCGGCATCGGAGGCGACCTGATCAGCGCCGCCCGCGCCGGCCTGCGGGTCACTGGTGTCGAGCGCGACCCGGAGACCGCAGCCACGGCCCGCGCCAACCTTGCCGCGCTCGAGCTGCCCGGTGAGGTCTTGGTGGGTGACGCCGAGTCCACCGACCTCACGCCGTACGACGTGGTGTTCGCCGACCCGGCGCGACGGGCCGATGGGCGGCGGGTGTTCGACCACAACGCCTATTCGCCGCCATGGTCCTTTGTGACGGAGCTCCTGCGGCGGACTGTGTGTGTGAAGGTCGCACCGGGTATCCCGCACGACGCCGTACCCGACGGAGTCGAGGCGGAGTGGATCAGCGACGCCGGCGAGGTGAAGGAGGCTGCCCTGTGGTCTGGCGCCTTGTACGCCGGTGTGGCGCGGCGGGCGACTCTGCTACCCGGCGGAGCCAGTGTCACCGAGGCGCCGCAGGTTGAGAGCGGTCCGGTCGGTCAGTACATCTACGAGCCCGATGGGGCCGTAGTGCGCGCCGGTCTGGTGACCGCTGTGGCGGCCGCGGTCGATGGGTGGTTGCTGGATCCACGGATCGCCTATGTCACCGGCTCGACGCTCGCGCCGACTCCACTGGCCTCGGCGTACGAGGTGGTCGAGGAGCTGCCGTACAAGGAGAAGGCACTGCGCTCCTGGGTCCGTACGCAGGGCATCGGGACGCTGGAGATCAAGAAACGCGGGGTTGATGTCGATCCGGCGCAGCTCCGCAAGAAGCTCGCCCCCAAGGGCTCCGCCACAGCTACTCTCATCATCACTCGCATCGGCCGAGACGCCGTCGCCTACTCCTGCCACCGCATCCAGCCCGGACTTGCATTCTGAGTGCATTCGAACATATGACCTGCATCTCTGCTTGAGTGCAGTTGCCGCTCAGCCGCCGATGAGTTCCTTGAGGGGGTGGGGGTCGGTGTCGACGGCTTGTTGGAGCA
>NZ_JBEZYF010000068.1:0-48298 GCF_040638415.1 Kribbella sp. NPDC026596 | reverse complement strand
CCGCCCTCCAAGGGCGGGGGCCGGTCCGCGTACTGGGGTCGAGCCCACACGGGCCGAATCATGCGGGCCTCCCGGTCGATCAGAAGCCCAGGCGCACGGCACGCGTCGTCGAGACGAGGCCGCTCCCCGATGGTTAGCCCATCTCACGCGCCAGTCACGACCCAGCCGCACGTTATCAACCCCCGACGCGGGACCCTACGCAGTACCGGCCAGAGCACGGGATTCGTGGAGGGTTTTGCCCCGGACTCGGCAAGAAACCCTCCCTTGATAATGCAAGAACCCACCACTATCGACAGACTCCCATCCACGCCCTCCGCTGACGGCAGGACCCTCGACTGTGACCGAGCCTGCCGTGCTCATCTGAGCGGGACGGCGGGCGGTCAGGTGGTGGGGAGGAGGTGGAAGCCGACGCCGCGGACGGCGTGGATGGTGACCGTGGCGCCTAGGTTGGTGAGTTTTTGGCGGAGGCGCTTGACGACGGAGTGGATGTGGGAGCCGTGGCCGAGGTGTTCGTTTCCCCAGACGGCGTGGTGGAGGCGCTGGTAGGTCCAGACGCGGCCGGGTTCCTCGACCAGGCAGTGCAGGAAGTCGTGCTCGAGCCGGGTCAGTGAGACCTCGCGGTCCTTCCACCGGACGACGCGACGGTCCACGTCCAGGTACAGCTCGGCCTCCGACGAGGGCGGTACGGCGGCCCGGACAGCCGGCGCCGCCACTGCGACCGGAACCGCGGCGACCGTGGCCGGAACGGCGACCACCCTGGCGGGCACTGCCTCGATCTGGGCAGCCTCCCCAGAGGCGACCGGCAGCCCGGTCGGCGCGAGTACGACGGGACCGGCTGGCGACATGACCGCCGTCAGCTCGAGGAACGCGCGAGCCTGGTCCGCGCTCGACACCAGCAGCAGCGCGTCGGCCGCACCGAGCAACCGCGCGAGCTGTACCCGTTCGGACGTGGACGTGGCCACGCCGATGATCAACGACGAATCCGCGAGCCTCTCCATGGCGAGCCCCTCCCCAGTCGAACGCCGGCCAGCCACCAGTACGGTTTACGGCGCGAAGTAAGTCAAGTGATTCATCGCGCCCCGGGCTGGCACAAATGCGACCTGTCCGAGACAGGCCAAACCCAAGCAGGGCAAGGCAGTGCAGGACGGAGAGGGCCGACCGGCCCGGGGCGGCGGGCACGGCCGGCGGTCCGGCGGGGATCAGCCGACGGTCTTCACCGCGGTGATCAGGCTGCCGTCGGTGGTGTCACCGGACATAGACACCCCACTCGGTGAAGTAACCGCCCACTCTCTTGCCTGCGGCAACAGTGTGGTCGGCAGTGGGCTGGGCCGCGGTGGCGGCCTGTGCGAGACCGGCGCCGAGGAGAGCTATCGCAGCCAAGAGCACAGGAAAACGGAGCCGCATGAGTACCGCCTGGGGGCGGAGAGGAACTATCCGCACCCTACCGACCACATCCAGTTAAGAAAAGAACTAATCCAAATAAAGATGTTCTCGTGATCATCGCGACGCTCCCCCGCGAAGGTGTGCGGAGGGAGCGTGCGGCGGAGTAATCTCCTCGCGCACGGTCACTCTTGACCGCACCCGACGGAGGAACAGTGCCCGGTCTCGTTCGACGGCCGATCGTCGTCTGGCTGCTCGCGGCCCTCGCGGTCCCTGTGCTGCTCACGGCTGTGCTGATTCCGGCCAAAGCGGGGACCACCGAAGACGATCTGCGCGACCGCACGCTGGCCGCACTCCAGGCCCGCGGCATCGAGGCCGGCTCCGTCGACTTCGACGGCCGCGACGCGACGGTCGCCGTACCGGCCGGTGTCGATGCCGAGCTCGTGCGCGAGGTCGTCGTGAAGGTGGACGGCGTTCGCTCGGTGCGGATCGAGGGTTCGTCGACTCCGACTGCTACTCCGACGACTGAGGCGCCTGCCGAGTCCGACTTGGCGCCGTTCGAGGTGGGCCGGACCAACCAGTCGATCCGGGTGCAGGCGGCGGTCAAGGATCAAGCGGTCAAGGAAGCCATCGCCGCCGAGGTCGGCAAGGTGCTCGGCGAAGACCGTGAGTACGACGACCGTACGACGATCGACGCCGCGACCGGGTTGGCCGACGCGACCGCGATAGCCGCGCTGCTGCAGGCGCTCGCGATCGGGACCGGCGACGCCTCGGTGCGGTACGACGGAAGCACGGTGACGCTGTCGGGTGAGGTGCCGGACCAGGCGAGCAAGGCGACCGTCGCCCGGGCCGCGGCGAAGGCCGTCCCCGGCGCGGTGATCGCGAACCAGCTGGAGATCCCGGCGCCGCCGAAGTCCGAGGTCAGTGAATCGTGCCGGACGTTGCCGAGCCGGCTGTCGGAGTTCACCCGGCAGCACAAGATCAACTTCCTGTCCGGCACGTCGATCGTGAACGACGCGACGAAGCCATCGGTGGTGCGTGTCGCCGCCCTGCTGAGGTCGTGCCCGAGCGCGTTCTTCGAGGTGGCGGGTCACACCGACAACCTCGGGTCCGAGGCGACCAGCCTGCCGCTGTCCGAGCGCCGGGCGGCCGCGGTCAAGGCCGCGCTGGTCAAGCTCGGCGTGGCCGCCAACCACATCCATGCGAACGGTTACGGTCAGGCCTTCCCGATCGCACCCAACTCCACCGCCGCCGGCCGGATCGCCAACCGCCGGGCCGAGATCCGAGTACTGCAGGGGAACTGAATGAGCTGGCTCGTCGCACAGATGTGGATCCTGCTACTGGTCGCGTTCGTCCTCGGAAGCGCGGCCGCCTGGCTGCTGCACCGACTGGTGCGCAACCCGGCGAGGG
The DNA here is from genome assembly GCF_040638415.1 of Kribbella sp. NPDC026596. Taxonomy (NCBI): domain Bacteria; kingdom Bacillati; phylum Actinomycetota; class Actinomycetes; order Propionibacteriales; family Kribbellaceae; genus Kribbella; species Kribbella sp. NPDC026596. The sequence goes on along the minus strand of NZ_JBEZYF010000068.1, from coordinate 45,508 downwards.
GGGCACGCTGATGAGCTGGCTGCTGCGACACAACTGGCTGTGGTCGTTACTCGCCTTCCTGATCGGCGCTCTCATCACCTGGCTCCTCCTCGAACGCCGTACCCCAGCCACTCCCCCGGACGCAGCTGCCGAGGAGCCGGTCGAGCAGAAGCAAGAGGTCCTGGTCGGAGCCCGGGTCGCCGAGACAGCACCCGCCGTACGAGCCGAACCCGCCGCGCATCCCGAGCCGGCGCCTAACGGACGAGCTAAACCGCAGCCGGCGTTCTCGGAGTTGATGGAGGCGGAGCCGACGCTGTTCGACGACGCCGAACTCGCGGCGATGAACGGCGACACCAATGCGACCGCGCCGCAGATGCGGGCCGCGGCCCCCGCCGGACGCTACGGTGAGGGCTCGGCCGACGCGGTACCTCATCAGGCTCCGCCGGACGGGTTCACCATCAAGGGCAACGCCCAGTCGATGCTGTTCCACACCCCCGACTCGCCGTACTACGGCCGGACCAAACCCGAGGTCTGGTTCCGTAGCGAGTCCGACGCCGAACGCGCCGGCTTCACCAAGTACGCCCGCCGCCCCCGCAAGTCCCCCAACCCCCGCGACCAAGCCCTCGCCCAGGAGGCAGAGTGAAGCACGACGTCACCGTCCCCTACACGATCGAACAGGACGAGGACGGGGTGTGGTGCGCACATGCACTCCTGCGACACGGCGTCGGCGCCAACGGCGAAGGTGACACACCTGAGGCGGCCGTAGCGGACCTCCGTGAAGCCCTCACCGGCCTGATCGAGTCCTTCGGCGTTCCGGACCTGATCACGGTCACCGTCGAAACCCCCTGATGGCCAAGGTCCCGTCACTGAGCGGCGAGAAAGTCGTCGCTCAACTCAAGAAGCACGGCTTCCGGGTCGACCGGGTCAACGGCAGTCATCACATCATGAAGAACGACGCCGACGGCCGCGGTACGACGGTGCCGGTCCATGGCGGCCGGGACGTCGCCAAGGGGACGCTGCGCAGCATCTTGAGCGACGTCGATCTCACGCCTGAGGAACTGCTGAATCCGAAGCTGGTCAAGGCCCGTGAAGCCGAGGCCGAGCAGGAGGACCAGCAGGTGGTCGACCCGCGGGAGGGGGTGGCCGACGCGCGTGGGGCGACCAAACGACACGCCTCGCCCGGACGGTCCGGTGGGCGGCGGGCGGCGGGCTCCGCGAGTCGGGAGAGGGACGAGCGGTCGCCTCGTCGATGAGCTTGGGATAAGGGGATTCGGCCCCTATTTGCCTGTACCGGCAAAGGGCCGTCACACTGAGCGGAACGCCTTGCCGGAACCGTCCGTCCCGGGGCGTCCACCACATCGCCGGCTCTGTCCGGACACATCGCACCGACTTCTTTTACGACGCCGACAACGGGGTACGGGAAGCAGTGCGGCACACCGTAGTACCGCTAGGTTTGGAGACACCCGATGGAGGTGAGCGTGACCGACATGCTGCCGGAGCAGCACCACGGACTGACGAAGAGTGACCCGCTGTGGTTCAAGCGGGCCGTTTTCTACGAGGTCCTCGTGCGGTCCTTCAAGGACTCGAACGCCGACGGCATCGGCGATCTGCAAGGCCTGACCGAGAAACTCGACTACCTCGAGTGGCTCGGTGTCGATTGCCTCTGGTTACCCCCGTTCTACCCGTCGCCGTTGCGCGACGGCGGTTACGACATCTCCGACTACACCGGAGTGATGCCCGAGGTCGGCACGATCACCGACTTCGCGGGGTTCATGGAGGCCGCTCACACCCGCGGTATGCGGGTGATCGTCGACTTCGTGATGAACCACACCTCCGACCAGCACCCCTGGTTCCAGGCGTCGCGGGAGGACCCGGACGGCCCGTACGGCGACTTCTACGTGTGGTCCGACACCGACGACAAGTACTCCGACGCCCGGATCATCTTCGTCGACACCGAGCAGTCGAACTGGACCTGGGACCCGGTCCGCGGCCAGTACTTCTGGCACCGGTTCTACTCCAACCAGCCGGACCTGAACTTCGAGAACCCGGCCGTCGGCGACGCGATGATCGAGGCGCTGAAGTTCTGGCTCGACCTCGGCGTGGACGGCTTCCGGCTGGACGCGGTGCCGTACCTGTTCGAGACCGAGGGTTCCAACTGCGAGAACCTCCCGCGCACCCACGAGTTCCTCAAGCGGGTCCGCAAGGAGGTGGACGCGAACTACTCCGACCGCGTCCTGCTCTGCGAGGCGAACCAGTGGCCGGCCGACGTCGTCGAGTACTTCGGCGACCGCTCGTCGGGCGGCGACGAGTGCCAGATGGCGTTCCACTTCCCCGTCATGCCGCGCATCTTCATGGGTGTGCGGCGGGAGTCCCGGTTCCCGATCTCGGAGATCCTGGCGCAGACCCCGGAGATCCCGGAGACCTGCCAGTGGGGGATCTTCCTGCGCAACCACGACGAGCTCACCCTCGAGATGGTCAGCGACGAGGACCGCGACTACATGTGGGGCGAGTACGCGCAGGACCCGCGGATGAAGGCGAACATCGGCATCCGCCGCCGGCTCGCACCGCTGCTGGACAACGACGTGAACAAGATGGAGTTGTTCACCGCGATGCTGCTCAGCCTGCCCGGCTCCCCGATCCTGTACTACGGGGACGAGATCGGCATGGGCGACAACATCTGGCTCGGTGACCGCGACGGCGTCCGTACGCCGATGCAGTGGTCCCCGGACCGCAACGCCTCGTTCTCCACCGCGACTCCGGGCAAGCTCAGCCTGCCGGTGATCATGGACCCGGTCTACGGGTACCAGGCGGTGAACGTCGAAGCGGAGATGGAGAACGCGTCCTCGCTGCTGCACTGGACCCGGCGGATGATCCAGGCCCGTAAGCAGCACCCGTGTTTCGGCATGGGTACCTTTACGGATCTAGGCGGTTCCAACCCGAGCGTGCTGTCGTACGTGCGTGAGTTCGGCGACGACGTGGTGCTGTGCGTGAACAACCTGTCCCGGTTCCCGCAGCCGATCGAGCTGGACCTGCGGCAGTGGCAAGGCGTGGAACCGATCGAGTTGCTCGGTGGCGTGCACTTCCCCACGATCGGGGAACTGCCCTACCTTTTGACGCTCGGCGCCCACGGTTTCTACTGGTTCCGGCTGCCGGTGGCCAAGCCGGCTGACCACGAGGAGAGCATGTAGTGAGTTCCCATCTGGACCAGGTCCAGTCCTTCTGCGCGAGCCAGAGGTGGTTCGGTGAGAAGGGACACGACGTTCACGTCGACGCGATGGCCACCTCGGTGTGGCTGTCGGACGGGGACGCCTGGCCCGCGGTCCGGATCGGGTTCGTCTACTGTTCCGGTCCGCCCGGGTCGGAGTTCCCGATCCGGGTGTACCAACTGCCGCTCAGCTACCACCGCGCGCCGGTCGAGAACCTCGGCCACGCGCTGATCGGTGAGTGGGTCGAGCAGGACCTCGACGACACCGAGGTCTGGGTGTACGACGCTCTGCACGACAAGGAAGCGACTCCGTACTGGCTGGACGGGCTGACGCACGGACGTCGGCTGGACGGGCTGGAGTTCCATCCCGTGCACGCCCCGGACCGGACCACCGTCGTACCGGAGGACGCGCAGTCGCTCGTCCTCACCGTCGAGCAGAGCAACACGTCGCTGGTGTTCGGCGACGTGGCCTTGCTGAAGGTGTTCCGCCGGCTCGAGCCCGGGAGCAACCCTGGGGTCGAGATCGAGTCGGCGCTCACCGAGGCGGGGTCCGAGCTGGTCCCCGAGGTGCTCGGGTCCGCGCGGGGCACCTGGCCGCGCGCGGGCGGCGGGAACGATTCGGGTGAGCTGGCGATGATGACGGCGTTCCAGAAGAACGCCACCGACGGCTGGTCGTTCGCCTGCTCGTCGGTGCGGGACCTGTACGCCGAGGGCGACCTGCACGCCGAGGAGGTCGGCGGTGACTTCGCGGCCGAGTCGCACCGGCTCGGCGCGAGCACGGCGCAGGTCCACTCGGAGCTGGCGAAGGCGCTCGGCACCGACATTTGGGAGCCGGCCAAGCTCGTCGAGCACGCAGCGGCGATGCAGCGCCGGCTCGATCAGGCGGCCGCGGCCATCCCCGAGCTCGCGCCGTACAAGGCCGGCCTGAGCCGCTGGTTCGAGGCGCTGGCGGCGTACGACCAGCCGGTGCCGGTGCAGCGGATCCACGGTGACTTCCACCTGGGTCAGGTGCTGCGGACGATCGACGGCTGGAAGCTGATCGACTTCGAGGGTGAGCCGGCGAAGTCCCTGATCGAGCGGCGGGCCTTGGATACTGCGGTCAAGGACATCGCCGGGATGCTGCGGTCGTTCGACTACGCGGCCCGCTCGCTGCTCGCCGACCACCTGGGCGACCAGCAGATCGCTTACCGTGCGACCGAGTGGGCGAACCGGAACCAGCAGGCCTTCTGCGACGGATACGCCGAGGTCGCGGGCACCGATCCGCGGCACGAACCCGTGCTGCTGAGCGCCTTCCTGGCCGACAAGGTCGTCTACGAAACGCTCTACGAAGCCCGCAACCGCCCCAGCTGGCTCCCGATCCCGCTGTCCGCGGCGGCCCAGTTGGCCGAACACTTGTAATACTTGCGGGTATGCCGCCCGAGCCACCACCCTGGTCACCGAAACCACCACTTCCCACACCCAAACCGGCTTCGCCTGGCCCCGGTACACCACCCGCCTCACCGCCGTCCGGGACGCCCTGAGCGACTGAAGTTGTGTACGTCGGGACTCGACGGGTACGGGGTGCGGTGAATGCAGTGTTGATCGGGCAGGATGGGGTTCATGGGATCGAGCGAGCAGAACGCCGGGCCGGCGACTGAGGCTTTCGAGACGCCGGTGGTGCCGGCTGACAAGCCTGTGGTGACAGCGGTTCCGGTGGATCGGACCGTGCTGGAGCAGCTGGTCGGCGGGACCTTTCACGATCCTCATCAGGTGCTCGGACCACACCTCGGCGAGCATGGTGTCACCGTCCGGGCGCTGCGCCCGTTCGCCCAGTCGGTCACCGTTCTGTACGACGACAAGCGGCTCGAGCTCCGGCACGAGTTCGAGGGTGTGTGGGTCGGCGTCCTCGACGTCGACAAGGTGCCCGAGTATCGCCTCCAGGTCAGCTACACCGACGGGCCCGCGGTCGAGGTCGACGACCCGTACCGCTACCTCCCGTCGCTCGGTGAGGTCGACCTGCACCTGATCGGCGAGGGCCGGCACGAGCAGCTCTGGACCGTGCTGGGTGCCCACGTGCGCCGGTACGACGGCCCGACCGGGACGGTCACGGGGACGTCGTTCGCCGTCTGGGCTCCGAACGCGCAGGGGATCCGCCTCACCGCGGACTTCAACTTCTGGGACGGCCGCGCGCATCCGCTGCGGTCACTGGGTGCGTCCGGCGTGTGGGAGCTGTTCGTCCCGGGCGTCGGCGCCGGGACGCGGTACAAGTTCGACATCTGCGGCCGGGACGGGGTCTGGCGGCAGAAGGCCGACCCGATGGCCAACCTGGCCGAGACTCCCCCGGCGAACGCGTCGGTCGTGCACGAGTCGTCGTACGAGTGGGACGACGCGGCCTGGCTGGAGCGGCGGACCGCGGCGCAGGCCTACGCCGAGCCGATGAGCGTGTACGAAGTGCACCTCGGGTCGTGGCGCAAGGGCCGGTCCTACCGCGAGCTGGCCGACGAGCTCGTTGCCTATGTCAACGACATGGGCTTCACCCACGTCGAGTTCATGCCGGTGATGGAGCATCCGTTCGGTGGCTCCTGGGGTTACCAGGTGACGTCGTACTTCGCGCCGACGGCGCGCTTCGGTGACCCCGACGACTTCCGGTTGCTGGTCGACCGGCTGCACCAGGCCGGCATCGGCGTCCTGGTCGACTGGGTGCCGGCGCACTTCCCGAAGGACGCCTGGGCGCTGGCCCGCTTCGACGGGACGCCGCTGTACGAGCACCCGGATCCGCGCCGCGGCGAGCAGCCGGACTGGGGCACGCTGGTCTTCGACTTCGGCCGTCCGCAGGTGCGGAACTTCCTGGTCGCGAACGCGCTCTACTGGGCCGAGGAGTACCACATCGACGGCCTGCGCGTGGACGCGGTCGCCTCGATGCTCTACCTGGACTACTCCCGCCAGGACGGCCAGTGGGTCCCGAACCAGTACGGCGGCCGGGAGAACCTGGAGGCCGTGTCGTTCCTGCAGGAGATGAACGCGACCCTCTACAAGCGCGTCCCCGGCGTCATCACCGTGGCCGAGGAGTCGACGTCGTGGCCGGGCGTCACCCGGGACACGCATCTGGGCGGCCTCGGGTTCGGCTTCAAGTGGAACATGGGCTGGATGAACGACTCGCTGCGCTACCTGGAGCACGAGCCGATCCACCGGCAGTACCACCACCACGAGCTGACGTTCTCGATGATGTACGCCTACTCGGAGAACTTCGTCCTCCCGCTGTCCCACGACGAGGTTGTGCACGGCAAGGGTTCGCTGCTGCGCAAGATGCCGGGCGACCGCTGGCAGCAGCTGGCGAACCTGCGCGCGTACCTGGCGATGATGTGGGCGCACCCGGGCAAGCAGCTGCTGTTCATGGGCTGTGAGTTCGGCCAGGAGTCGGAGTGGTCCGAGAAGGGCGAGCTCGACTGGTGGTTGCTGGACCACACCGACCACCGCGGCCTGCAGCAGCTGGTCCGCGACCTGAACGGTGTCTACAAGGACAACCCGGCGCTCTGGCGGACCGACCACTCGGCGGAGAAGTTCAGCTGGATCGACGCCAACGACGCGAGCAACAACATCTTCTCCTTCGTCCGGTACGGCGACGACGGCGAGCCGACGGTCGCCTGCATCGCGAACTTCTCCGCGATCCCGCACCACGGCTACCGCCTCGGCCTCCCGTACGGCGGCCGCTGGGAAGAGGTCGTCAACACCGACGCCGACGTGTACGGCGGCTCCGGGGTCGGCAACTACGGCGCCGTCGAGGCGGACGGGCCGGAGTGGCACGGCATGACGACGAGCACCGAGCTGTCCGTCCCACCCCTGGCGACGGTGTACCTGCGCTACACCGGGTAGCGTTCACGGGGTGACCGCCGTACATCCGCTGACCGATGGTGAAGTGACGCTGCGACTGTCGCGGCAGGATCAGCAGGTGGTGAGCTTCGACGTCGAGCAGGGCAAGCCGCTCGGCATCGTCGAGGTACGCCGGACCACGCCTGGCGTCGGCCTGGTCGTCTGGGAGCTGGATGGCGGCCCCGAGATCGCCCAGCGGGCCGTCCGCCTGGTGACGGAGTACGCCTTCGGCGAGCTCGAGCTGGAGCGGCTGCAGGTCGAGGTCGACCCGGCGATCCACGTATCCGCCCGGGTCGCGATCCGGTCCGGCTTCCGGCGCGAGGGCGTGCTGCGGGGTGCGGCGCTGGTGGCGGACGAGCGCCGTGATGTGGCCGTGTACGGGATGCGCAAGGACGACCCGCGCCCGGACACGTTGACGGGCTGGACCGCGTTGATGGACTCGACGCTGCCGAAGAAGCGGGTGATCGCGCACGTGGTCGTGCGCGACACGGCTGGCCGGGTGCTGCTGTGTCAGGTCAGCTACAAGAACGATCTGGAGCTGCCGGGCGGCGTGGTCGAGCCGGATGAGGATCCCGCCACCGGCGCGTCCCGTGAGATGCAGGAGGAGCTCGGGGTCGCGCTGCCGCTGCTCGGCGTCCTCGCGATCGACTGGCTCCCGCGCTGGGAGGGCTGGGGCGACGCCGTGGAGATCCTGTACGACGGGGGCGTGCACGACCCGTCGTTGCTGGACACACTGCAGCCGGACGGCTTCGAGATCCGCGGCATCTCCTGGCACGCACCGGATGCTCTGGAGGGGCTGGTGTCACCGTTGAACGCGCGCCGGCTGCCTGAGATCCTTCGGGACCCGTCTGTGCTGCACAACTTGAGCAACGGCTCCCCCATCACCTCGTGAGCTGGCTCCACCGGCCGCACTTCAGTGGACCAGGCGGATCGTCAACGGGTAGCGGTACTCGCGGCCGCTGGAGGCGGCCATGGTCGCGAGGATGATGACGACCAGCGCCGCGATCGCGCCGATGATGATCAGCGGGACGATGATCAGGATCCCGAGACCGAAAGTGACCAGGATCAGGATCACCGCGATCGCGGAGTAGATCAGCAGCGACAGCTGGAAGTTCAGGGACTCCAGCGCGTGCCGGCGAATGAAGTCGGACCGGTTCCGGTACACCAGCCAGATGACCAGTGGACACAGGAACCCCATCGCGAACCACGCCGCGACGAAGACCCCCACGTGGGCGATCATCCCCCACGTCCGCTCATCCGAGGCCGACAGCGGTGGCCCGGCGTTCGGCGTACTCATATTCCAGTGAAGCACACCGATTCCTTTTCGTGGGGTCGTCGGTCTGTATCGATGAAGACCTCATCGAGAAGGGCGCCACAATGGCCGAACTGACGTACGCCGTCGAGACCCAGGGAGCTGTGATGACGGGCGAGGCCGAGTTTGCCCGCCGCACCGAGCCGTTCCGGAAGGAACTGCTGGCGCACTGCTATCGCATGCTCGCCTCGGTGCACGAGGCCGAGGACGTCGTGCAGGAGACGTACCTGCGGGCGTGGCGTTCGTACTCGGCGTTCGAAGGCCGGTCGTCGATCCGGGTCTGGCTCTACCGCATCGCCACCAACGCCTGCCTGACCGCGCTCGAGCAGCGCGGCCGGCGGGCTCTTCCTTCTGGCCTCGGCGCGCCGGCCACTGATCTGGCCCCGGGACCTGCGGCGGCCGATGTGGCGTTCGTGGAGCCGATGGCGGACTCGTTGGTCCTGTCGGAGTCCAGCGACCCGGCAAGTATCGTGACCACGCGGGAGAGTCTGCGGCTGGCGTTGATCGCGGCTCTGCAATACCTTCCGGCCAAGCAGCGCGCCGTACTGATCCTCCGTGAGGTGCTCGCGTTCCCGGCGGCCGAGGTCGCGAGGATGCTCGACACGTCGGTCGCGGCGGTGAAGAGCACGCTGCAACGAGCGCGCGCCCGGCTCGACGAGACCGCGTTCGGTGAGATCACCGAGCCGACCGATCCGCACGCTCAAGCCTTGCTGGCCGAGTACATCACCGGCTTCGAGAACGCCGACACCGCCGCCCTGGAGCGCGCCCTCCGCGCGGACGCGGCGATCGAAATGGTCGGCACCACCACCTGGTTCAACGGCCGGGTGATGTGCCTGCGCGTGCTCGCCGAGGCCGTCGGCTCACCTGGCGATTGGCGGATGCTCCCGATTGTCGCCAACGGCCAGCCCGCGGTCGGCGCGTACGTACGCAGCCCGGCCGGCGACTACGAGCCGTACGGCGTCGCCGTGCTCACTCCGACTCCCACCGGCCTGACCCGCATTTCCGTGTTCAGCACCCCCAGCCTTGTCACGCGCTTCGGCCTACCGGCGACACTTCCGGCTGACTGAACAGCTCAGCGGTTCGATGGGCCGTCGTGTGTGCCCATCGCGTCGTACTCATCAGCGCCAGCGCAACGACGCCGATCCCCAGGGCCGCCACCGGCCACCAGAGCAGATGTTCCGCGTCGGTGAACGCCTGTGGATCGCCGCCCGCTGTCGAGCCGACGATCGTGCCGGCGATCGCTACTCCCAGGGTGGTGCCGGTCTGACGGGCGGCGGAGGCTACCGAGCCCGCGAGACCGGCCATGGACAAGGGCATGCCGGAGACAGCCGTGTTGGTGATCGGTGGGTTGACCGTGCCCAGGAAGATCCCGAAGAACAGGTAGACCGCGAGCACCACCGGGAGCGGTGTTGCCGGCCCGAGCCACAACGAGGTCAGCGCGCCGAGCGCCAGCGCTGAGCCGGCAACCACGAGCGGAAGCCGCGGACCGCGCGTACCGACCATCCGGCCTGCCATGGGCGCCACGATGGTGATCACCACACCGACCGGGAGAAGACACAGCCCGGCCTCGAGCGCCGACAACCCGCGAACGTTCTGCAGATACAGCGTCGTGACGAACAAGAACGCGCCGAACCCGCAGAGCGCGAACAGTGCCATCAGGATCGCCGAGCTGAACGGCACGCTCCGGAAGAGCCTCAGCTCGAGCATCGGATCGGTCCGGCGGGGCTCGTAGGCCAGCAGGGCCGGCGCCGCGAGTACGGCGACGCCCAGCGGCCCGAGGATCACCGGCGAGGTCCAGGCGCGGGTCTCGGACCCGATGATCGCGTACACGACGCACCCGAGCATCAGGATCACGAGAGCCTGACCGACCGGGTCGAAGCGCCGCGCCCGGTCCGCGCGCGACTCGGGCACGAAGAGCGCCGTACAGACGATCGCCACGACGACGACCGGAACATTGACCCAGAAGATCGCCCGCCACCCGATGCCGTCGACGAGCGTCCCGCCGAGGATCGGCCCCAACGCGAGCGCCAGCCCGGACATCGACCCGAACACGCCGATGGCCCGCGCCCGCTCGGCCCGGTCCGGGAACGTGGTCGCGACGATCGCCATTGCCACCGGGTTGAGCATCGTGCCGCCGACCGCCTGCACCGCCCGCGCCGCGATCAACCACCCGGCCGTCGGCGCCAGGCTGCACAACAGCGACCCCAGCCCGAACGCGGCCAGCCCGATCATGAATACCCGCCGCCGCCCAACTCGGTCGGCCGTGGACCCGGCGAGCAGCAGCAGGCTCGCCAGCACCAAGGTGTAGGCGTCGACGGTCCACTGCAACTGCGCGACCGACGCGCCCAGGTCCGCTCGCATCGCGGGCAACGCGACCGTGACGATGGAAATGTCCATCACGACCACGACGATGCTCGCGCAACAGATCGCCAGCACCCCCAGCCGACGCCGCCGGCTCAGCTCACCCGGACCACTGCGCTGCACCGCTGGAGCACTCATATCTGCGACGCTAGAATTTAGAGCGTGCTCGAAGTCAAACGGATCCCCGAGACCGGGATCACCATCGCCGAGGCCGCCCAGCGGACCGGGGTCAGCGTGCACACCCTGCGGTACTACGAGCGCGCCGGCCTGGTCGTCACCACCGTCGACCGCACCGCGAGCGGTCGCCGCCGGTACCACCAGCTCGACCTGGACTGGATCAAGGTCTGCACCCGCCTGCGCGCCACCGGCATGCCGATCAGAACCATCCGCCGGTACGCCGAACTCGTCACGGCCGGCCGCGGCAACGAGAAGGACCGTCTGGAGCTGCTCGAGTCCCACCGGGCCGAGGTGCTCACCAAACTGGCCGAACTCCAGGAGAACCTCGAACTCATCGACCACAAGATCGACGTCTACCGCGGCCGCCTCCAAGCCGGCGACGCCGACCGCCTCTGGGCCCCCTCAGCCGATGAGGGCAGCGCGGCGAAGAGTTAGGAACCGGCGTTCCGCTTCGTTGGCGGTCAGGGCGATGGCGGACTCGTAGGCGGCGGCTGCTTCGTGCGGGCGGTTCAGGCGGGCCAGGACGTCGGCCCGGGCCGCGGGGAGGTAGGCGTACGACGCCAGCGCCGGCTCCTTGCCGAGGGCATCCAGTTCGGTGAGGACCGCCTCGAGGTCGGCACCGGGGACGAGACTGTGCGCGGCGGCCCGGTTGAGCGCCACGATGGGAGTCGGCCAGCTGATCATCATCGCGTCGTACATCCGGACCACCTGGGTCCAGTTCGTCCGCTCCCACGACGGCGCGGTCACATGCAGCCCGGCCACGGCCGCCTGCAACACGAACCTCCCCTGCCCCTGCCCGAGCGCGGCCGTCGCCCGCGACACACCCTCCGCCAGCATCCGCGCATCCCAGCGCGACCGATCCTGATCGGCCAGCAGCACCAGCTCCCCGTCCTCGCTGACCCGCGCATCCCCGCGCGCTTCCGTCATCAGCAACAACCCCAGCAACGCCTGCGGCTCCGGCTCGTCCGGCATCAACCGCACCAGCAACCGCGCCAACTCCACCGCCCGCCCGGTCAGATCCGTCCGGGTCAGCTCCGGCCCCGCCGCCACGTGCCCGGCCGTGTACACCAGGTGCACCACCGTCAGTACGACGTCCAGCCGCGCCGGCAACTCGTGATCGGCAGGGATCCGGTACGGGATCCCTGCCGCCGCGATCTTCTTCTTCGCCCGGGTGATCCGAGCGGCCGCCGTCGACTCACTGATCAGCAGAACGGCCGCCACCTCGCGCGTGGTCAGTCCGCAGATCAGCCGCAGCGTCAACGCCACCTGCGAGTCCCGCGCCAGCGCCGGGTGGCAGCACGTGAACACGAGTCGCAGCGGATCCGTCGGGTGCTCCACGTCCCCCGGCGCCACCGGATCCTCGACCAGCAACGGCAGTTTCCGCCACAGAGTCGTCTCCCGGCGCAGCCGATCGAGCGCGAGCCGCCGCGCCACCGTCGTCAGCCAGCCACCCGGATTCGCCGGGATCCCGTCCGGCCAGGTCCGCAACGCCTGGACGAACGCGTCCTGCGTGCAGTCCTCGGCCAGGTCCAGGTCCCGGGTCAGCCGCACGACGGACGCCAGGACGGTCGACCAACTCTCCCGGTGCGCGCGATCCACCACCCGGGCCACCTCGACCGCGGAGGCCGTCGGTGTACCCGGCTGGTGGACCATGGTCAGGCCGTCGGTCCGGAGCCCTCGGACGTGGGCATGACCGGCCGGACCTCGATGTTTCCGGAAGGGCAGAGCTTGGCGAGCTCGAGGGCCTGGTCGAGGTCACGCGCCTCGATCACATAGAACCCGCCGAGGGCTTCCTTGGTCTCGATGAACGGGCCGTCGGTGACGAGCGGCTCGGCACCCTCGCGGTTCTTGACCGTGCTCGCCGTGCTGGACCGCTCCAGGGCCTCCCCGCCGAGGATCCGCGCCCCGGCCTTCTCGACCGCCTCCGAGAAGGCACCGTGCAGCTTCATCGCCTGCTGCCACTCCTCCGCGGTGATGTTGTCGTACCACTCTTCGCTGTCGAACAGCAGGAACATGTACTGCGCCATCTCTCCGGCTCCCCTTGGTCGCGCGCTGTCTAGCGCTTCTACTGAACATCTTGCTGACGAATGGCGCCGCACGGAATCGACAACGCCGGGAAGGAATGTTCACTACTGTTGAGTACATGGAACACCTCGACGTCCTGATCGTCGGCGCCGGGCTGTCCGGTATCGGCGCCGCCTACCGGCTGCAGACCCAGTCCCCGGACCGGTCGTACGCGATCCTGGAGGCCCGGGACAGCATGGGCGGCACCTGGGACCTGTTCCGCTACCCTGGCGTCCGCTCGGACTCGGACATGTTCACGCTCGGGTTCCCGTTCCATCCCTGGAAGGCGGCCAAGGCGATCGCGGACGGCCCGTCGATCCTGGAGTACCTCCACGAGACCGCGTCCACCTACGGCATCGACAAACATATCCGCTTCGGCGAACGCGTCGTACGGGCGTCGTGGTCGGCGGAGGACGCGCAGTGGACCGTGGAAACGAGTCAGGCGTCGTACACGTGCTCCTTCTTGTACGCGTGCAGTGGGTACTACGACTACGACGCGGGCTATGTGGTCGACTTCCCGGGGCAGAGTGAGTACCAGGGGCAGATCGTCCACCCTCAGCATTGGCCGGACGACTTGGACTACACCGGTCAGCGAGTGGTCGTGATCGGCAGCGGCGCGACCGCGGTGACGCTCGTGCCGGCCATGGCTCGCACGGCGGAGCACGTGACGATGCTGCAGCGTTCACCTAGCTATGTGGCGTCCAGACCGGCTCATGACGCGTTCTCGGACCGGTTGCGCGCCGTACTGCCCGAGAAGCTCGCCCATCGACTCATCCGCGGTAAGAACGTTGCCTTCAGTACGGCGGTCTACAGCGCGTTCCGGAGGTGGCCGGCGCATGCTGCCTGGCTGCTGAACAGCACAATAGCCAAGGAACTGCCGGAGTCGATCCCGGTGGATCCGCACTTCACTCCCCGCTACAAGCCCTGGGATCAGCGGTTGTGCCTGGTGCCGGATGCGGACCTGTTCGAGGTGCTGCGCGATGGCTCGGCGGCTGTGGTCACCGACGAGATCGAGACGTTCACACCGACCGGTCTGCGGCTGCGGTCGGGTCAGGAGCTGCCGGCGAATCTGGTGGTCACCGCGACCGGCCTCCGCATGGTTGCGCTCGGCAACATCCAGCTGACGGTCGACGGCCAGGTGGTGGAGCCGCATGACACCTTTGTCTACAAGGGGATGATGCTGAGCGGCGTACCGAACCTGGCGTGGTGCATCGGCTACACGAACAACTCCTGGACGCTCCGCTCCGACCTGACGTCGCAGTACGTGTGCCGGCTGCTCAACCACCTCACCACGACCGGCACCAGCATCTGCGTCCCCGAGATCGACCCGGCCGAGTACGACGCTCCCCCGCGGCCCGTGGTCGACCTGTCGTCGGGCTACATCCGGCGCGCCGCCGCCATCCTGCCGCGCCAGGGCTCCACCGGCCCCTGGCGCCTGCGGCAGAACTACCCTCGCGACCTGCTGAGCCTTCGCTTCAGCCCGGTCGCCGACGGCACCATGCGCTTCACGACGGCTACGGGACCGGGACCGGCGGCTGCGGGCCGACGTACGTCGCGATCGGCCTGATGATCTTGGGGTCGGTGGCCTGCTCGAGGATGTTGGCGGACCAGCCGATCACGCGGCTGACGGCGAACGTCGGCGTGAACATCGCGCGCGGGACACCGCAGAGCTCCATCACGACGCCGGCGTAGAACTCGACGTTCGCGTAGAGGTTGCGGCCGGGCTTGAGCTCGGCCAGGACATCGACGATGCGCTGCTCGACGGTGGTGGCGAAGTCGACCAGGTCGCCGCCGATGCCGCGGGCGATGTCGCGCAGCATCAGCGAGCGGGGGTCCTCGGTCCGGTAGACCGCGTGACCGAAGCCCATGATCCGGTCGCCGGCCGACACCTTCTCGCGCACCCACGCGTCGATGCGGTCCGGCGTACCGATCTCGTCGAGGCTCGCCAGCGCCCGGTCCGGCGCGCCACCGTGCAGCGGTCCGGAGAAGGCCCCGATCGCACCGGCGATGGCGGACACGACGTCCGCACCGCTCGACGCGATGACGCGCGCGGTGAACGTCGATGCATTGAAGCCGTGGTCCACGGTGGCGACCAGGTAGTGCTCGATCGCCGTCGCCTCTACTGCGCTCGGCTCGCGGCCCGTCACCAGGTACAGCCAGTTGGCCGCGGCGGTCAGGTCGGCGCGTGGCTCCAGCGGCTCGAGTCCCTCGCGTAGCCGGTACAGCGCCGCCAGGATCGTCGGCGTCACCGCGCACACCAGCATCGCGTCGGCCTTCCGGCGGGCCGGATCGGCGTCCCACAGCGGCGGCAGACTCCGTACGGCGGCCAGGAGCGACAACGCCGTGCGGAGACCGGCCAGCGGGTTGAACTTCGGTCCTGCGGTCGCGATCGCGGGCAGAACCGCGGCGACCTCGTCGGGCAGCACGCGCAGTGGGGCCAGCTCGGCGATGAAGCGTTCCCGCTCGGCCGCGGTCGGGAGGTGTCCCTCGAACATCAGGAACCAGACGTCTTCGAGCGTCTTCGACTTGGCGAGATCGATCGCCGAGTACTCGCGGTAGTGGTAGAACCCCTCGTCGCCGCGGACGTCGCCGAGGGTCGTCTCGGTGACGACGACGTTGCGCAGGCCGGGCGGAACATTGATTGTTGTTGACATATCTTCAGAGTTGACAGGCAATCAACTATTGTCAATATTGATCCAGTCAACATGAACGCTCGGAGGAGCGCGGATGCCGTCCCAGAGTGACGAGAATTACCTGACCACGGCCGAGGTCGCGCGCCGGCTGCAGGTGAAGCCGGAGACGATCTACGCCTACGTCAGCCGCGGGCTGCTGACGAGCGTCCGGGCCCGGGGGCGTCGCGGCAGCCTGTTCGCGGTGGCCGACGTCGAGCGGCTGGCGAGCAGGTCCGTCGAGCACTCGGGGGTGGTCGAGCGGATCGAGACGGAGCTCACCCTGCTGCAGGACGACGAGCTCTACTACCGAGGTCATTCGGTGCGCGAACTCGCCACCGAGTGGACCCCCGAAGCAGTAGCCCACCTCCTCTGGACCGGTGAGCTGACGGAGCGGCCGAGCTGTCCGGTGGAGCGTGAGTCTGTGCTGCTGGCTCGATCCGCGATGGAGGTGGTTCCGAGCACGGCACGCTTGACGGACCAACTGCGCGTGGCTGTCGCCGTACTGGGGGCTGCCGATCCGTTGCGCTTCGACCTGGCCCCCGGCTCGGTCACCGCGGCGGCCGAGCGACTCCTCGGCGCACTGGTCACCGCCTTGCCCGGCCCGACCGACTACATCCGGGAGACGCTCGGCGCCCGGCTCTGGCCGAAGCTGTCCTCCCAGCCGCCACGCCCGGAGGTGCTCGACGCAGCGCTGATCCTGCTGGCCGATCATGGGCTCGCCGTCTCGACGGTGGCAGCACGAGTCGCCGCCAGCGCCCGGGCGAACCTGTACGCCGTGCTGTCAGCCGGGCTAGGTGCACTGGACGGGCAGTACCACGGAGCGGCGCCGACGCTGGCCTACGAGTTCCTGGAGCGGGCGCAGCGGGATCCGTTGGGTGCGTTGTCGGATCAGCTGCGATCAGGTGAGCCGGTGCCCGGCTTCGGACACAGGATCTACCAGCACCGCGACCCAAGGGCCGAGGTGCTCCTCGGGCTACTCGGGGACCATCCGATAGTGGAGACGGTCACCACGATCGCCGCCCGGACGCCGGGTTTCCCGAACAGCGATCTGGCCATCGCGGCGATGATGCACGCTTACGACTTCCGCCCGGATGCCGGGGACGCGTTGTTCGCCCTGGCGCGCATGATCGGCTGGACCGCGCACGCCTTGGAGGAGTACGCGGCCCCAGCCCTCCGCTTCCGCGCCATGGGTGTCTACACCGGCGAGAACGCCTGACCGGCTGACCGGCTACTTGGCGTCGAGCTTCACCAGGGTTGCCGCACCGGGCGCCAGGTCGACCGGGATGGGAGCGACCGGACGATCCATGTAGCTCTGACTCGCCGCCTGGAAGACGCCCACCGAGGCAACCGTCTGCTGGTTCGGCGTAACGACCGCTCGGGCGCGCTCGTGGTGGGAGCGGTTGGCGACCAGCAGCCAGCGGTCGGTGGAAGTGGTGTCGCGAGAGTGGAAGGTACCGATGACCACCGGGCTCCCGGAGACGCCGGTCACCAGGTTCGTGGGGGTGAAACCGACGGCACCGTTGGGCAACGGGATTTCGTTGGCATGGGCAACGGACTCCGACACCAGCGGCTTCAGCTCACGCCCGGCCTGATGCAGCCAGGTCGTGTTGATCTGCCGGGCGGCCGCGTACCGCGGGGTGCGGCGGCCGTCGACCGTGATCAACGCCGGCCCGAACCCTTCGCCGCGAGCAGCCTCGGGAGTCCAGTAAGTGAAGTACTGGATGCCCTTCGCACCGTAGGCCAGGCTGATGTTGACCTGCCAGAGCAGCTCGGCCGCGGTCGGTTCGCGGTGGTTGTCGTAGGCAAGCGTCTGGATGAACACCCAGGACGGGATGTCACCGTGTAGCGCGGCGTCCCGGACGATCGCCCAGTTGTGGAAGTAGTTCGCGTCCTCGCGCCCCTCGGACAGCAGCGGGTACCGGTCGAACGAGATCAGGGACGGCTTCACCACATCGACGAAACCGCGGTAGTACGCCGGGTCGTCGGACGGGAACAGGTTGATGTACGGCAGCAGTCCCGGGGCCAGCTCGCGCGAGATCGCCACCGCCTTCGCCAGCGAGCCGAACCAGCCCGGACCGGGTTCGTCGTACAGGTTGAAGCCGGCCAGCGACGAGAACGGCCCGTAGGCGTCGCGGGCGCGGATGTAGAGGGCGCTCGCCTCGGCCGGCGTGACACTGAGGTTGTCGGCGGGGTTGTCGGAGATCGAGAACCAGCGGGACATGTTGCGGATCTGGATGTCGTCGGAGATCAGCATCTGCAGGCCGGCGGTGCGGGCGAGGCCGAGCTGGTACTGGAAGATGTTGCCGTCGCCGGCGTAGTTGCCCGAGATGACGAAGTCGAACCCGGCGGACTTGATCTCGGCGAACCGCTCCGCCGTACTCGCGTACGGATGCGGCGGCCAGAACAAGCCGATCGGGAAATCCGGCCCACCCGTCAACGGAAGGTCATCCGGAGAGGGGACGGCGGCAGGTACGACGCCTGCCGCGGAAGCCATCCCAGCCGCCGCCGGCACGGACCCGGCAGGCACGGCGGCGGCCGGAGATGCGGTGGCTGTCGAGGTGCTGGCGGCGGTGAGGGCGGTGGCGCCGGCGCCTAGGAGCAGCGTCCGGCGGCTGGGGCCAAGGGTTTGGTGCGGGCTCTGCATGGTTCTCCTTCGGAGGGCGGTCGAACGGAGTAATCAGGAGCGAGCAGTCAAAGACCTCAGGACCGCCGTCGATGATCGGCGACGGCGTCCGCGGTGGCGTCGAAGGCCTGCTCCGCCAAGGGGTAATCGCGCTGGGCAACACCGAGATACAGCGCGTCGAGGACGATCATCTGGGCATGCCGGCCGGACAGTCCGCCGGTCCGGAAGGTGACGTCGCGGGCAGCAGTGACCAGTACGACGTCCGCCGTCCGTGCGAGCGGGGACCGCGGGTAGTTGGTGATGGCAACAGTTGTCGCACCCTGCCGGCCGGCCCGGCCGAGTGGCTCGAGCACCTCGATCGTCTCGCCACTGTGTGAGATGCCGATCGCGACGTCGCCGACACCGAGCAACGCCGAGCTGGCGAGCGCGGTGTGCACGTCGTTCCACGTCGAGGCGGCGCGGCCGATCCGGTGCAGCCGGAGGCGGAGGTCCTCGGCGACGGACGCGGAGCCGGCGACGGCGTACAGGTCGATCCGGCGCGCGTCGGAGATCGCCTGGATGGCCCGGCCGAGCGCGTCCCGGTCGAGCGACGCGACGGTGTCCTCGAGGGCGCGGGTGTCGGCGCGCAAAAGAGTCCGGAGGACGTCGTCGAGCGAATCGTCCGGTCCGACCTCGGAGCCGGTCCCCCGCTCCCAGCTGATGCTGCTGCGGCCGCTCTCGGCCGCGAGCGCGAGCCGGAGCTCGGCGTACCCGGACAGGCCGAGCGCGAGGCAGAACCGCGTCACGCTCGGCAGCGACGTACCGCATCGGGCCGCGAGCTGGCCGATCGTCGACGAGGCCACCGCGGCCGGATCCCGCAGGACCTCGGTCGCGATCCGGGCCTGCGCCGGACTGAGCGCCGGCAGCAGACCGTGGATCCGCGCCTCCAGGCTCGGCGGTGGCGTCTCGGCGAGAACCGTCATGTGAATAATTCTCGGAGCACGTCAGCGACGATTACAAGCGTTCACAGCTGACCGATTCCGGCCAGCTGCGTCGACTCAGAACAGGACTCGACTCAGAACAGGGCGGACATCAGGCGGCGGCGCGCCTTGATGACGCGGTCGTCGTCGGCACCGACGACCTCGAAGAGCTCGAGCAGGTGCAGGCGGACGGTGTTGCGCTCGTCGCCCGAGGTCGCCTGGACCGTGGCGATCAGCCGGTTGAACGCGTCGTCGACGTGCCCACCCATCAGGTCGACGTCGGCGACCAGCAGCTGCGCCTCGACATCGGTCGGGTTGTCCGCTGCCCGCGTCCGCACCTCGGCCGGCACGTCCTGCGTGCGCTTGACCAGCTGCACCCGCGCCAGCCCCGACTTGGCCTCGGCGTCGCCCGGCGTCTCCTTGAGCAACTCCTCGTACGCCGCGATCGCGCCGTCCAGGTCACCCGCGCCGACCGCGTTCTCGGCCTTCTCGTACCGCGGGTTCGGCGGCGGCTCCTCCTCGTCCTCGGAGGTCTCGGCCGCCGGACCGACCGGATCGGCCCGGCCGGTGATGCCGTTCGCGACCGCCACGGTGAGCAGTTGGTCGAAGTACTGCCGGGCCTCCGGCTCGCCGACCGGGCCCTGGAACAGCGGGACGACCTGTCCCCGCAGGACGGCGATCACCAGCGGAATCGTCTGGACACCTACCGCCTGGGCCAGCTGTGGATTCGCGTCGATGTCGATCCGGGCCAGCAGGAACTTCCCGGCGTACTCGGTCGACAGCCGGGCCAGCACCGGGCCGAGCGCGTTCGAGGCCTCCGAGCGCGGCGACCAGAACTCGACCACGACCGGGACCTGCAGGGACCGCTCGATCACATCGGCCTGGAAGGTCGGCTCGCTCACGTTCAGCACATACGATCCCGCGGCGCCGCCGCCACCGGCCGGCGCTGCAGAACCGGCCGGACCGGCCGGTGCGCCAGCGTTGCGCAGGGACGACAGATCGATCGCCCCGGGACGGGAGAAGTTCGACTGACTCACGACTGCCCTCGCATTCCGTTCACGTTCACAGGTCTATCCTCTACGACGGCCGGGAAGTGCGGTGCGCCCGGGTCGCCAGGAGGAGCCGGGCCAGGCCACTTCGGGTGCCTGCGACGGCGATCCGGTCGCCCGGCCGGAGGTCCCGCTCGTACGCCGGTTTCCAGTCCCAGGTCCCACCGTCGTCCTGCCGGGCGAGCACCCGCAGACCACCCGCCTCGTCCAGCTCGCCCAATCGCAGGCCGCTCGCGACCGAGCCAGGCTCGACGGTGACCTCGGTGAGCAGCAGAACGCGACGACCGGCCGGCACGGTCACCTGACTGCGCCGGTTCGCCACCGCGGCCGCGATCGCCGGCGCGACCAGCATCGACACCGACCGGCTGTGCCCGAGCCCGAGCTGCCGTTCGACCCGCTGGGCCAGGTCGTGGTCGAACATCCGCATCGTGATCCGGGCTTGGTCGTTCAGGTCGCGGACCACCATCGCGGACTCGAGGTTCGTGATGTCCCCGTTCGTGAGCGCGAGTACCGACTGAGCCCGTTGCACCCCGGCCGACCGCAGCGTCTCCTCGTTGCTGCTGTCACCGATGACCACCGGGATCCGGAGCCGGTGCGCGGTCTGCACGCCGGGCGCGTCCTCGTCCTGCTCGACACCGACCACCGCGACCCCGCGCTCGGCCAGGATCTCCAGCACCCGGGCACCGACCGTACCGAGGCCACAGACGACCACATGGTTACGCGGCCGTCCCCGGACGCCACCGATCACCCGCGACAACCGCGCGCCGATCAACGAGTCGACGACGACCGCGGTGAGCAGTGCCATCAGCACGATCCCGGTCAGCTGCACCAGGACCGCCGCGACCTTCACCCACGGATCCGCGTCGGAGAACTTGTCGTCCTCGATCCCCGCGGACGTCACCGCTCCGGCTGCCATGTAGATCGCGCGCCACCACTCGATCTTCGCGACGAAGTGGATGGCCGCCGTCCCGCAGATCACGAGCAGCGCCATCACCGCGGCGATCCGCCGGACGCGCCGGTCGAAGATGTCGCGCAGCCCCATCAGCCAACCGGCCCGCCGGACGTCCTTGGTCCGCCAGACGGTCCGTACGCCGGTGCCGAGGACGATGTCGCCGTCGGGGTCGGAGCTGGATGGCGGCAGCAGTTCCGGCGTCGCCGACGAGGTCGTGTCGGCCAGCACGGTCAGATGCGGTTCCCGGATCAGATCGGCCTGCCCGGCGACCAGCCGGCGGCCGCCGATCTCGAGCCAGGTGAGCTCGTCGTCCTCCAGCGCGTCGGAGACGAACGCCGGCGCGGCCAGGGACGGTCCGGAGATCATCACGCAGTCGCCCAGCAGGCGGAGCAACTGCTTGCCCAGCCGCGGGTTGACCATCTGGACGATGATCCGCAAGTCGGGATCCATGTCGCGCGCGGTCAGCGCGGTGTGCACGTTGTGGACGTCATCGGTGTCGAGCAGCACCAGGGCGCGAGCGGTCGACGGGTTCCCGTCCTGTGCGTCGATACCGGCCCGGCGGAGCAGCGCCTCGCTGATGACGCGCACGCCGATCACGTGCGCGCCGAGCTCGCCGATCCGGTCGTAGTGCCGCGATCCCGGGTTGACGATCGCGGTCACCCGCTCGCCCGAGCTCACCAGCTCGGTGACCACCCGCAGCATCGTGCGGTCCGAGCCACAGACGACGACACTGCGTCCTTCGAGCTGACCGATCGCGGCCTGTGCCGTCGCCTCGACCGGTGGTGGCGCCTCGTCCTCAGAAGCGGGCGGGCTCTCGGTACTCTCCCCACTGTTCCCGAAGAACGTGACAGATTTCCCCCATCGTGGCCTCCGCACGCGCTGCCTCCAGCATGGGCTCGATCAGGTTGCCAGTACCCCTGGCCGCCTCCACCAGAGCCGTTAGCGTACGGCGTACCCGGTCCTCGTCGCGGTGCGTCTTGCGCGCGGCGAGCACCCGGCACTGCTCGATCTCGACCTCGTGCGAGACCCGGAGGATCTCCAGCTCGCCGGAAACAGTATCGGTCAGCGTGTTCACGCCGACGATCTTCTTCTCGCCCTTCTCCAGTTTCTGCTGGTACTCGAACGCGGCGTCGGCGATCTCGGCCATGAACCAGCCGTCCTCGATCCCGCGCAGGATGCCGCCGGTGATCGACTCGTCCGGGCTCATCTCCTTGATCCGGGCAAAGATCTCCTCGGCTTCGGCCTCGATCGCGTCGGTGAGTTCCTCGACGTACCAGGACCCGCCGAGCGGGTCGGCGACGTTGGTGACGCCGATCTCCTCCATCAGCACCGATTGGGTGCGCAGGGCAATCTCCGCCGACTCCTCACTCGGCAGCGCGAGCGTCTCGTCGAGTGCGTTGGTGTGCAGCGAGTTGGTCCCGCCGAGGATCGCGGCCAGCGCCTCGACAGCCGTGCGTACGACGTTGTTGTACGGCTGCTGCGCCGTCAACGACACCCCGGCGGTCTGGGTGTGGAAGCGCAGCGACTGCGCCTTGTCCGTACGAGCGCCGTACACATCACGCAGCCAGCGGGCCCAGATCCGCCGGGCCGCGCGGAACTTCGCGATCTCCTCGAAGAAGTCCAGGTGGCTGTCGAAGAAGAACGACAGGCCGGGCGCGAACACGTCGACATCGAGACCACGGGACAGGCCGAGCTCGACGTACCCGAAGCCGTCGGCGAGCGTGTACGCCAGCTCCTGTCCGGCGGTCGAACCGGCCTCGCGGATGTGGTAGCCGGAGACGCTGAGCGGCTTGTACGCCGGGATCGTGGCGGCGCAGTACTCCATCAGGTCGCCGATCAGGCGCAGGTGCGGTTCCGGCGGGAACAGCCACTCCTTCTGCGCGATGTACTCCTTGAAGATGTCGGTCTGCAGCGTCCCGTTGAGCTTGGTGAGGTCCGCGCCCTGCCGCTCGGCGGCGACCAGGTACATGACGAACGCGGGGACTGCGGGGCCTGAGATGGTCATCGACGTCGTGACGTCCTGCAGCGGGATGTCCTTGAACAGCCGGTCCATGTCCGCGGCCGAGTCGATCGCGACGCCGCAGTGACCGACCTCGCCGAGCGACTTCGGTTCGTCGGAGTCGCGGCCCATCAGCGTCGGCATGTCGAACGCGACCGACAGGCCGCCGCCACCGCCGTTCAGGATCATCTTGTACCGCTCGTTGGTCTGCTCGGCGTTGCCGAAGCCGGCGAACTGGCGGATCGTCCAGGTCCGGCCGCGGTAACCGGTCGCGTACAGCCCGCGCGTGAACGGGAACTCCCCCGGCCACCCGATCCGCTCCATCCGCGGGTCGTCGACGCCTTCGGGAGGCCCGTAGACCGGGGCGACCTCGGTGCCGGAGAGCGTGGTGAAATCGGCCTCGCGCTTACGCGCCGCGTCGTACCGCTGCTGCCACCGGCTCCGGCCGGTGGCGATCTGCTCGGCATCCATCAGTCAGACCTCCTCGGGAACTGGTCCCAAAATACTAGGACGTCCAACTATTTCCAACTAGCCGACCAAGCGGAGTCCGCGGCGGCGGGTTTGCTCGCGCGGATCCGGGACGGGCGCCGCTTCCAGCAGGTGGATCGTGTAGGCATCCTGCGGGTCCCGGAGGACCGACTCGCGGTCGCCTTGCTCGACCAGGCGGCCCTGGCTCATCACGGCGACGCGGTCGCAGATCTGGTCGACCACCGCGAGGTCGTGGCTGATGAACAGGCAGGCGAAGTGCAGCCGGTCCTGGATCGACCGGCCGTCGTCGGCTCGTCCGCGATCAGCAGCTCCGGATCACAGGCCACCGCGATCGCGATCATCACCCGCTGGCACTGACCACCGGACAGCTGATGCGGGTAGTACTTCATCCGCGTCTCCGGGATCTCGACCATCCGCAGCAGCTCGAGCGCGCGCTCTCTGGCCTCGCCCCGGGACAGCGAAGGTTGATGCGTCCGGATCATCTCGATCAGCTGCGACCCGATCGTGAACACGGGGTCGAGCGCGCCGACCGGATCCTGGAAGATCATCGCGATCCGCCGCCCGCGCAACGCGGTCAGCTCGGCCCGCGACATCGACAGGACGTCCTCACCACCAAAGCTGATCCGCCCTTCGACAGACGCGTTCGACGGCAACAGGCCGAGGGCAGCCAGGGACGTGACGCTCTTCCCCGACCCCGACTCCCCCACGACCGCGAGGACCTCGCCCGCCCGGACGGCGAAACTCACCGTGTCCACCGCGCGATGCGTCGTACCGCCGACCGCGAAGTCGACGGTCAGGTCTTCGAAGCGCAGGACCTCGTCGCTCACTTGCCCTCCCCTTGATCAGCAGCGGCATCGAGTTTGTCCCGGTACTCCTGCCAGTCGGCCAGCATCTTGCGGTGGTACGACGTCAGCCACTCGAAGTAGTTGCGCGCGTTCCGCAGCCGCTTGCGCGGACCAGGCATGTCCTCGGGCAGCTCCTCGAGCATGTCGGCGAACAGCTGTCGTTGCTTGCCCAGCGATCGGCGCTCGCCCGCCAGGAAGCTGCCCCAGATGTCGTCGTCGACCTTGAAGTAGTGACTGCGATCTCCCGGTACGGCGTGCCGGGCGACGAACCCGAGGTCGATCAGGCGTCGCGTCGTACTCGAGATCGAGCCGGCACTGGCCGACAGCGCCCGCGCCAGCTCGGCCGAGGACACATACGGCTTGTTGCTCACCATCAGGTAGCCGAGGACGCGGCCCTCCATCCGTGGTGAGCCTGCCAGCTCTCTTAGCAGGGCGAACTGTTCGACGAAGTCCGCGCGGCGGGAGTCCTCCTCCCAGGCATCGTCGTCGGTCATCACGGCCTCCTTGCCAACTCGTGGACGTCGGCGTCCGCGATCTGCGCCGTCCGCCGGGCCCGGAACTCCTCGACCGGCCAGCGCGAGCTTCCGCCGTACCGGACCATCGACGGCTGCCCGTCCGCGTCCCAGGTGTACTCGACCTTCTCGCCGATCGACCCGAACCCGGCCGCCGGTACGACGGCCAGCGTGTCCTCGTCGATGACCTCGAGCTCCTCGTAGCTCTCGACCGGGTCCGGCGCGGCCGGGAAGAACGCGACCAGACGACCGCCGAGCAGCACCACGCTGATCACGCCCATCAGGTTCGCGAAGTTCCCGCAGAACCTGCTCGCGTCGATGTCGCCGGGCACCTGGGTACCGGCCGGCGGCTCGGCGGCGAGGTTGAGCAGCTTGACCACGCCGGTCGCGAGGGTGCCGGCCGGACCGCCGATGCAGTTGGTGAGAACGGACACCACGATCTGGTCGGCCGGGTCGATGAAGGTCCGGGTGATGTGGCCCGGGTACCCACCGCTGTGCCCGACCAGCCGTCGCCCGCCGAGCGTGACGATGTCCATGCCGAGCCCGTACCGGCCGATCTCGCTGCCGTGCGCCCTCACCAGGCTCTCGTCGCGCTGCAGCAGCCGCTTGCTCGCGTCGGTCAGCAACTCCTCGGCGCCGGCCCAGTGCGCGGCACCGTACGCGGTCAGGTCCTCGGCGGTCGAGTAGAACCCGGTGGCCGCGGCCATCGCGCGCGTGTCCACGTGCGGGATGACCTGCCGTACGTCGCTCCCGTCGAGCAGGCTGGTGTGACCACCGGCGTACTGATCAGCTCGCGCGGGGTCCCATTCGGCCCCGGTGTTGGTCAGCCCCAGCCGCTCCACGATGTTGGCCGCGACATAGTCGCCGTACGACGATCCGCTCGCGGACTCGATCACCAGGCCGAGCAGGGAGTAACCGATGTTGGTGTACTTGAAGTACTCGTTGCGGTCGAAGACGCGACCAGCGGACAGACACAGCTCGATCAAGGCCGCGCGGTCCGGGAACGGGTCCATCAGCTGCCAGTAGTCCTTGTCCACGCCGTCACGGATCACGCCGGCCTGATGACCGAGCAACTCGCGCACGGTGACCGCCGCCAGGTCGCTGCCGGCGAGCTCCGGGACGTGGGCGTCGATCGGGTCGTCCAGGCGGACCTTGCCCTGCTCGACCAGCTGCAGGATCGAGGTCGCGGTGAAGGTCTTGCTGTGCGACGCGATCCGGAACAGGTGGTCGGTGCGCAGCGGTGTCCCGGCGACCTCGTCGCTGTGCCCGAGCGCGGTCGACAGGACCAGTTCGTCACCAACCCGGATCGCCGCTTGGACTCCCGGCGTACGCAGGTACCGGCGCTGGTAGTCCAGCCAGCTCTCGATGGCGGGAGCTGCTTCGCGGGCGGTTTCGAGGTCGTAGGACAAGGCGGCGTCCGTTCTGTGGTGGCCATGAGTGGTGGATGTCATTCAGGAGCGTCCCTTCGGGTTCACCGCGTCACGAAGTACGTCACCGAGGGTGATCAGGCTCAGTACGGTCGCGGCGAGGAACAGACCCGGGTAGATCAGTGTGTGCGGTGCCTGCTGGAAACGCGACTGTGCGGTCGCGAGTTGCAGGCCCCACGAGATCGACGGCGCGCGCAGGCCGAGGCCGAGGAACGTCAGGGTCGACTCGGCCACGATCACGCCGCCGACGGTCAGGGTGGCGACCGCGAGAACCGGGCCGATCGCGTTCGGCAGCACGTAATGGCTGAGGATCCGGGTCGCCGGGAAGCCCATCGCCTTCGCGGCCTGGACGTACTCCGCGTCACGGGTCGCGCGGACCGACGTACGGACCATCCGGGCCAGCGCCGGCCAGGAGAACACCGCGAGTACGAGCGAGACCGACAGCACCGACCGTTCGCCGAGGCTGTTCAGTACGACGATCGCACCGAGCAGGAACGGGAAGCCGAGGAAGACGTCGGTCAGCCGGGCGAGCACCGAGTCCGCCCAGCCGCCGACGTACCCGGCGATCGTGCCGACCAGGACCGCGATGACGAGCGCGATCAGCGTGCAGACCAGGCCGACCGAGAGCGATGCTCGCGCGCCGTGGACGACGCTTGCGTAGACATCGCAGCCCTGGAGGTCCTGGCCGAACGGGTGTCCTGGAGAGGACGGGTGCGCGCTGGCGGAGATGTCGCAGGCGCGCGGATCGGTGCTGGTGAACAACTGCGGCAGGACGGCCATCAGCAGCAGTACGACGAGCACGCCGAGCGGAAGCCAGAAGAGCACTCGGCGCCGGACGGTCGCCCAGACACCCCGGCCGGCGAGCGCATCCTCTTCGACAGCTTGCGCGAGTACCTGATCAGTCATGGCGGATCCTCGGGTCGAGGAGTGAGTTGAGGACGTCGACGATCACGCTGGTGAGCAGGAAGATCAGGATCAGTGCGGTCGCGATCCCGACCACGGTCGGCCCCTCGTGCACCCGGATCGACTCGAACAGCAATTGGCCGACCCCAGGCAGGTTGAAGATCCCCTCCGTCACCACGGCGCCGCCGAGCAACGCGCCGAGGTCGATCGCGAGGTAGGTCAGCACCGGGATCGCGGAGTTCCGCAGTACGTGGACACCGATCACCCGGCGACTGCTCAGGCCCTTCGCCCACAACGCGCGCACGAAGTCCGAGCTCATCGTGTCGACCACGCTCCCCCGGGTCAGCCGAGCGACCGCGGCCAGCCCGTAGATCGCCAGAACCGTTGCCGGCAGCAAGTACGACATCGGCCAGCCGTCGGTCACCCCGGCGATCGGCAGCACCGACAGCTTGACCCCGAACACGAGTTGCGCCGTCACCGCCATCACGAAGATCGGCACCGACGCGATCAGGATCGTCAGGATCAGGACGCCGCGATCGATCCACGTGTTCTTCCGCAGCCCGGCGACCAGACCGAGGCCGACGCCGATCACGACCTGGATCACCCACGCGGTCAGCGCGAGCCGGATCGTCACCGGCCACCGGGTCGCCAGCCGCTCCGCCACCGACCGGCCGCGGAAATCGACGCCGAGATCGCCGGTGAGCAGATGGCCGAGATAACGCAGGTACTGCGACCAGAGCGGATCGTTGAGGTGATACAGCTCCCGGATCCGTTCCACCACGGCCGGCGACAACGGCTGATCGCCACCGAGACTCGAGATCGGATCACCGGGCAGCGCGAACACGGCCGCGTAGATGGCGAACGTGACCCCGAAGAACACCAGCACGAGCTCGATCAACCGCCGGGCAGCGAAGCGCAGCATCAGCCCGCCTCTCGCCGTACGGCGTCCAGCAACGCGAGCGTGGCGGCGTACTGCACCCCGACCAGATCCTTGATCGGAACCGTGCGCAGCTCCTCGTCAAGCGAGGCGGCCTCCTCCTGCCACTCGCCGTAGATCTCGCGGAGACGTCTGGCCGGAGGATGCAGCGCGGCCGCGGCACTGCCCCGCGCGATCTCACCGTCGAGGGCGCGCACGAGCATCCCGCCGTACCGGAGCCGGAAGGAGCGGTTGACATCGCGCAGGCCGAACACCTCCGCCACCGTCGCGCGCCGCGCCGGGTCGATCTCCGCCGCGCGCCGCCGTTCCCGATCCGGCCGCCTGAGCAGGTACGGCAGGAACGACGCGATGCCGCGGACCAGCTGGGAGTCGTCCGACAGGTACGGCCGAGCTTCCTGGAAGACCTCGTCCAGCACCCGCAGGTTGCTCTCGAGCTCGTCCGCCGCGGCAGCCAGCACCTGCTGGTACGACGAGTCCGTCGGCGACTGATCGTCCGCTGCCGGATGAGTCCAGTACGGCAACTCGGCGACCAGGCTGACGGTCCCGTGCCGTTCGGCGTACGCCGCCGACGAGCTGCCCGACTCGTTGGGGGTGGGCAGGCCGAGCGCCTCGGCGTAGTCGTACGTCGCCTTCGACGAGATCATCTCGTAGACGGCGGGACCGAGCGCGCGCGCGACCGGGGTCTCGGGTTCGCCCAGATCGAGGGGAAGCTCGAAGGACGCGGCGATCGCATGCAACTCGTCGATGAAACCGCCGAGCTCCTTGGTGACGTAGTAGTACACGCCACCGAGCTCGGTGTTGTGCAGGGAGACCGCGACCGTCGGCCGGATCTCGTCGATCACCCGCATCAGGGCGAACGTCTCGGGCATCACCTGGTCGAAGTACGCATCCTTGTACTGGAAGGGGAACGACCACTCGACCTGCTCGGCGGGGGCCGGGCGGTAGAAGTTGGCGGTGTAGTGGACGCGGTTGAACGGGCCGTCGAACCAGCCTTCGTTCAGGCGGGTGCCGTCGGGGTCGATGCAGCCGATGATGTGCCAGCGGCACCCGGTGCGCAGTTTCTCGTCCGCACACAGGTCTTCGGCCAGGTGGATCGCGGTCCAGAAGCCGATGGGTTCGTTCGGGTGCACACCGGCGTACACGAGGCCCTCGTCGGGGCCGGTGCCGATCGAGTACATGGTGATCGGGTCGCCGAGTCTCGACGTACCGATCCTGCGCCGGGTGACGAGGTCGGGGTGCTTCTCGGTCAGGGCGTCGAGGCGGGCGGTGATCTCGTCGACGCCCGGGAAGTGGGCCAGGTCGGGGACGCGGTGGGCCCGCTCCAGGATCGCCTGGAGCGGGCCGCCGTTCGTTGCCGCCATCAACTGTCCGCCACGGTGGTGTTCTCGAGCTCGAGGCTGCCGGCGCCCTCGGCGAGCTTGGCGATCCGGTCCGAGGTGGCGTAGGCGTACTTCTCGAAGAACATCGGCGGGGCCGGGAAGTCCTTCAGGATCGCCTTCTGCACGTCGACGTACCCGTCGATCGCCTTCTGCGGGTCGACCTGCGAGTCGGCCTTGGCGAGCAACTGCTCGACCTGCGGGGTGTAGTAGGGGATGCAGTTCACGCAGCCGCCGGCCTTGGTGTAGAAGGACCGCAGCGTGTTCTGCTGGCTGGCGTACAGCGCGCCCCAGCGGGAGAAGTACGGGCCGCTCAGGTTCTTCTCGTTGCGCAGCTTCTGGAACTCGGGGAAGTCGGTCGTCGGCGTCGCGGTGACGTCCTTGATCCCGAGGTTCTGCCGGAGCTGGTTGGCGTAGGCGTTGTAGAGGTCGTCGAGACCAGAACCGCCCGGGTACCTGATCTCCATCTTGCCGGTGAACCCGCCGGCCTCGGCGAGAAGCTGCTTGGCCTTGGCCGGGTTGAACGTGCACTGCTCGCCACACAGGCCTTCCGGCGTACCCGGCTCACCCGGCGGCGTCAGCGCGGTCGCGGGAGTCCAGATGCCGCCGTAGATCACGTTGCTGACGGCCCGCCGGTCGATCGCCATCGAGATCGCCTGCCGGACCTTGATGTCTTGGTAGCGCTTGTCCCACAACGGCAGACCGAGGTACGTCATACCGAGCCCCTGGAAGATGTACGCGCGGTCGCCGAAGTCCTTCTTCACCTGGGCCATCCGGTTGGCCGGGACGAACAGGATGTCGGTGTTGCCGGCCTGGACATCGGTGTAGGCCGTCGTCATGTCGGTGTAGGGCTTGAACACGATCTCGTCGACGGTCGGCTTCGGGCCCGCGTAGTTCGGGTAGGCCTTGACCGTCATCGGCTCGTTCTCGGTGTAGGCGCCGGCCATCTCGAACGGCCCGTTGCCGATCGGGTTCTTCGCGAACCCGTCGAGGTCCTTGTACGCCGCCTCCGGCAGGGGGAAGAACCCGCTCTGCGCCTGCGACAGCTGCACCGGGAACTGGCCGTCGGGGCTCTTCAGCGTGACGGTGAAGGTGAGGTCGTCGACCACCTTCAGGCCGGACAGCTGGGTGGTCGTGGGCTTGCCCTTGGCCGGGTTGAGCGCGTCGTACCCGGCGATGTTGACCAGCTGACCGCTGTTCTCCCAGGCGTTCGGGCCGTAGGCGACCGTGCTCCACGCCTTCACGTAGCTCTCGGCGGTGACCTTCTCGCCGTTGTGGAACGTCCAGTTCGGGCGGAGCTTGATGGTCCAGTGCACGGCGTCGGTGGACTTGACCGACTCCGCGTTCAGATAGGTCAGCGAGCCGTCGCTCTTGACGAAGGTGAGGCTCGAGAACAGTTCCTTGACCTGCGCGAACGCGATCGTCTGGCGGCCCGGGTTCAGGGTCACCGGGTCGCTGACGGCGTACGAGATCGACTTGGTCCCGCCTTCGGCCGAGCCGCCGGAACCGCCTCCGGAACAGCCGGCCAACGCGAGGGTGCCGGCGAGCAGAACGGCGGCAGCACGCTTCATGGGGTCCTCCAGCTACGTCGCGGCCCGCAGGGTGGGCCGGCTTGACTCCCGATCCTGGACTCCCTCGTGCTGTCTGGCAATAGGGAAACTTGGGAAGTTTCAGTAGGAAATGAACTTTTAACGCGGCCGTAGCACGGGCCAAGTAGATCTCAGGAGGGGATCAGCTGAAGTCGCCGGCGTTGTGGCGGAGCGGTTCGAGGACGGACCAGAGCATCGTGAGCTGCTCGTCGGTCAGGCCGGACAGGGCGAAATCGGCGGCGACCAGGTCGGCCGTGGCGAGCTCGACCAGGTCACGCCCCTCCTGGGTGATCTCGCACAGGATCGCGCGGCCGTCGTCCGGGTGCGGCGTCCGGGTCACCAGTCCGGCCGCCTCCAGCCGCCGGACGATCGAGGTCACCGACGTGGGGTGGACCTGCAGCCGCTCCCCCATCTTGCCCAGCGGCAGCGATCCGCGCCGCGAGAACGTCAGCAGCACCAGCGCCTCGAACCGCGCGAACGTCAGCCCGTGCTTGCGCAGGATGTCGTCCAGCTCTCCGATGACGATCTGCTGCGCCCGCATCAGCGACGTGACGGCACGCATCTGCTCGACCGCTCCCCAGCGCCGGCCCCATTGCCGCGACGCCTCCTCGATCGGATCGAACGGCAACGCCCTCTTCCTCGCCATGAGCCGAAGGTTAGCTGGACACTAGGCACATCATGGCGACCCTCAGAGATTCGGACTTCCCGGCACTCGGCAAGGACTCACCCGCCGAGCAACTCATCAGCGTGCGATTCCGGTGGTATTTCCGGCAGGCGAAGCGGGCCCGGATCGCCTACCGCCTGCTCGGCACAGTGCAACTGGTGGCCGCACTCGTCATCGCGATCTCGGTCGCGATCTCCGCGCCGACCTGGCTCGCGCCGGCCCTCGGCGGCGTGATCGCGCTGGCCGAAGGGATCCGCACGTTGTTCGGATTCAAGGACTCCTACCCGGCCTACACCCGCACTGCCCAGCAGTTACGCAACGAGGCCTGGCTCTACGCCCAGCGAGCCGGTCGGTACGGCAAGGCCGACGACCCGGTACGGCTCCTCGCAGAACGAGTGGTGGACATCAGCCAGGAGGAGACCTCCGACTGGGAGGCTGCGCTCAAGGCTCGGAGCATCTGAAACTGTCCGTGCGGCGTGGGAGGGTCGGGGCATGACTTTGGCGGCGGAGGTTTATCTGGGGCACGTGCGAGCTGAGTCCGCACGGCTGGGCGAGGTTGGACGGATGGGCCTCGAGGCCGCGGTGCCGAGCTGTCCGGGATGGACGGTGGATTCGGTGCTGCGCCACGTGGCGCAGGTCTACGTGCACAAGGTCGAGGTGTTGCGGCTGGGCGCGCTGCCGAAGCCCTGGCCGCCGGACTTCGGCGGCCTGGAGACTCTCGAGTGGTACGACGAGGCTCGCGCGGAGATCGTGGAAGCGCTGGAGAAGGCGGGCACCTCCCTGGAGACGTGGACGTTCAACCCCCGCGACACCACCTCGGCCTTCTGGTACCGCCGGATGGCGATGGAGAGCGTGGTCCACCGGATCGACGTCGAGCAGGCGCACGCGGTCGTCACACCGATCGACGCCGAGCTCGCGCTCGACGGTATCGATGAGCTGCTGTACCCGAACCTGGCCGGCCCGTGGTGGGAGGAGGGCGACACCGAGCACCCGGTCGACGCGACCGTGC
The DNA here is from genome assembly GCF_040638415.1 of Kribbella sp. NPDC026596. Taxonomy (NCBI): domain Bacteria; kingdom Bacillati; phylum Actinomycetota; class Actinomycetes; order Propionibacteriales; family Kribbellaceae; genus Kribbella; species Kribbella sp. NPDC026596. Next base: position 12,556 of record NZ_JBEZYF010000068.1, on the reverse strand, counting down.
GCGTCACCGCCGCCGGGCGCTCCTGGACGATCCGCGCGGACAGCACGAGTGTCGAGGTCACTCAGGGCGCCGAAGGCGAGGCAGCCGCCGAGATCTTCGGTGACCCCACCCCGGTCTACCTCTGGCTCTGGGGCCGCGCCGGCGACGACGCGATCCAGACCGCCGGCGACGAGGACGTCGTACGGGCGTTTCGGGGACGGCTCGCGGAAAGTACGAAGTGATGTCCTTCGCGGGTCCGGCCGTTCGTTCCTTTCCAGAGGGACCACAGTGGTCTCAGCAGAAGGAGGACTCCGATGCCGCAGTACCTTGCACTGACCTACACCGCGGACGTGGACTGGTGGGCACCTGAGCAGGCCGACGAGCTGGCCGAGTACCGGCAGTTCGGCGTGGACAACGCCGCGCGGATCAAGGCGAGCGCGGTCCTGCACCCGACGTCGACGGCGACCGTCGTCCGGGTCGAGGGCGCGCGCGGCGGTCCGGTGATCACGACCGACGGACCGTACGCCGAGACCAAGGAAGCGCTGACCGGCTATTACCTGATCGACGCCGAGGACCTCGAGGAAGCCGTCAAGATCGCGGCCCAGATCCCGGCAGCCTGGGGCGGCGCGGTCGAGGTCCGCCCGGTCATCCTGGCCAAGTAGCTCGTCACCGGCATGGCCCAGCAGTACGACGCGCTCGCCGAGACGATCCGGATCGAGGGGACCCGCATCCTGGCCACCCTGATCCGGACCGTCGGTGACGTCCAGCTGGCCGAGGACGCCGTCCAGGAGGCGACCCTGGCGGCCCTCGGCGCCTGGCCGGTCACCGGCGTACCGCCCGAGCCGCGGGCCTGGCTCACCGTGACCGCCCGCCGGAAGGCGATCGACATCATCCGCCGCGAGCGGGCCCGGGCCGGCAAGGAGCGCGACGGCTCGGAGCTGATCGAGCTCACCGGCGGCCAGGAGATCGAGACGGACGAGATGGTCCAGGACGACCTGCTGCGGTTGATCTTCACGTGCTGCCACCCCGCGCTCTCGCCGCCGACCAGAGTCGCCCTCGCGCTCCGGACGCTCTGTGGCCTGTCCCCCGCGCAGATCGCCGGCGTACTCCTCACCACCGAGGTCGCCACCACCAAGCGCCTGACGCGCGGGCGGCAGAAGATCGCCGCCGCACGGATCCCGTACCGCGTGCCGCCCGAGGACGAGCTGCCCGATCGGCTCCCGGCCGTGTGCGCGGTGATCCACAGCCTCTACACCGCCGGTCACGCTCCCCTCGAGGGCGAGGCGGCGTACGACGTAGACGTCTGCGCGGAGGCGATCCGGCTGGGCGAGCTGCTGCACAGCCTGCTGCCCGATCAGCCGATGCCCTCTGCGGTGCTCGCGTTGCTGTTGCTGACCGAGGCGCGTCGGCCAGCCAGGCTCGACGAGCAGGGCGAGGTGGTCACGCTCGATCTGCAGGACCGGAGCCGATGGGACGCCGAGCTGATCGCACGCGGTGTCGAGCTGCTCAACGACTCTCTCCAGCGCTCGGATCGCCGGGCCGATGCGTACCAACTGCAGGCCGCGATCGCCGCCGAGCACGCCCGCGTGCCCAGCTACATGGCGACCGATTGGCGCGAGATCGTGCGGCTGTACGAGCTGCTCGTCGAGGTCGCGCCCAGCCCGGCCGCCCAGCTCGGCCTTGTCGTCGCGACCGCCGAGACCGGCGACATCACGTCAGCCTTGGCGCTGCTGGACGCCGTACCGCGAAGTCCTCGCTGGCATGCGATCCGCGGCGAGCTGCTCGCTCGCCAGGCTCGCTACGCCGAGGCAGCGGATGAGCTGGACCAGGCGTTGGGGACAGCTCCGCCGAACCATCCGGAGCGTGCGCATCGGGAGCGCCGCCGCGACCTGTTCCGCCAGCGCGCCGGCTGAGCGCTCAGTCGGTGTCGTCGGTCCAGTTGCCGCGTTCGCTGTTGAAGATCGACTTCGGGCCTGACGAGGCCGGGCGGGCGTGGTGGGCCGGGGCGCTCGGCGCCACCGTGCTGATGACCTCCTGCGCGGAGTCCATCCCGATCGGACCGGTGCCGTCGTCGTCGGAGTCCTCGTCGCCTTCCAGCACGTCGACGCTCGCCGCGGCGCGCAGACCGGTGCGCTGGATGACTCGCTGGATGGTCAGATCCCGGTCGTCCGGGCGGCTGACCCACTTGATCTCCCGGAAGCCCTGATCCTGCGCCGCCGACTCGAAGACGAAGTGGCCGTAGCCGAGGATCCGGCCGATGCTCGGCTTCTTCAGGGTGATGTCGAGGACTCGCGCGATCGGGGTGGTCGCGATGCTCTGGGAGAAGACGCCACGGATCCGCATGACCCGCATGTTGGTGACCACGAACCGGTCCCGGTGATGGGTCAGGAATTGCCAGAACGCATGCGACAGCAGCACCAGCACGAGCGCCAGCAGCACCTGCGAGCCGCCGATCGAGTTGGTCACCAGCACCACCAGCAGCGCGGTCGCCAGCGCGACCTCGAGCATCGGCACCAGGTACACCACCCAGTGCTGCCGGACCTCGTCGATGACGACTTCGCCCTCGTCCGAGATCAGATGGCGCCGGACCTTCGGGTCGAAGATCCGGAACAGGCCTATTCCGGCCATCCACTCACTCCCCTGTCAGCCCCGCTGTCGGGCCTGTCGGCCCTGCTTGCGTCCCTTACAGCCAAGTGTCCCGCACGATCGCTCGTCACGGGACACTTGAACCGCAGATCAGCTGAACAGCGCGGTCAGGAAGGTGATGACACTTTGGAATGCGTCGCCGACGGCAGAGAACGCGCCGCCCACCGCATCAGCGGCGTTCGCCGGCTGCGTGAACAGATAGAAAGCCGCAAAGGCGATGACCGACCAGATCAACAGCTTCTTCGGCATGTCACCACTCCTCGTTCGCAACCACTCGGTCGACTGTGTTTGAATTTGTATCACGGACCGTCACCAATTGTCACTGACTGAACACAGCCCACCCTACGATGCTCACCAGCTACAAGGTCCATTCTGTAACGGATCCGGGAGCATGGCACCCACCGGCGCGCCGCCGTGAGACGCCCACCCTGCCATCCGGCGCAAATTCTGCGGTATTTGCCCGAATTCGGAACAACACCCGGTGAACGGAAAGCGGAAGACACAAAGTGACACTCCGTGGTCGAGTGTTCCAACCGAGACCGAAGTCACAACGCCGCGATCAACTCGTCCGCCGCAGCGTACGGGTCGGTGCCTCCGTCGGCCACCTTGGCGGCCAGCACATCCAGTCTGGCGTCACCGTGCAGATGCGCGAACCGGGACCGCAGCGCCGTCATCGCGATCGCCTCGATCTCGTCGCGCGCGCGACTGCGCCGGCGTTCGGTGAGGACGCCGTTCGACCGCATCCACTCGAGCCGGTCGTCGATCGCGGCCACCACCTCGGCGACCCCCTCGTTGCGTGAGGCAACCGTCTTCAGGATCGGCGGCGACCACGCACCCTCGGCGCGTTCGGCCAGCGCGAGCATCGACCGCAGGTCGCGGGTGACGTTCTGCACGCCGTCGCGATCCGCCTTGTTCACCACGTAGATGTCGCCGACCTCGAGGATCCCGGCCTTCGCCGCCTGGATGCCGTCGCCCATCCCGGGCGCGAGCAGCACGAGCGTCGTGTCCGCCATCCCCGCGATCTCGACCTCGGACTGCCCGACACCGACCGTCTCCACCAGAACGACGTCGAACCCGGCCGCGTCCAGCACCCGCAGCGCCTGCGGTGTCGACCACGCCAGCCCACCGAGATGCCCGCGCGAGGCCATCGACCGGATGAACACCCCGGTGTCGGTCGCATGGTCCTGCATCCGCACCCGGTCCCCCAGCAAGGCTCCGCCGGAGAACGGCGACGACGGGTCCACCGCGAGTACGCCGACCTGCTTCCCGCTCGCGCGGTACGCCGAGACCAGCGCCGACGTCGACGTGGACTTGCCGACGCCCGGCGAACCCGTGATGCCGACGATGTGCGCGTGACCGGCGTGCGGCGACAGCGCCGCCATCACCTCACGCAGCAGCGGGGACTCGTCCTCGACGAGCGAGATCAGCCGAGCGACGGCCCGGGAGTCACCCTCCCGGGCCCGCTCGACCAGCTCGCCGACAGGTGCGGTGCGTCGTGGCATCAGCTCTTCGGAACCCGCACGATCAAGGCGTCACCCTGACCGCCACCGCCACACAGAGCAGCGGCTCCCACGCCTCCACCGCGACGCTGAAGCTCCAGCGCGAGGTGCAGCACCAGGCGAGCGCCGGACATGCCGATCGGGTGACCCAGCGCGATCGCGCCACCGTTCACGTTCACCTTGTCGACGTCCACCTGGAGTTCGCGAGCCGACGCAATCCCGACCGCCGCGAACGCCTCGTTGATTTCGACGAGATCCAGCGCGGACGGCTCGATGCCTTCCTTCGCGCAGGCCTTGACGATCGCGTTGGCGGGCTGGCTCTGCAGCGTCGAGTCCGGCCCGGCGACCGACCCGTGGGCGCCGATCTCGGCGATCCAGCTCAGCCCGAGCTCCTCGGCCTTCGCCTTGCTCATCACGACGACAGCACAACCGCCGTCGGAGATCTGCGAGGCCGAACCGGCTGTGATCGTGCCGTCCTTGCCGAACGCCGGCCGCAGCTTGGCCAGCGACTCGGCCGAGGTGTCACTGCGGACGCCTTCGTCGCTGTCGACCACGATCGGGTCGCCCTTGCGCTGCGGCACCTCGACCGGGACCACCTCGTCGGCGAACACGCCGTTCTTCCACGCGGCGGCGGCCTGCTGGTGCGAGCGGGCGCTGAACTCGTCCTGCTCCTCGCGGGTCAGCTTCAGGCCGTCGTTGTTGGCCTGGTCGGTGAGCGCGCCCATCGCCTGATCGGTGAAGGCGTCCCACAACCCGTCGAACGCCATCGAGTCCACCAGCGGCACATCGCCGTACTTGAAGCCCTCGCGGGACTTCGGCAGCAGGTGCGGCGCGTTCGTCATCGACTCCATGCCGCCGGCCACGACGACGTCGTACTCACCGGCGCGGATCAGCTGGTCGGCGAGCGCGATCGCGTTCAGGCCGGACAGGCAGACCTTGTTGATGGTGATGGCCGGGACGTCCATCGGGATTCCGCCCTTGACCGCGGCCTGCCGGGCGGCGATCTGGCCGGCGCCGGCCTGCAGCACCTGGCCCATGATCACGTACTCGACCTGGTCCGGCGCGACACCGGCCTTCTCCAGGGCGGCCTTGATCGCGAACCCCCCGAGCTCGGCGCCGGTGAAGCCCTTGAGGCCACCCAGCAGCCGCCCGATCGGGGTGCGTGCGCCGGCCACTATGACGGTTTGGTTCTGCGAGCTGCGAGTGGCGTCAGACATGTTGTCACGATACCTGCGACAGCACTGGTACGCCGCTGTCGATCAAGTCACACGAGCCATGGATCGGGTCACACCAGCCATAAGCTGACGGCATGGATCACGTCACCTCTGGCCTGTTCGAAGCCATCGACCATGTCGGCGTCGCGGTGGCCGACTTCGACGAGGCCGTCCGGTACTACGCGGACGTCTTCGGCCTGCGGGTCGCGCACGAAGAGATCAACGAGGAACAGGGCGTCCGCGAGGCGATGCTGTCGATCGGCGACTCCGGATCCTCGATCCAGCTGCTCGCGCCGTTGTCGGACGCATCGCCGATCGCGAAGTTCCTGGACCAGCGCGGCCCCGGCATCCAGCAGCTCGCCTACCGGGTGGGCGACCTCGACAAGGTGTCCGCGGTCCTGCGCGAGCGCGGTGCCCGCCTGCTGTACGACGAGCCGAAGCGCGGCACCGCCGGGTCGCGGGTGAACTTCATCCACCCGAAGTCGGCCGGCGGTGTCCTGGTCGAACTCGTTGAGCCACCGGCCTCGAACACGGTGTGACGGCACGCGCTGCTGACTGCCGGAGAGCGCTGAGCGGACTAGTCTGTTCAGGTGCTGAAGGACAGCGCCACCGACTCTCTGCACGGAGCGCCGGCGGGGTTCAGGCACGACGCCTTCGTCTATGCGTCGGACGAGGAGTTCGTGCGGCTCGCGGGAACGTTCGTGCGGGACGGTTTGGCGGCGGGGGACAAGATCGTGGCCGTGCTGCCACCTGGGCGGATCGCCTTGCTGGGCGAGCCTCTCGGTGCAGCGCGCGACCAGGTCCGCTTGATCGACATGACTGTTGCCGGAAGCAATCCTGCCCGGCTGATCCCGCTCTGGCGCGACGCCCTCGAGCAGCACGCCGGCCACCCGGTGCGCGGTCTCGGTGAGCCCGCCTACGCCGGCCGGAGCGCGACCGAGTACGACGAGGCGTTGCTGCACGAGGCGCTCCTGGACATCGCCTTCGCGAGCGACCAGTCCTTCTGGCTGCGCTGCCCGTACGAGGCCTCCGTCGGCATCGACCCGACGGCGACCCACTCCGGCGCGGAAGCCCTTGCGGAGAAGACATTCCGTACGGCGCTGGACGACGTACCGGATCGGGCCGAGCGCTGGGAGTTCGGGCTGGCCGACCTGGGAGACGTGCGTGATTGGGTCACCGCGCAGGCGTCGTCGTACGGCGTCTTGCGAGACCGGCTGGACGACCTGGCGCTGGCGTTGCACGAGATCTGTACGAACAGCATCCGGTTCGGCGGCGGTCGCGGGACGTTGTCGGTGTGGGTCGCGAACGGCGCGCTGATCTGCGACGTCGCGGACCGCGGCCGGATCGACGACCTGCTGGTCGGGCGCGTGCTGCCACCGCTCGACGGACTCGGCGGACGGGGCGTCTGGCTGGCGAACCAGCTCTGCGATCTGGTGCAGCTGCGGTCGGGTGACGACTTCACCCAGGTGCGCTTGCACACTCGCCTGCGCGGATAAGACCACTGACAACGGTGGACTGCAAAAGTGACGGTCGTCTCACCCGTCCCGTCCTGTGTTACAGGGCACAGCGGTGCGTGCATACTCAGCGGTAAGTTCCGCTCACCCAGACCGCCGTTGCAGGAGGTACGACGTGAAGCAGATCCTCGATGCGATCCTTGCCGGTGACACCGCTGCCGTGGGTGCGCTCGACGTACCCGATCACTACCGCGGGATCACCGTCCACGCCGACGAGGCCGGAATGTTCGAGGGTCTGGACACCAAGGAGAAGGATCCGCGCAAGAGCCTGCACCTGGACGACGTGCCGACGCCCGAGCTCGGGCCGGGTGAGGCGCTGGTCGCGGTGATGGCGAGCGCGATCAACTACAACACCGTCTGGACGTCGATCTTCGAACCGGTGTCGACGTTCTCCTTCCTCAAGCGCTACGGGAAGCTGTCGCCGCTGACCGCCCGCCACGACCTGCCGTATCACGTGGTCGGCTCCGACCTGGCCGGCGTCGTACTGCGGACCGGCCCGGGCGTGAATGCGTGGAAGCCCGGCGACGAGGTGGTCGCGCACTGCCTGTCGGTCGAACTGGAGTCGCCGGACGGGCACAACGACACGATGCTCGACTCCGAGCAGCGGATCTGGGGCTTCGAGACGAACTTCGGCGGCCTGGCCGAGCTCGCGCTGGTGAAGTCGAACCAGCTGATGCCGAAGCCGGCCCACCTGACCTGGGAGGAGGCCGCGTCACCGGGGCTGGTGAACAGTACGGCGTACCGGCAGCTCGTGTCGGCGAACGGCGCGAACATGAAGCAGGGCGACGTCGTCCTGATCTGGGGCGCGTCCGGCGGGCTGGGTTCCTACGCGACGCAGTTCGCGCTGAACGGCGGGGCGATCCCGGTGTGCGTCGTGTCCTCGCCGGAAAAGGCGGAGATCTGCCGGGCGATGGGGGCCTCGCTGATCATCGACCGGTCGGCCGAGGGGTACAAGTTCTGGAAGGACGAGACCACTCAGGACCAGAAGGAATGGAAGCGGTTCGGGGCCCGAATCCGCGAGCTGACCGGCGGGGACGACCCCGACATCGTCTTCGAGCACCCGGGACGGGAGACCTTCGGAGCGTCGGTGTACGTCGCCCGCCGCGGCGGGACGATCGTGACGTGCGCGTCGACATCGGGATTCATGCACGAGTACGACAACCGCTACCTGTGGATGAACCTGAAGCGGATCATCGGCTCCCATTTCGCCAACTACCGCGAGGCCTGGGAGGCGAACCGACTGATTGCCAAGGGCATGGTTCATCCGACGGTCAGCCGGGTCTACCCGCTCGAGGAGACCGCTCAGGCCGCGTACGACGTGCACCGCAACCTGCATCAGGGCAAGGTCGGCGTGCTCACCCTCGCTCCCACCGAGGGACTCGGGATCCGGGACCCGGAGCTGCGTGAACAGCACGCCGCGGCGATAAATCGCTTCCGTAACAGGTAGTTGTCCCCAGAGGCGGATTAGCTGGTTACACCCGGGTTCTGACAGGCTTAAGGTGGGGGATTCAGCTGAGCCGCCAGAAGGGAATCTCGGGAAATGCCTGACGAGTCGAGTCTGCCGTTCTTCGACCGCACGGCGACCGCGGCCGGGGGCTTCCCGGTCAGTCGCCGTGGGTACGACAAGCAGGCGGTGGACGACTATGTCCGCGCGCTGGAAATGCAACTCGTCGAGGCGCGCAATCGCGCCGACGAACTCCAGGGCAGTGTCGCGCCCATGCAACGCCAGCTCGACGAGACCCGTCGCCAGCTCGAGGCCAGTGCGAACCCGTCGTACGCCGGGCTCGGCGACCGGGCCGCGCAGATCCTCCGGCTCGCCCAGGACCAGGCGTCCGAGGCGCTCGAGGAGGCCCGGCGGGAGGCCGACGAGCTGCGGACCAACGCGACCAAGGAGGCGGCCGCCACCCGTGCGACCGGCGTGCGTGAGGGCGAGGACATCCGCACCGTCGCGCTGAACGAGGCCGACAGCATGCGCCGGACCGCCGAGGGTGACGCCGCGGAGCTCCGCCGGACGGCCGAGACAGAGTCGGCCGAGGTGCTGGCGGCAGCGCGGCGCAAGGCCGAGCAGCTGCAGCTGACCGCTGAGTCGCAATCGAGCACGCTGAAGAACGGCGCGCTGCACGAGGCGGAGAAGATCCGCACCGCGATCCAGCGCGAGTCCGCGGCCCTGCGGGCGCGGCTGGCGGACGAGCGTGAGCAGCAGGCCAAGGAGCTGGCCGACAAGCACCAGCAGATCGCGGCCGACACCGAGAACCTGACCACCCAGATGAAGGAGGCCGCCGAGGCCTCCGAGCGGCGCGTGGCGGAGGCGACCGAGCAGGCGCGCAAGATCCGCGCCGAGGCCGAGGAGTCGGCCGAGCGGACGATCTCGCGGTCACGGCGTGAGGCCGAGCAGCTGCTCACGACCGCGCGGACGCGGGCCGAGGCCGAGCTTGCGAACGCCGCTGACGAGGCGGAGCGGTCGCGGACGATCGTGGCTCGCGAGACCGAGCGGCTGGCCAAGCGGCGCGACGGCATCCTGACCCAGATCGCCGGGCTGAACGAGATCGCCAGCAACATCGCCCGGCAGGCCGCCGAGCTCGACTCCGAGACGGCCGCCCCGGCCTACGTCAACCCGTTCGCCCGTCCGCAGACCCCGGCGGCCCCCAGCCCGCTGGACGGCCCGGCCCCGAGCCCGTTCGACGCACCACAAACCCCGGCCCCGAGCAGCAGTTCGTTCTCGGAGCCGGAGGGGTTGGCCCCGACCAGTAGCCCATTCGACCGCCCCGCCGAGGACGCGCCGGCTTCGACGGAGAGCCCGGCGGAGTCGTCTGCCCTCGGTGGTTCCTCGTCCAGCCCGTTCGACGGTCCGAAGGGCAGCCCGTTCGCCGGAGGTGCCGCTGCTCCGGACGCGTCGTCGTACGACGAGGACGAGGTCGGCCCGTTCACCGGGGCGAGCCCGTTCGTCGGGATCGGCGCGGGTGACGCCCGGGTCGACGAGACCCGGATCGACAGCGGCCTGCGGGTCGACCCCAAGGACACCGACGACCTCGCCGGCAAGACCGCCGGCGGACCAGCCGAGCCTGACGACTCCCCCGCGAAGCCGGCGACCGCGACCGCCAAGCCCGTCGCGTCCCCGACCGCCGACGCGGACATCGAGGACGCAGACCTCGACGACGAGGACGACGACGCGGACGAGGACGAGGACGACGAGCCGGCCGATTCAACGCGAATCGACGAGTTGCGGCTGGATGACCTCGCGAACGAGCAGACTCGGGTCCAGGCGAACGGTTCCGCTGCCGCCGCCGACGACAAGACCGACGAGGCCAAGGGCCGTTCGCGATCCCCGAAGGACAAGACGACGTGACCCCACCCGGCGACGAGACCTCCACAGCGACCCCCGGCGAGGACCTCGCCGAGGCGACCCGGGAGGCACAGACCGCCGCCGCCGAGGCCCAAGCCGCCGCAGACAAGAGCGAACATTCCGCCGAGCAGGCAACCGCAGCCGCGGACAAGGCAGACGACTCGGCCGACGAAGCAGAGGAGTCCGCCGACAAGGCCGAGGAGGCGGCCGGCACGGCTGACGAGTCGGCCGCCAAGGCGGCCGAGGCGGAGACTGCGGCCGAGAAGGCGGAGGCCGCAGCGGAGAAGGCTGTGGAGGACGACGACCTCGCCGGTGAACTGCTGATCGAGGAGCGTCATCCGGACGAGGGCATGGGGATGCCCGGTCCGGCGCTGCGGCGGTCGAACCCGTTCGTCTTCGGGTTCTTCGCGGCTCTCGGCGTACTCGTCGCCTGGGGATTGTGGAACGCCCTCGGCCAGGCCAAGTCGGTACTGATTCTGCTGCTGGTGTCGATGTTCATCGCCGTCGGCCTGAACCCGCTGGTCGAGTGGTTCATGCGCCGCGGCCTAAGGCGCGGCTTGTCGGTCGGCGTCGTGTTCCTGCTGATGCTCCTGGCGGTCACCGGCGTCGGCTTCGCGATCGTTCCGGTCGTCACCGACCAGGTCAACAGCCTGATCAGGAACGCCCCTGAGTGGCTCGATCTGCTGCAGAAGTCGAACTCGCTGAAGGAACTCAACAACCGCTACCACTACATCCAGAAGGCCCAGGAGTACATCCAGGATCCGGCCCTGGCACAGCGTGCGTTCGGCGGCATCCTCGGCGTCGGCAGGGTGGTCGCGGGCGCCCTCTTCAACACCTTCACGATCATGATCCTGACGCTGTACTTCCTCGCTTCGCTCCCGTCGGTGAAGCGCGCGGCGTACAGCCTGGTTCCGGCCACCCGCCGCAACCGCGTCTCGATCCTCGGCGACGAGGTCCTGACCCGGGTCGGTGGCTACGTCAGCGGCCAGTTCATGGTGGCCCTGTGCGCCGGCGTCTGCATGTTCGTCTTCCTGGAGATCGTCGGCCTGCGGGAGTACGCCGTGGCGCTGGCGATCGTGGTGATGTTCTGCGACTTCATCCCGATGGTCGGCGGCCTGATCGGCGTCGTGGTCGTCTCCCTGATCGGGTTCACCGCAGGCCTGTGGATCGGCGTCGCCTGCCTCATCTACGGCATCATCTACCAGCAGATCGAGAACTACGTCGTAGCTCCTCGCATCATGCGGCGAGCCGTGGACATCCCCGGCGCGGTCACCGTCATCGCCGCCCTCCTCGGCGGCGCCCTCCTCGGCGTGGTCGGCGCCCTGCTCGCCATCCCGAGCGCCGCCGCCATCCTGCTCATCATCCGGGAAGTCTGGGTCCGCAAGGCCAACGAGTCTTAGGACCAGCGCTCCTCGATCCGGCCGTAGCGCCAGACCAGCAGCGCGACGGCCCAGATCACGACGAACAGACCGGTGATCACGAAACCGGCCTGGTTCAGGTCGAGTTGGCTGATCGCGACCAGCGGCCCGGACGTGATGCCGAGCTTGCCGGTCAGGATGGACAGGATCTCGATGGTGCCGATCGCGAGGGCGACGACCACCGACAGCGCCGTGACGACCAGGTTGTAGAAGGCTCTGCGCACCGGATTGATGACCGCCCAGCGGTACGCGACGCTCATGAAGCAGCCGTCGATCGTGTCCAGCAGACTCATCCCGGCCGCGAACAGGATCGGCAGGACGAGGACGGCGTACCAGGGCAGCGCGAACGCCGCGGCTCCGCCCGCGAGGACGAGCAGCGACACTTCGGTCGCGGTGTCGAACCCAAGACCGAACAGCAGTCCGACCGGGTACATGTGGCGCGGCTTGCGCACGGCCCTGGTCACTGGGCGCAGCAGCCGGTTGAGCAGACCTCGGCTGTCGAGGTGCGCTTCGAGTTCCGCCTCGTCGTGATCCCCCTGACGCATCCGGCGCACGACCCCCGCGATGCGCGCGAGTACGACGAAGTTGACCAGCCCGATCGCGACGAGGAAGACACCGGACACCGCCGTACCGACCAACGCCGTGGCCGACTGGAGCGTGGACGAGTCGTTCTCGACCTGACCGACCAACGAGCGCACGCCGAAGGCCAGCAGAAGGCACAGCCCGAAGACAACGCTGGAGTGACCGAGGGAGAACCAGAACCCGACGGACACCGGTCGCTGCCCGGCCGCGGTCAGCCGGCGGGTGGTGTTGTCGATCGCCGCGATGTGGTCGGCGTCGAACGCGTGCCGCATCCCCAGCGTGTACGCCGTCAGTCCCAGACCGACCCCGAATCCGCCGGTGGGGGGGGGGGGGGGGTTGGTGGGGGGGGGGGGGGGGGGGG